>DATBMQ010000191.1:0-3087 GCA_036554765.1 Steroidobacteraceae bacterium | reverse complement strand
CACCAGGACGAAGGGCGCCACGCGCGGCCAGTCGATGCGGCGCCGGTCGCCGTCGGCAGCCGCCGCGACCGCCGCGCCGCTGTCGAACCAGCGGCGCAGGGCGAGGCCGATGCGCGGGCCCTTCACGATGCGGCCTCCCAGCGCTGCGGCACCTTGCGGATCTTCGACACGTCGTAGCCCTGGGCCTCGAGGAAGGCGAGGATCCGCGCGTAGTCGGCGTCCGGGATCGCGGGTGCGCGCGCCATGATCCAGACGTAGTCGCGCGCCTGCCGGCCGATGACGGTCAGCGTGTAGTCGTCGTCGACGTACGCGATGCGGTAGTCGGCCTTGACCGGCCAGACGAACCGCATGCCCCAGACCGCGTTGCCGGTCCGTTCGCGCACGAAGCCGCGCGGCGTATAGCGCTTCTCCTTGCCGTCGAAGGCATCCGCGCGGAAGGTGAAGGTCGTTTCGATGGTGCCGTCCTCGGCGAGCCGGTAGGACTCCACCGCGTTGTGCGCACCCTTCTCGATGAAGGTCGGGATGTTGGCGATGACGTACCAGTCGCCCATGAAGCGCTCGAGGTCCACGTCCTGTGCGAGCGCGAGCGGCGGCAGCCCGTCTCCGCGGCAGGCGGCGAGCAGCAGTGTGGCGGTCAGGATCGGCCAGCGGGTCATCGGGACTCCAGTTTCAGTTGAGTTCGTAGCGGAGGACGCGGCCGCCGTCGGTGAGCGCCTCGAGGGCGACCCAGCGGCCGTCGGCATACCAGAGGTCGATCGTGAGATCCGGGCCGGTGAGGCGATGGCGCGTGGCGGCGGTGGCGCGCCCGCGCACGGTCACGGTCTCGGTCCCGCGCGGCGTGACCTGCACGGGCACGAGCTCGCCGGTCTGGCTGTTCAGCAGGCGCCCGGCCTCGAGGATGCGCGGGTCCCAGTAGGCGAAGCTCAGGACGCAGCCCGGGTACTCGGCACGCCCCTCCGGGCGCTGCACGCTGAGCGTGCCGCCGCGCGACTCGGCGGTCACCGCGATGCGCTCGCCGTTCGTGACGGTGCGCGAGGCGAGCGATTGCAGGCAACCGTCCTGCCAGCGCTCGACCGCTTCGTGCACGTAGCGGTAGGCGCTGATGAACAGCACGCGCACGTCGAACTGCGCTTCGCTGCGCAGCTCGACGCCCGCGCCCGCGCCCTGCAGCGTGTAGCGATGGCGGCCGATCTCGCGGCCGTCGAGCAGCACGCGAAAGTCCCACTGGCCGGCCGTGGTGGCCGACGCTGGCGCTCCCGCGAGCAGCAGGAGGAGGGCGGCAAGCCGGCGCATCAGGACTCCCGCAGCGGGCCGGGGAAGAAGGCGCGGGTGCGCCGGACGTAGTCGCGGTAGGCAGGCCGGCGTTCGCCGATGTCCTTCTCGAGCAGGGTGACGCCGGAAATCCGCAGCAGCAGCACCGACATCAGCAGTGGCGAGAACGCGGTCCACCAGCCGCCGGAGCCCGCCGCAACCAGGTAGAGGCCCCACCAGACGCAAAACTCGCCGAAGTAGTTCGGGTGGCGGCTGTAACGCCACAGACCGCGATCCATCACGCGCCCGGCCTGGGCCGGGTCCGCCTTGAAGCGCGCGAGCTGCAGGTCGGCGAGGGATTCGTAGACGATGCCGAAAGCGGCCAGCGTGGCGCCCGCCCAGTCGAGCGCGGTGAGCGGGCCGCGGCTTGCGATCGCCGCTGCCAACGGCGCCGAGATCAGCCAGGCGAGCACCGCCTGCAGCCCGAACACGAGGTAGAGGCTCTTCCAGGAAAAGCCCGGCTCGTTGCGTGCGCGGATCGCGCGGTAGCGGTGGTCCTCCGGGGCGTTCCAGTTGCGTGCGGCGAGATAGGCGGCGAGCCGCAGTGCCCAGGCCGCCGTGAGCGCGAGCGCGAGCCAGCCGCGCGGCCCCGGTTCGGCCAGCAGCGCGTAGACCGCCGCCGCCAGCAGCAGGAACAGCGACCAGAATACGTCCACCAGTCCGGCGTTGCGCCGCGCGGTCGCGACCGCCCAGGCCGCGAGCGCGAGACCGGCGATGGCGGGCAGGGCCGAGAGCCAGAGGGCGGCGACGGGGCTCATCGCGGCGCGTATCCGTCGAGACGCCGTGCGGCGACGAACAGCAGCGGGCACAGGACGAACCAGCCGGCGGCAATCGCGGCGAGCGCGGGGCCGGTCGCGATGAATTCGACGGCGCCGAGCTTGCCGCCCGCGTAATAGGCCGCCGGCGCCCCGATCGCACCGAACAGTGCCGCGACCAGCAGCCGCGAGCGCAGCAGCCGCATCGACACGTTGAGCGTGGTCGCGAAGTTGGCCCACAGCGCGACCATCCAGACGGGCGCCGTGCCCGCGACCAGCATGCCGCCGTCGAAGCGCAACCAGCCGGCCTGCACGATCAGCGTCTCGAAGATGGCGCCTGCCACGACCGCCAGCGCCAGCAGCGCCAGCTCCGGCAGCGGCCGCCCGGCGCGCACGAGATGCACGGCCGCGATGAATGCCGCGGCTAGCACGCCGATCCACGGCAGGTCGCCGGCCGCGCCCAGCACGGCCGCGAACCAGCCGAGCTGGAACAGCAGGGCGTTGGCGATGATCGTCATGGCGGGCATGGACGGTGCCTCCGGTCAGCGCGCCGGGCGCTCGAAGAGGTAATGGGACACCCACCATTCCTGGCCGCCGCGGAAGCCAAAGAGCTCGGCGCAGGCCATGAAGAAGACGCGCCAGCGCTGCAGCCATTGCGCGGCCTGCGCCTCGCCGTAGGTGCGCGCGAGCACCGGCAGAGCCTCCCTGCGGCGCGCATCGAGGTTGGCGAGCCAGGCATTCGCGGTGCGCTCGTAATGGCGCCCGTCCCAGCGCCAGCGTGCGAGCAGCGAAAGCGGGTCCTGGAAGCGCAGCGCCAGGTCGTCGGAGGGCATCATCCCGCCGGAGAAGAAGTGCCGGCCCATCCAGTCCGACGGCCCGCGGTCCAGGAACAGGTAAGGCGTGCTGCGATGGCAGAACACGTGCATGAAGAACCGCCCGCCCGGCACCAGCCAGCCGTGCACGCGCGCGAACGCGGCACGCCAATTGCGCAGGTGCTCGAACATCTCGACCGACACGACCC
>DATBMQ010000281.1:0-2421 GCA_036554765.1 Steroidobacteraceae bacterium | reverse complement strand
AAGACCTCGACCGGCAAGGTCCAGCCCGCCGCGACGCTGCCGGTCACGCTCGTGATGCTGCAGGCCATCCGGGACTACTATCATGCGACCGGGCGCCGCGTCGGCATGAAGCCGGCGGGCGGCATCGCCAGGGCGAAGCTGTCGCTGCAGTACCTGGTCATGCTGCGCGAGACGCTGGGCCAGGACTGGCTCACGCCGGAGCTGTTCCGGTTCGGTGCCAGCAGCCTGGTGAACGACATCCTGATGCAACTCGAGAAGCAGGCGACCGGCGCCTACCAGTCGGCTGACTACTTCTCCAGGGACTGAACATGGCCATCCCGGAACCGAAGCTGCGATTCGACACCGACTGGAAGTACGCGCCGGCGCCCGAGAGCACCGATCACGCCCGCGTCGACCGGCAGTACGAGCTGTTCATCGGCGGGCAGTTCGTCGCCCCGCGCGCGCGCAAGTACCTCGACTCGATCAATCCGGCCACCGAGAAGGTGCTGGCGCGCGTAGCCCGCGCCGACCGCCAGGACGTGGATCGCGCGGTCGCCGCCGCGCGCCAGGCCTACGAGCGCAGCTGGTCGAAGCTCGCGCCCGCCGCGCGCGGGAAGTACCTCTACCGCATCGCGCGCATGCTGCAGGAGCGCGCCCGGGAGTTCGCCGTCATCGAGTCGCTGGACGGTGGCAAGCCGATCCGCGAGTCGCGCGACGTAGACGTGCCGCTGGCCGCCGCACACTTCTTCTACTACGCCGGCTGGGCCGACAAGCTCGAGTACGCATTCCCCGGCAGGCGCGCGTCGCCGCTGGGCGTGGCCGGCCAGATCATCCCGTGGAACTTCCCGCTGCTGATGGCGGCGTGGAAGATCGCGCCGGCGCTCGCCTGCGGCAACACGGTGGTGCTGAAGCCGGCGGAAACGACGCCGCTGACCGCGCTCAAGCTCGCCGAGCTGATGCGCGACGTGGATCTCCCGCCGGGCGTGGTCAACGTCGTCACCGGCGCCGGCGAAACCGGCGCCGCGCTCGTCGACCATCCCGGCGTCGACAAGATCGCGTTCACCGGCTCGACCGAGGTGGGCCGGCTGATCATGCGGCGGCTCGCCGGCACCGGGAAGCACTACACGCTCGAGCTCGGCGGCAAGGCGGCCAACATCGTGTTCGCCGACGCCGCCATCGACCAGGCCGTGGAGGGCATCGTCAACGGCATCTTCTTCAACCAGGGCCACGTCTGCTGCGCGGGCTCGCGCCTGCTGGTGCAGGAATCGGTGGCTGCGGAAGTGATCGCCAAACTGAAGGAACGGATGGAGACGCTCATCGTCGGCGACCCGCTCGACAAGAACACCGACATCGGCGCGATCAACTCCGCCGCGCAGCTCGAGAAGATCGAGCAGTACCTCGCCATCGGCAAGGCGGAGGGCGGCGAGATGTACCAGAGCTCCTGCCCGCTGCCGGGCACCGGCTACTGGTGCCGGCCGACGCTGTTCAGCGGGGTGGCGCAGTCCAATCGCGTGGTGCAGGAGGAAATCTTCGGGCCGGTGCTCGCGATCCAGACCTTCCGCAGCTTCGAGGAGGCGCTCGACAAGGCCAACAACACGCCGTACGGCCTGTCGGGCGGCGTCTGGACCGACAAGGGCGCGAAGATATTCAAGATGACGCGCGCGTTGCGGGCCGGCGTCGCCTGGGCGAACACCTTCAACAAGTTCGATCCCAGTGCGCCGTTCGGCGGCTACAAGGAAAGCGGCGTCGGCCGCGAGGGCGGCCTGCACGGCCTCGACGCCTACGTGGAGCTCTCCTGATGGCCCGCCAGAAAGCCGCCCGCGTGCCGGTGGCCAAGACCTACAAGCTCTACGTCGACGGCAAGTTCCCGCGCAGCGAATCGGGCCGCTACTTTCCGCTGCAGCGCGCGAAGGGCCCGGTGATCGCCAACGTCTGCCGCGCCAGCCGCAAGGATTTCCGCGACGCCGTGGTCGCGGCGCGCGGCGCGCTGGCCGCCTGGGCCGGCAGCAGTCCCTACCTGCGGGGCCAGGTGCTGTACCGCGCCGCGGAGATGCTCGAGGGCCGGTCCGCGCAGTTCACGGCCGAGCTGGTGCTGCAGGGTGTCGCAAAGGCCCGCGCCGCGGCCGAGGTGACGGCGGCGATCGACCGGCTGGTCTATTACGCCGGCTGGGCCGACAAGTACCAGCAGGTGTTCAGCACGGTGAATCCGGTTGCCAGCTCGCACTTCAACTTCTCGGTGCTCGAGCCGACCGGGGTCGTGGCGATCATTGCGCCGGAAAAGAGCGGCCTGCTCGGGCTGGTGTCGAACGTCGCGCCCGCGGTCGCGGGCGGCAACACCTGCGTGGTGCTCGCCTCGCAGTCGCTGCCGCTGTCCGCGATCAGCTTCGCCGAGGTGCTGCAGGCGTCGGATTTTCCCGCGGGCGTGATCAACGTGCTGACGGG
>DATBMQ010000182.1:0-18462 GCA_036554765.1 Steroidobacteraceae bacterium | reverse complement strand
ATTGAGCTCGTCCTGCAGTTCGAGGCCGCTCATGCCCGGCATGCGCACGTCGAGCAGCGCGCAGCCAGGCCGCTCCGCGTCGTAGTCCGCGAGGAAGTCCGCGGCCGATGCGTAGGTCGCGGCGGGCTGGCCCATCGACTTCAGGAGCAGCGCGAGCGCGCTGCGCACGCCCTCGTCGTCATCCACCACGAAGACGGTGGGAAGCACCCCTGCCCGGGTCACGGCGAAACGCTCCCCGGATCGCCGCCCGCTGCGGCATCGGGCCTGACGCCCTTGCGGACCAGCTCGCGCATGTTGCGGATGCTGTCGCCGGCGCGCAGCGCCTGCTCGGCGATCTGCCGCAGCGCCCGGCGCACCTCGGGGATGTCGGCGTTTGGCAGCCCGAGCAGCCGCTCGCAGGCGAGCGCGTATGTGCTGATCGCGGCGAGCGGCTGGTTGACCTCGTGCGCGATGGAGGCCGCCATGCTCGCCATCGCGCCCAGCCGCGCGACCTCAGCCAGGCGCTCCGCGGCGCGGCGTTCGTACTCCTCGGCGCGCTGGCGCGCCGTGACGTCGTGCAGGAAACCCACGAACCGCGGCGGATCCTCGCCATCGACCCGGCCGACCGAGAGCCAGGCGCGGAAGATGGTGCCGTCCTTGCGCTGGGCGTCGACTTCCCGGCCGATTCCCACGACGTGCGCCTCGCCCGACTCGAGATAGCGCCGCAGGTGGCCGTCGTGCTCACTGCGGTGGGGTTCAGGCATCAGCATGGACACGTTGGCTCCGACCGCTTCCGCCACCGAGAAGCCGAACAACTCCTCGGCGGCGCGATTGAATGTCCGGATCACGCCACGATGATCGATGATCACGATCGCGTCCACCGCGGCCGTGAGCAGCGCACGGAACTCCTGCTCGGCTTGACCGTTCTTCATGGCGTGGCGCCGATTATAGGCACCGGTCCGGCGCGTCCGGACTACGTACTTGCCGAGGCCCTCAGGACAGCGACCCGGCGATCGCGCTGGACAGCAATTCGACGTCGACCGGCTTGCTGAGGATGCGGCAGGCGGGCAGGTCCGCGAGCTGGCGCACCGCCGTCGACGTGTCGCCGGAGAGCAGCAGCGCAGGCAAGGTCCGGCCCAGCTGCTTCCTGACGGAAACGATCGCGTCCACGCCTGTTCCACCGCCGCCGAGGTGATAGTCGCTGATGATCAGGTCGGGCATGCGATCGCCGGCTGCCAGCGCGGTTTCGGCCTCCGCCAGGCTGGCGGTCGCGATCGGCCGGTGACCGATCGCGCGCAGGTACAACTCGGTCGCGCCGCGCACGGCGTCGTCGTCCTCCACCAGCAGGATGACCGCGCCGGACGCCGAGGTCATGGTCGCCGCGGCCGCGGCCGCGGCCGCTGCCGGTTCCGGCCTCGCCGCCTGCGTGACGAGCGCCGCGGGAATGCCGACCCTGAACTCCGTGCCGTGCCCGGGCTCGGATGCCACCGCGATGCCGAGGTCGAGCAGTGCGGCGATGCGCTTGACGATCGCGAGGCCGAGGCCGACGCCGTAATGGCCGCTCTGGCCGATCTGGTAGTACTCGTCGAAGATGCGGTCGAGCCTTCCGGAGGGAATGCCGATGCCGGTGTCGGTCACGGTGATGACGAGGCCGTCGCCGTCCGGCTGGCAGGCCAGGCGCACCGAGCCGGTCTCGGTGTACTTGATCGCATTGCCGACCAGGTTCTCGAGCAGCTGGCGCAGCAGCGTGCGGTCGGTCCTGAGTCCGCGCGCCACCGCCGTCACCGAGAACTCCAGGTTGCGCGCTTCCGCAATCGCGCTGAACTCGCTGCGCAGCGCGTCGAACAGGCTTTCGACGCCGAACTCCACGACCTGCGGCTGGATGTTCGCCGCCTCCAGCCGGCTCACGTCCAGCAGCGAGTTCAGGAGCCCCGTCATCGCATCCACGGCCTCGCGCTCGCGCGCCAGCAGCTCGCGGGCCTCCGCATCCGAGACGCGCCGGCGCAGCGCGGCGTTCAGCAGCTGCAGGGTCTGCAGCGGCTGCCGCAGGTCGTGGCTGGCGGTCGCCAGAAACCGCGTCTTGGCGAGGTTCGCGCGCTCGGCTTCCGTCTGCGCGGCGTGCAGCACGCGCACCATGTGCCGGCGGTCGGTGACGTCGCGCACGGCGGCGGCGACCAGCCGGCCGTCGCCGGTCCCGAACGGCGACAGGCGGATCTCCACCGGGAATTCGTCTCCGTCCCTGCGCACGGCGACCAGGTCGATGGCCGTCGCGCCCATCTCGCGCATGCGCGGTTGGGCCATGAAGCGCGTCCGGTGCTCGACGTGCAGGCTCTTGATGCGCTCCGGAATGAGCCGCTCGATCGTGGATCCGCGCAGCTCGCTGGCCGCATAGCCGAACATCTGCTCCGCCATCCGGTTCGCGAACACGATCCTCCCGTCCATGCCCACCACGAGCAGGGCGTCCGGCGCGAACTCGACCAGGCTCGCGAGCAGTGCGTCGGGCAGCGGGGTCGTCGGATCGGTCGTCATCGGGCGGGTTCCATCGATTCCGTTCCCTTGCACCCATGATATGCGCGCACCTGCCGCCTGACCATGCGGCGGACGGCGGTGAAACGCCGGCATCCTGCGCTAGACTGTGCATACGGGAGTGGCAGGAGCGGGTATGCCCGGCAAGCGCGCGCTGGTGGTGGACGACTCCAAGTCCGCAAGGGTCGTACTCAGCCGGTTGCTGGAGAAATACGGAATCGAGGTGGATTCCGCGGACTCGGCGGAGTCCGCGCTCGACTACCTGCGCGACCACCATCCCGACGTCATCTTCATGGACCATCTCATGCCGGGGATGGACGGGCTGCAGGCGGTGCGCGAGATCAAGGCCAACCCGTCGCTCGCGGCCATTCCCATCATGATGTACACGTCCCAGGAGGGCGAAATCTACGGCGGGCAGGCGCGGGCCTCCGGCGCGGTCGGCGTGTTGCCGAAGTCGATACGGCCGATCGACGTCACCAAGGCGCTCTACCAGCTGCAGCTGCTGCCCGAGCGTCGCGACGGCGAGCCGTCCGCGCTGCAGTCCGCGAATGGCGAGCCCGCTGCCGCGCAGGCACAGGCGGCGCCGGGCGCCGACCCGCGGACGCGCAGCATGGTCGAGGCCCTGTTGAAGGAGCAGAGCGTCGAACTGCGCCGGTTCATGGTCTCGACGCTCGAGGCCCACACGCACCGGATCCTTTCGGAACTGCGGCCCAGGGAGCCCGAATCGGCGGACGCTGCGGACCCGGCACTGCCGCCACCGCCGGCTCGGAAGCCCTGGGGCTGGATGCTGGCAACGGGTTCCGCCGTGATCGCGCTCATCGTCGTCGCGGTCCTCTATTGGCAGTCCTTCGCCGCGACGCGGCAGGCGGAGCGCGCATTCGAGGCCGTCACGGCGTCGAACGAGTCGCTGGCCCAGGCGATCGAGAACTGGCGCGTGGCGAACGAGCGCGTGGCCGCGCAGGGCGCGAACCCGGGCGGCCCGCGGCCGATGGTGCTGTCCGTCCCCTTCGGCGAACAGCCCATGGCGCCGTCGCGGCTGGAGGCGGTTCGCAACCTCGTCAGCCAGCTCGAGCGCACGGCGATCAGCGGCACGATCCGCGTCGAAACTTTCATGGGCAGCTTCTGCCTGGTCGGTTCGGCCGCGCAGGGCTACTCGCCCGCGCCGCCGGCGACGCCGGCCGCGCAATGCGAGCTGGTCGGGAACCCGCTGGACGAGGCCACGGCCGGCGCGGCGCGGCAACCGCTGGCGTTCGCGAACCTGGCGGCTTCGGTGCGCCAGCGCACGGGTGGGGCGATCGAGCTCGAGCTCCTGGCCGGCCCGCGCGAGCGCGTCGTGGCTTCCTATCCCGCCGTCGAGCAGGCGACCGCGGGCCAGTGGAACGCCGCGGCCCAGTCCAATAACCGGATCGAGATCAGCGTCGTCGAGAAATGACCGCGCGCCTGCTCGTCTACGGCGCCAATGGCTACACGGGCGAATTGATCGCGCGCTCGGCGGCCGCGCAGGGCCTGAATCCGGTCCTCGCGGGCCGCTCGGCCGGCCCCGTCGTCGCGCTGGCGCGCGAACTGGGCTGCGAGTCGCGCGTCTTCGGGCTCGACGATCCCGCGGCGGTCGTCACGGGGCTCGCCGGCTGCCGCGTCGTCGTGCATTGCGCGGGGCCGTTCTCGGCCACGGCGGCGCCGATGATGGCGGCCTGCGTGGCCGCGCGCGCGCATTACACGGACATCACCGGCGAGATCGACGTCTTCGAGCTCGGCTTCCGCAACGACGAGGCGGCGCGCCGCGCCGGCATCGTGATCTGCCCGGGCGTGGGCTTCGACGTGGTGCCGACGGATTGCGTCGCGCTGACCCTGAAGAACGCGCTGCCGGACGCCACGCAGCTCGCGCTCGGCTTCGACAGCAAGGGCGCGCTCAGCCGCGGCACGGCGTCCACCAGCGTCGAGGGCCTCGGCAATGGCAGCCGCGTGCGCGCAGGCGGGACGCTGGTCCGCATCCCGCTCGGTTCGCGCTCGCGGCACATCGACTTCGGCGCCGGCCTGAAGCTCGCGACGGCCATTCCCTGGGGCGACGTCAGCACGGCGTACCGCACCACGGGGATCCCGGACATCGAAGTCTACGTGCCGGTCTCGCCGCGGGCGCTCGCGAACCTGCGGCGCCTCGGGCGCCTGGGCTTCCTGCTGCGCCGCAGGTCCGTGCAGGCACTGCTGAAGTGGCGCATCCGCAAGGGCGCGCCCGGTCCGACGGCCGGGCAGCGCGAGCGCTCACCCGTCCACGTCTGGGGCGAGGCGAAGAATGCATCCGGGCGCACGGTCACCGCGCGGGTGCGCGTGCCGAACGGCTACACCCTCACGACCGACGCCGCGGTCGCGATCGCGCGCCGGCTGCTCGAGTCCGGTGCGGCGCCGGGGTTCACGACGCCGGCGCGGTTGATGGGCGCCGGATTCGTCGCGACCCTGCCGGGAGCGGGCCCGATCACCCTTGAATGAGCTGAACGCCGGTTTCCGGCCGCCATCCTGGCTCGCCAATCGCCACGTCCAGTCGGTGCTGCCGAGCCTGCCCCTGCGCCGCGGATCCGTGGAGCGCCGTGCGGCGCCGGTCGTCGCCGCGAGCCGCCAGCTGATACTCGACTGCGGGTCCGGCGTGCGGCTGATGGGCTGGCTCGCGGACCCGCCGCCGCAGGCGGCGCTGCCCGCGCGGCGGCTCGCGCTGCTGCTGCACGGCTGGGAGGGCAGCTCGGAGTCGCTCTACGTGCTCTCGGTCGCCCAGCTGCTGCACGAGCGCGGCATCACGGTGCTGCGGCTCAACCTGCGCGACCACGGCGGTACGCATGCGCTGAACGAGGAACTGTTCCATTCCTGCCGCATCGCGGAGGTCACCGGCGCGGTGGCGCGCGTGCAGGCCCTCTACCCGGATGCCAGCCTGGCGCTCGCGGGGTTCTCGCTGGGCGGAAACTTCTGGCTGCGCGTCGGCGCCCGCGCGGCCGCTGCTGGCCTGCGCATCGCACGCATCGTCGCGGTGTGCCCGGTGCTCGACCCCGCCACCACGCTGGCGGCGCTCGAGCAGGGTCCCGCGATCTACCGGCAGTACTTCCTGCTGAAATGGCGCCGGTCGCTGCGCGCCAAGCAGCAGGCCTGGCCGGGGACCTACGATTTCGGCGAGCTGCTCGCGGATCCCTCGCTCACGGCGATGACCGAGCGCATGGTGCTCCGGTACGCCGGCTTCCCGGATCTCGCCAGCTACCTGCGCGGGTACGCAATCACGGGTCCGGTGCTGGAGTCCCTGGCGGCGCCGGCGACGATCATCACCTCGCGTGACGACCCGATGATCCTCGCGCATGACCTCGAGCGGATCGCCCGCCCGCAGGCGCTGCGCCTGGTGGTGACCGAGCGCGGAGGGCACTGCGGCTACATGGATGCGCTCGGCGGCCCGAGCTGGATCGACCGCGCGATCGTCTCGGAACTCACGCAGTGAGCGTCAGGCGGCGGCGCGCATCAGCTCGAGCCATTTGACGTAGCGCGCCAGCAGGCGCGGCTCGTCCTCCGGCTCGAAGCACGTGCATTCCGGCACCTGGAATTGACGCGGTTCGCCGGCGACGAGGAACCCGAGTCCGCGCGAGGTGGCCTCGCGGTCGCTCGAGCGGTCCACCGGCAGCTCGGACAGCGCGGCCAGCAGCCGGCACAGCAGGCGGTTCTCGGCCAGTCCCCCGCTCGCGACCAGGCGGGCGGGCGGCGCGTGGTGCCGGTCCATCTCGTCGAGGTTGGCCTTGATGAGGAAGGCGACGCTCTCGAGCACCGCCCGGCACTGCTGCAGCTCGGTGCCCTCGCCGACGAAGCGCGATTCGAAGTCCGGGTTCCAGAACGGCGAGCCGAGGCCGGACACGCCGTTCAGGAAAAACGGGGCGGAGTCGTCCACGAGCGCGGCGCCGTCCAGCAGCGCCAGCATGCGGTCGGCGGCTGCGCCCAGGTGGCGCTCGAACCACTCGAGTGCCGCGCCCGCCCCGTTGACCGAGCCCTCCAGCACGCAGTCGAAGTGCGTCGCATCCACGCGGATCACGCTCGTGAGCAGGGGCGGCGCGCGCAGCGCGCCGGGAACCGGCCGCAGCACGAATGCACCGGTGCCGAGGTTGACGTAGGCGGCGGCGGCATCGAGCGGCCCTGCGGCGAACGGCACGACGGACTGGTCGCCATTGCAGACCGTCACCGGCACGGCCGTCCCTTCGCAGTCGAGCGTGCCGAAATTCCCGGCCGTGCCGACGGCGCGCGGCAGCACGGCGCGCGGGATGCCGAACATCGCGAGCAGCTCCTCCGACCAGTCGCGTTCGAAAGGCGACCACAGCAGCGTGCGGGCCGCGGTCGCGGCGTCGGCGACGAAGGGGTGTTCCCTCAGCAGCCGGTGCAGCAGCCAGCAGGCCAGTGGCGCCGCGCGCAGCCGTCCCTGGGCCGCGGCCGCGCGGACCGCCGGCAGGTGATCGAGGCACCAGCGGAACTTGCTGGCGCCGTAGTGCGGCGACAACGGCAGGCCGGTGAGGTGGTGCACTTCTTCCGCGCGCCTGGCGAGCCCCTTGAGCCAGGCGGCATTGCGCCGGTCCTGCCAGGAGAGGACCGGCGACAGCGGGCTGCCGTCCGCGGCGTCCCAGCAGAGCAGGCTCGAGCGCTGCACCGCAAAGCCGGCGGCCGCCCAGCGTGCCGCCGGCACGTGTCGCGCGAGCTCGGCGAACGCCGTCTGCACGCTCGCCAGCACTTCCCCGGGTTCGTGCTCGACGTGGCCGAGGGCGTTGTGCTGCGTCGCGATCGTGACCAGCGCGGCGCCGTGCACCTGGCCTGCGGCATCGTAGGCGGTCGCGCGTGTCGCGTGTCCGCCCTGGTCGATGGCGACGTAGACGCGCTCGCTCATGCTGTCTCCGCGCTGCCCGCGAGCCCGCGCAACAGGCGCGCGGGCGCCATCGTCTCGACCAGCGCCACGCCCTGTGCGCGCAATCGCAGTGCGACCGGCGCGTCGGTCACCTCGTAGACCGCCCAGGCCCATGTTCCCTGCGGCAGCGGCCCGGACGGCGGCAGCAGCCGCTGGTCGCTGAACACGAACTCCGGCTGCAGCTCCTCGATCGCCGCGAGGCTCGCCTGCGGCGTGTCGTGCAGCACCCAGCCGATGGGCAGCCCGCCCGCGCTGCGCGCGATGCGGCAGGCCCCGGCGTCGAAGGAGATGGCGACGCAGCGGTCCCGCGCGTCACCGATCACCTCCAGGATCCGCTCGATGCAGCGCGCATGGCCGTGGTGCGCGAGGCTCGCCCGCTTGATCTCGACGAAGGCGCGCGCCTGCGGCATGCCGCGCATCAGCTCCATCGCCGCGGCCAGCCGCGGCAGCGGCGTGCCCGAGTGCCGGTCGCCGAAGCGCGCCGGTTCGCCGGCGTCGATGCCGTCGAGCTGCCCGGAGTTCATCAGGCGCAGGTCGCCGGTGGCGCGCGTCGTGCGCGCGAGGCCCGCGTCGTGGATCAGGTAGGGAACCAGGTCGGCCGAGAGCTGCACGTCGAACTCGACGAAACGCAGGCCGAGCCGCCAGGCCGCTTCGAGTGCGGGCAACGTGTTCTCGGGAAAGTGTTCCACGTCGCCACGGTGTGCGACGATCTCGGGAACTTCCGGGCGGGCGGGCGGTGGCTTCAACGGCACTCCGCTGGGTTTCCGGGATTATAGGTGTCCCGTTGCGCGCACAGTGGGTCGTCGTGGCGATTGCCGCCTGCATGCTGGCGGCCTGCAGCCGGCAGGAAGCGGGCTGGCGCGAGGCCGCGCGCGCGGACAGCATCGCTGCTTACGAGGGGTACCTGGCGCAGTACCCCGCGGGGGCGCATGGCGCCGAGGCGCGGGCGCGCATCCTCTCGCTGCGCGAGGAGCAGGACTGGGCGAGGGCAGAGCGGCTGCGGACACCCGAGTCCTGGCAGCGCTATCTCGCGGACTGGCCGGACGGCCGCCATGCGGCCGCGGCGCAGAGCGAGCTGGCCCGCTACGTGCCGGCGCACGCCGCCATCGGCGGCGACTGGTCGGTGCAGCTTGGTGCCTTCTCGAACGAGTCCGCCGCGCGCGCGGCCCGCGAACGGCACGCCCGGGAGTACGCCGGGGATCTCGCCGGCCTGCCGCTCGTGGTCCTGGCGCCGCGCTCCGACCCGGCCGATCTCTGGCGCCTGCGCACGGGCCCGCTGTCCGAATCCGCGGCGCGCGACCTCTGCGCCCGGCTCAGGGGGCGGGACGTGGACTGCGTGCCGGTCGCGGAGTGATCAGCCGGTCAGCTTGCGCCACAGCGCGCGCCCGACCAGCCGGGCCTGGTCGGCGATGCCGAATCGCTTCAGGTTGGTGCGGATCACGCCGTCCGTGAACCGCGTGCGCTTCGAGTAGTCGATGCGCACGTCCACGAGCACGGCCTCGCCGGCCGCCGCGGCCGCGAGCGCCTCGCCGATGACGCGCTCCACGTCACCGTCGTCCCGCATGAGCCGGTAACCCACGCGGTTCGCGCGCGCGAGCCCCTCGAGGTCGAGCTGCGGCAGCACGGTGCAGGTCTTGCGGTTGTACGGCGTTTCCTGCGCCTGCGCGATCTGCGCCAGTTCGCCGTCGTTGAACACGAACCAGGCGACGCCGGCCTTCTGCGCGACCGCCGTCGCCATCTCGAGCCCGGTCATGCGCGCCGCGCCGTCGCCGACGATGCCGACCACGGCACGCTCCGGGCGCGCGAGCTTGGCGCCGATCACGGCCGGGATGCAGTAGCCCATCGAGTTGAAGTCCGACGGCGAGAAAAAGCAGCGCGGCGCGTGTATCGGCATCAGTTCGGCCACCAGGAAGGTGTGGTTGCCGTCGTCGGCGACGACGATGCCGTCGTCGGGAAGCCGCGCGCGCAGCGCATCGAAGAATCGCACCGGGTTGACGCGCCCCTTCGGGTCATGCGCGCGCCACTCCTCCCGGTAGCGGTGCTTGTCGGTGGCGATGCGCGCGGCCACGTCCTGGGCGCGTGCGGCGCCGCCGGGCACCGTGCCGAGCGCGGCGCGCACCGCTGCGAGCACGGCGCGCGCATCGCCCTCGAGCGCCGCCGCCGCCGGGTAGTTGGCGCCGAAGACCTTCGGGTTGATGTCCACGTGGACGAGGTTCGCGGGCGGGTCCCAGCCATAGCTGCCGGTCGGGATCTCGGCGAAGCGCGTGCCGACCGCGAGCAGGCAGTCGCAGTCGCGGAAGGCGTTCTCGACCGCCGGCACCGCCGCGGGCCCGAGGGCGAAACCGGCATGCAGTGGATGACGGGCCGGGAACGAGGACAGCCCCTGCAGCGTGGTGGACACGGGCGCGCCCAGCGCATCGGCGATCGCCGCGAGTTCCGCGCCCGCATCCACGGCGCCCCAGCCACAGAAGATCGCGGGGTGCCGCGCCTCGCGCAGCAGCGCGGCCGCACGCGCGATGTCGGCCGCCGACGCGCGCGGCGCCGCGGCCGGCGCGGGTGCGAATGCGGGAACCGCGACCGCGGGGCCGGCCTCGAGCTGCAGGTTGACCGGGATTTCCACGAATACCGGGCCGGGTTCGCCGGCCGTGGCCAGCCGGTAAGCCTCGTGGATCACCGGCACGACGTCCTCGTAGCGCTCGATCCGCCAGCGGCCCTTGGTGATGGGCGCCAGCAGCGCGTGCTGGTCCATGTCGTGCAGCTGGTAGGCGCGGCCGGTGTCGCGGCGCACGCCACCGGCCAGGATGAGCATCGGGATGCCGTCGAGGAACGCCTCACCGATGCCGCTCGCGGCGTGCGTGACGCCAGCCGCGGGCACGATCAGCAGCGTGCCGATGCCGGCGCCCGTGCGGCTGACGGCGTCCGCCATGAATGCGCCGCCGCACTCGTGCGCGACCAGCACCGGCGTGATGCTGTCGGATGCGCCGAGCTGGTCGTACAGCTCGGTGTTGTGAACGCCCGGAATCCCGAATGTGTGGCGCACGCCCAGCTGTTCGAGCGCCTGGCGGGCGAGCGACGCCGCGGTCCTCTGCATGTGGCTCCTCCAGGCGTGACAGCCTAGCGGTTTGCTCCCAGTTGATCGAGGACTTCGGCGTCCGAGAGTTGCGGGAATTCCACGTAGAACTGGCCCACGGCCATGAAGCCCGCGGGCTGCTCGGGGCACACGACGCGATCGGCGTGGGCGCCCATCCTGCGGACCGTCTCGGGCGGCGCGACCGGCACCGCGACGACCACCTCCTTCGCGCCCATCGCGCGGGCCGCCATGGCGGCGGCCTCCATGGTCGCGCCGGTCGCAATGCCGTCGTCCACGAGGATCGCGATCCTGCCCTCGAGGTCGAGGGGCGGCCGGCCGCGGCGATACACGCGTTCGCGGCGCGCCAGTTCCTGGCGCTCGCTCCCGATGACCGGTTCCAGGAGCGCCTCGAGGGACGGGGTCCCGGACCGTGCGGCGGGATTGAGCACGAGCACGCCGCCCGGAGCGATGGCGCCCGCCGCGAACTCGGGCTGCCACGGCATGCCGAGCTTGCGCACGTTCAGTACGTCGAGGGGGGCGGCGAGCGCCTTCGCGACCTCCGCCGCAACGGGCACGCCGCCGCGCGGCAGCGCGAGCACGATCGTGTCCGTTCGCCCGGCGTAGTCGCCGAGCTGCGTGGCGAGGCCCTGGCCTGCGGTCCTGCGGTCCGCGTAGATCAGAAGGCGTTGATTCCCGTGAGCTGCCGGCCGATCGTCAGCTGGTGGATCGTCTCCGTGCCCTCGTAAGTGATCACGCTCTCGAGGTTGAGGGCGTGCCGGATCGGCACGTACTCCGCGCTGATGCCGGACCCGCCCAGCATGTCGCGGGCATCGCGTGCGACGTCGAGCGCCATGCGGCAATTGTTCCACTTGGCGAGCGACACCTGCGCGGGATGCATGCGCCCGGCGTCCTTCAGCCGGCCGAGCTGCAGCGACATGAGCTGCGCCGCCGTGATGCCGCGCGCCATGTTCGCGAGGCGGATCTGGATCGCCTGGTTTGCGGCCAGCGGCCGGCCGAACAGCACGCGCGTCTGCGTGTAGTCGAGCAGCTGCGCGAGGCAGGCCTGCGCGGCGCCGATCACGCCCCAGGTGATCCCGTAGCGGGCCTGCGTCAGGCAGGACAGCGGCGCCTTGAGGCCGATCGTGCTGCCCGGCAGGACGTTTTCCTCCGGCACGACCACGTCCTCGAGGAACAGCGCGCCGGTGGAGGAGGCGCGCAGCGAGAACTTGCGCTCGATCTCGGGCGCCGCGAAACCGCGCGTGCCCTTTTCGACGAGGAAGCCGCGGATGCCCTCGTCGGTCTTCGCCCAGACCACGGCCAGGTCGGCGATTGGCGCGTTCGTGATCCACATCTTGCCGCCGTTCAGCACCCAGTCGCGGCCGCGGCGCTTCGCGTGCGTCTTCATGTTGCCCGGGTCGGAACCGCCATGCGGCTCGGTCAGGCCGAAGCAGCCGATCAATTCGCCGGTCGCCATGCGCGGCAGGAACTTCGCCTTCTGCGCGTCGCTGCCGTAGGCGTGGATGGGGTACATGCAGAGGCTCGACTGCACCGAGACGAAGCTGCGGATGCCGGAGTCGCCACGCTCGAGCTCCTGGCAGATCAGGCCGTAGGACACCGCATTCATGCCGGCGCAGCCATAGCCCTCGAGCGAGCTGCCGAGCAGGCCGAGCGCCGCGAGCTCCGGCACCAGCTCGCGCGGGAAGGTGTGCTCCTCGAAGTGCCTCTGGATCACCGGCAGCACGCGGTCGTCCACCAGCCGCGCCACCGAGTCCTGCACCATGCGCTCCTCGTCGGTGAGGGCGCCGCGAACGTCGTAGAGATCGAGCGCGGCCGGTCCTGCGGGCACCCCGGCAGTCCTCAACCGGCCTGCATGCCGAGGCGGGTGACGAGGTCCTGCGCCATCGCCTCGACGTCGCGGGCCTTGCCGACCGCGCCCTCGAGATCGCCGGCGTTGAACGCCGCGCCGGCCTCTTCCCAGGCGGACTGCGCGCTGCCGAAGGCGGCATTCGCCTCGTCGAGCAGCTGCCGGTCCATGCCCTGCGGCAAGCGGCGCAGCTTGCCGAGTTCCGCCAGTTTCTCGCCGATGCCGGTCATCAGGCCCGGCAGGCTGCCCGACAGCCGCACCCAGTCGGCATTCAGTTCCGCCAGCTTCTTCTGCCTGGCTTCGACGGCATCCTTCGCCAGCGCCTCCGCTCGCGCGGGCACGTCCTTGACCGCGGCAATCGCGTCCGCATAGCGCTCCTCGTTGAACGCGGCGCGCGCCTTTTCGAGGTCGCCCTTCACCTCCGCGTAGCGTTCCGGCAGGTACTTCTGCGCGTCCTCGTAGATGGCGGCCAGCGCGTTCTCCGCGGCCGTGATGGCTTCCTGCGCGGGATCCCGCTGCGAGCAGCCGGCGGCGACCGCAAGCAGCGCCGCGAGCGCGGCGATTCGAGTCAGCGTGTTCATGAGCTCCTCCTCAGGAGGCCTTGACGCCCAGCGTTTCCATCATGGCGGCGATCTTCGCCTTCGCGTCGCGGCCGGCCAGAACGGTGGCCTCGAAAGTGGCCGCCGACATCTCGGCGGAGGACTTGCCCCAGGCCTCGCGCGCCGCGTCGTAGGAATCGATCATCGCCTTCCAGCCGGCCTGGTCCATGCCCGCGGGCGGACGGCCGCCCTGGACGGCGATCTTGCGGTCCATCGCCGTGATCATCGCGGGCATCGACTTCACCAGCTCGGCCCATTCCGCCTCCAGCTCGACGCGCAGCTGCGCGCGGCGGATCGCGCTGTCGGCGACCGCCTTGCGCAGCAGGTCGGTGACCTCCTTGGCGCCGGAGACCACGTCGCCGTACTTTTCCTGCGCCAGAGAGTCACGCAGCGCCTTCACCCCGGACTCGATCTCCTGGTAGCGCTCGGGCAGGTACTTCTGCACCTGCGCGCCGGAACCTTCCAGCGTCTTCTCGATCGCGGCCAGGGCCTGTTCCGCCGGTTCCTTCTGGCTGGCACAGCCGGCGAGGCCGACCGCGGCTGCGGCGAAGAGCGCAAGGACACTCTGTCTGGCGAACATCGTGATTCCCCCTGGGTGCTGTCGGTACGGGAGCCGGCGCAGGGGCCGGTCAAACGGTAAGATTATCACCGATCCGGCCGCGGCCGGCGCAGTGCGACCGGGTTTTCCAGGTGAAGATTCCAGAAATCCTCGTGATCGAGACCGTGCACCAGCCCGGCAGCCTCGCCCGGGTGCTGCAGGTCATCGCCGACGCCGGCCTCACGATCGACCACCTGCAGGCGCTGCACCGCGAGCAGGGCCGGACGCTGTGGGAAATCACGCTGGAGATGGACGAGGAGACGGATCGCAGCCTCTATGCGCGCATCGACGCGCTGCCGATCGCGCGGTTCGTCGGCAAGTCGGACCGCGTCTTCGACCGGCACCGGGGCGGCAAGATCCGCACCGTGCCGGCGCTGCCGATCAACACGCAGCAGATCCTGCGCGATGTCTACACGCCGGGCGTGGCGCGCGTCTGCCTCGCGATCCGCAAGGACCCGGCGGAGGCCTGGCAGTACACGAGCCTCGGCAACACGGTCGCGATCGTGACCAACGGCACCGCGGTGCTCGGGCTCGGCAACATCGGCCCGCTCGCGGGACTGCCGGTCATGGAAGGAAAGGCGGCGCTGTTCTCTTCGCTCGCGGGCATCAACGCGGTCCCGATACTGCTGGAGGAAACCGACCCGGCGCGCTGCATCGACCACGTCGCCGCGATCGCCACGGGCTTCGGCGCGATCCAGCTCGAGGACTTCGCCGCGCCCGAGTGCTTCGAGATCGAGGAGGGACTGCGCCGCCGGCTGTCCTGCCCGGTGCTGCACGACGACCAGCACGGCACGGCGGTGGTGGTGCTGGCCGCCGCGCTCAACGCGACGCGCCAGGCCGGGCGTGACCTGCACGCCTGCGCGATCGGCCAGGTCGGCCTCGGCGCCGCCGGCATCGGCATCGTGCGGCTGCTCATGTACCAGGGCGTCAGGCGCGTGCTGGGCGCGGACCTCAACGAGGCGGCGCGCCGGCGCTTCGCGGCGATGGGCGGGCAGCCGGCCTCGCTCGACGAGATCATGCAGGGCTGCGACATCGTGATCGCGACCACCGGCGTGCGCGGCCTGATCCGCCCGGAGCTGGTTCGCAAGGGGCAGATCATCTTCGCGCTGTCGAACCCGGACCCGGAGATCGAGCCGCACCTCGCGCTTCAGCACGGCGCCGCCATCGCGGCGGACGGCAAGGGCATCAACAACGTCCTGGGATTCCCCGGGCTGTTCAAGGGCGCGCTCGCGGCGCGCGCCAGGCGCTTCACGGACCCGATGCTGGTGGCCGCTGCGGAGTGCATCGCGCGGCTCGCCCCCGGCAGCGACCTGGTGCCCGATCCGCTGGACCGGACGGTGCACGAGGCGGTCGCCTCGGCGGTGGAAGCAGCCGCCTGAAAAAGGGGAAAAGGTGCCTGACACCTTTTTGGCAGTGCCAAAAAGGTGTCAGGCACCTTTTTCAGGCGAGGGCGGTGCGGAGTTTCGTGAGCGCCGCCGATTCGATCTGGCGGATGCGTTCGGCGGACACGCCGTACTGGTCGGCGAGATCCTGCAGGGTGCGCTTGTCCTCGGCGAGCCAGCGCGCGCGGATCACCTCGCGGCTGCGGGCGTCGAGCTGCTCGACGGCCGCCGCCAGCGATGCGGACACGGTGCCTTCCCACTGCTCCTGCTCGATCGTGACGGCCGGGTCGGCTTCCGGGCTGGGCAGGTAGAGGGACGGCGAGGCGGTGATCTCCTCCTCGTCGGTATCCGGCGCGGGATCGAAGGACAGGTCGCGCGCCGACAGGCGCTGCTCCATGTCGCGGACTTCCTGGGGCGCGACGCCGAGTTCGCCGGCGACGGCGCGGGTCTCCTCGTCCGTCAGCCAGGCGAGGTTCTTCTTCATGCGGCGCAGGTTGAAGAACAGCTTGCGCTGCGCCTTGGTGGTGGCGATGCGCACCAGCCGCCAGTTGCGGATCACGTACTCGTGTATCTCCGCGCGGATCCAGTGCACGGCAAAGCTCACCAGCCGCACGCCCATGTCGGGGTCGAAGCGCTTGACGGCCTTCATGAGGCCGACGTTGCCTTCCTGGATCAGGTCGCCGACCGGCAGGCCATAACCCAGGTAGCCGCGCGCAATGTGCACGACAAACCGCAGGTGCGAGAGGACCAGGTCGCGCGCCGCGTCGAGGTCCTGGTGCTCGCGGAAGCGCCGCGCGAGCTCGAATTCCTGCTCGCGGCTCAGCATCGGAATGCCGGAGACTCGTTCGACGTACGCCTCGAGGCTGCCGACGGGGCCCGTCAGGACCAGCGAGGGGTTTGCAAGCGCCAGCGCAGTGCCTGTCATCGCGGTGAAATCCTCCTTGCCAATGAAGTTTAGCAGTCGTGTATATGGAGTGCTAAGGCCCCCGGAAGTTCACCGTGTGAATTCAACGAAAACAAAGAGTTACGCGCGCGGTTCGATGCGGCGCAGGTGGTATCCGGACGCCAGCCCGGCACCGACGAGCCCGAGTGCCGCACCGCCGCCGATGAGGGCGAGCAGCTCGCGGGGTGCAAGGCCGATCACTTCGAAAGCGCCGCCGTAAGCGGCCGCCAGCCGGCCGACGGGCGCCTCGAGGACCACGAGCGCCACCATGATCAGGCCCACCGCCAGCAGCCCGCCGGCGAGTCCGTGCCAGAAACCCGAGTACAGGAACGGCCTGCGCACGAATGCGTTGCTGCCGCCGACCAGCTTGGTGACCTCGATCTCCGCGCGCCGGCCGTCGATCTCGAGCCGGATCGTATTGCCGATGATCGCGAGCACGCCGGCACCGAGCGCGACGGCCACCAGCAGCACGAGGCTGCGCAGGGCGTCGAGGATCGCGTGCAGCCGCCGCACCCAGGCGGCGTCGGCCTCGACGAGTTCCACCGCGTCCATGCCGCGCAGCGCCGCCGCGAGGTCCTCGACCGCCGTCGCGGTATCGTACGGCGGTGCCGGGCGCACCTTCACGACCCAGGGCAGCGGGTTGTCCGGCAGCGCGGAGAGCGCCTCGCCGAGGCCGGACAATGCGCGGAACTCGGCGAGCCCCTGGTCCGGGCTCACCAGCTCGGCGCGCGCGACCTCGACGCGCGCCTGGATCGCGGCGGCGGCCTTCTTCGCCTGTTCCGCCGTGGTCGGCAGCCGCAGGTAGGCCGAGAGCTGCACCGTTTCGGCCAGGTCCGCGGTCGCGGCGCGCGTGTTGGTGACCACCAGCCAGAGCGCCGCGGGCAGGGCGAGCGCGATGGCGATGACGATGACCGTGAGCGCGGTCGCGAACGGCTGCCGCGCCAGGCGGCCGAGCGAGCCGACCAGCGATTGCGCATGGCGCTCGAGCCAGGTCGCGAGCGCGCCACCCAGGCTGCGCGGCCCCGCGGGACGCGATGTGCGCAGTTCGTCAGGCAGCGACATGGGGATTGGCGGCGAGGCGCCCCTGCTCGATGTGGATACGCCGCACGCGGAAGCGATCGAGCAGGTGCACGTCGTGCGTCGCCACCATCACGGTGACCCCGACCGCGTTGAAGCGGTGGAACAGGTTCATGACCTCGAGCGCGAGGTCGGGATCGAGGTTGCCGGTCGGCTCGTCGGCGATCAGCACCGGCGGCTTGGTGATCACCGCGCGCGCGATGCCGACGCGCTGCTGCTCGCCGGCGGACAGCTCGAGCGGGAACACGCGCTCCTTGCCGAGCAGCCCGACCTGGTCGAGCGCGGCGCGCACGCGCTTGTCCATCTCCCGGCGCGGCACGCCCGCGATCGCGAGCGGCAGTGCGACGTTGTCGTAGACCGGGCGGTCGTCGAGCAGGCGGTGGTCCTGGAACACGACGCCGACCTGGCGGCGGAACGCGGGGATCGCGCCGCGGCGCAGCGCCGCCGTGTTGCGCCCGTTGACGACCACCTGGCCGCGGGTCGGGCGCTCGAGCAGCGCGATCAGGCGCAGCACGGTGCTCTTGCCAGCGCCGGAATGGCCCGTGAGGAACGCCATCTCGCCGCTCTCCAGCTCGAACGACACTTCCGAGAGCGCCTCGCGCCCGTTCGGGTAGCGCTTGAACACGCGGTCGAAGCGGATCATGCGCCCGTCTCCGGGACTGCGCGCAGCAGGCCGTCCACGTAGGCGGCGGCGTCGAACACGCCGAAGTCCTCCGCCTGTTCGCCGACGCCGACGTAGCGGATCGGCAGCCCGAAGCGGCGCGCGAGCGCCACCACGATGCCGCCCTTCGCGGTGCCGTCGAGCTTGGTGACGACGAGGCCGGTGACGCCGGCCGCGCGCTGGAACTGCTCGGCCTGGCGCAGCGCGTTCTGGCCGAGGCCGGCATCCAGCACGAGCAGCACCTCGTGCGGGGCTGCGGGGTCCTGGCGCTTCAGCACGCGCGCCACCTTCGCCAGTTCGTCCATCAGGTGCGATTGTGTATGAAGCCGGCCGGCCGTGTCCGCGATCAGCACGTCGATGCCGCGGGCCCGGGCGGCCTGCATCGCGTCGAACACGACGGCGGCCGGGTCGGCGCCGGCCGGCTGCGAGATGACCGGCACGCCGTTACGCTCCGCCCAGACCGCCAGCTGCTCGACCGCTGCGGCACGGAAGGTGTCGCCGGCCGCGAGCATGACCGACAGGCCCTCGCCGCGCAGGCGGCGGGCCAGCTTGCCGATGCTGGTCGTCTTGCCGCTGCCGTTGACGCCGACCACGAGTATCACGAAGGGCCTGCGCGTGCGGTCGATCACCAGCGGCCGCTCGACGGGACGCAGCATCGCCGTCAGGGATGCCCGCAGGGCGGCCACCAGCGCATTCGCGTCGGCGAGCTCGCGCCGTTCCACCTGACGATGCAGGTCCGACAGCAGCTCCTGCGTCGCCTCGACGCCGAGGTCGGCGGCCAGCAACCGTGTCTCCAGGTCCTCGAGCAGCGCGTCGTCGATCCTGCGGCCGGGCATGAGATCCGCGACCCAGGA
>DATBMQ010000271.1:0-3258 GCA_036554765.1 Steroidobacteraceae bacterium | reverse complement strand
CAGGGACCCGGTCGAGCTGCGCGCCGTCCGCGGCCGCGATGCCGTCGTGTTCGAGGTGGAGGACAGCGGCCCCGGGGTGGCGAACCCCGACAACCTGTTCGTGCCCTTCTTTACGACCAAACCGGGCGGCAGCGGCATCGGGCTCGTCCTCGCGCGCCAGGTCGCCGAGGCCCACGGCGGCTCGCTCTCGCTCCAGAACCGCCGCGACCGCACCGGCTGCATCGCCCAGCTGACCGTACCAACCTGAATGGTGCACCGTAGTAGACTCCGCGGCGGGGGTAGGCGGATATGGCGGTCATGAGCGGCAAGAAGCACGGATTGGGACGCGGCCTCGAGGCGCTGCTCGGGCAGGCGACGCAGAAGCCCGCCCCGAACATCCCGCTCGCGCGCGACCAGCTCACCAACGTCCCGCTGGACCTGCTGCAGCGTGGCGCCTACCAGCCGCGCCAGGACATGCGCGAGGAGTCGCTCGACGAGCTCGCCGACTCCATCAAGGCGCAGGGCGTGGTGCAGCCGATCGTCGTGCGCCCGCTCGGCACCCCGGAAGCCGGGCAGCCGCAGCGCTACGAGATCATTGCCGGCGAACGCCGCTGGCGCGCCGCGCAGATCGCGGGCCTTGCCGAGATTCCCGCCGTCATCCGCCACGTGGGCGACGAAGCCGCGGTCGCGATGTCGCTGATCGAGAACATCCAGCGCGAGAACCTCAATCCCCTCGAAGAGGCGCTCGCCCTCAGCAGGCTGATCACCGAGTTCAAGTTGACGCATCAGCAGACCGCCGAAGCCGTCGGCCGCTCGCGCGCTGCGGTGTCGAACCTGCTGCGCCTGCTCGACCTGCCGCAGGCGATCCGGCCGCTGATCGAGAAGCGCGAGCTGGAAATGGGCCATGCGCGCGCGCTGCTCGGGCTGCCGAACATCCGCCAGCAGGCCGAGGTCGGCGTGCTGGTCGCGAAGAAGGGCCTCTCGGTACGCGAGACGGAGGCCCTCGTGCGCCGCATCGTCGCGCGCGCGAGTGCCGGCGAGAAGGCCGCCACGCGGGGCCGTTCCAAGGATCCCGACATCAGCCGCCTCGAGAACGACCTCGCCGACAAGCTCGGTGCGACGGTCGAGTTGCAGCACCGCGCCGGCGGCACGGGCAAGCTCGTGATCACGTACCACAGCCTCGACGAGCTCGACGGAATTCTCGCGCACATCCGCTGAAACGCCGGCGAGGCGAGGAGTTCGCCATGACCCGATTCGTCCTCTCGATCGTCGCGTCGCTCGCGATCGCCGCGGCGCAGTCGCCGGCCTTCGCCCAGGACCGCGATACGCGGGAGGTTTCTGCCTACGTGATGACCGAAGCCGGCCTCGCGAGGTACACGCAGGCGACCGAGAACCTCGCCGCCGTCCCCGATACCGGCTGCGCCGACAGCGCGTCGGACGAGATGTCCATCGACGACCAGGCGGCGCAGATCGACGCGGCGCCGGGCGCCGCGGCCGCGATTCGCGCGGCCGGCATGACCACGCGCGAGTACGTGGTGTTCTCCTGGTCGCTGCTGCAGACCGGCCTCGCCGTCTGGGGACAGGAACAATCCGGCAAGCTGCCGGCGGACGCCAACAAGGCGAACGTGGACTTCTACAAGAAGCACCGCGCCGACTGGGCCCGCCTCGAGGCGATGAAGTCCGGCTGCGATTCGGACGACGACAGCGAGGACGACGGCGAGAACTGATCGCCGCCGGCGCTTCCCTCAGGATCCCGCGTCGAACGCGACCCCGATGTCCACCGGACCCATGGTGCCGGTGGCCGTGTCGTAGCCGGTCGCCCCGGGGCGATTGAACTTCGCGGACAGGCGTGCCGGTTCGACGTTGAACTCGTTCTGGCAGTCGGTGCCGCTCGCGGAGAAGAAGCCCGTGACCTTGGCGTGAGCCGTGCCCGAGACATCAGGTGCGTCCGCTGATCACCGGGATGTTGCCGGTACCGGACAGCAGGCTGTCGCCGTCCTCGGATACGGCGAGCGACGGTCCCGTCGTCTCGTCGCCGGACCCGGCATCCGCCGACACACCCGAATCGCCGCTGCAGCCGGCCAGGACCAGGACTCCTGCGGCCAGCAGTGACGGGATCAGCGTCTTGGTGCGCGTGTTTGCCTCGCGCAGTCGGATGAGCATGAATGTGGATATACTGCTCCCGGCCGGCGGGAATGGGAGACAGTTTCCCGCCGCCACCCACGGAATTTCGTGCGGATGAAGCTGGGGAGGCTTCCGGTCGCGTTTCCGTATGAAGCCAGCGCCGATCGTTGCGGTCGCCTTCGCCCTGCTGGGCGCAGCCTGTTCCCAGGACCGCGGAACTTCGCCCGATTCGACAGCGGCTGAAGAACCCCCGCCGCCCGAGAACGCCAACATCGCGCTCGCCGACATGGGCGGTGCGGTGGAAGAACTCGCCACCAACTTCGGTCCCGGATTCTCCGGCCGCCGCCTCGTCGACGGAGCGCTCGCGCCCACCTGGAAGAACGAAACCGGCTGGTGGATCCCGTTCAAGTGGCCCGTGGAACTCGTGATCTCGTTCTACGAGCGCGAGCCCGCCTGGATCGAGGCGGTCACCATCACGCTGCCCACGGATACCGCTTCGGCGCCGAAGGACATCGAGATCTGGACCTCGATGAAGGATCCGTACAACGAGTTTAGCCGGGTCGCGACCGCGACCCTCGAAGCGAAACCGGGCGAACAGAGAGTCGAGTTCGACGACGTCGAAGCGAAGTACGTGAAGATCCGCGTGCTCACCGGGCATGCGCCGGAGGCGCTCGAACTTGCGGAAGTGGGCGTCATAGAGTCCGACAAGTTCAACTACACGCCGCTCTGGGTGCGCGCGCCGCTGGTCAAGCATTGGAAGGGCAGCCCGCGCGAAGCCGCGCAGCGCGGGCTCGACTGGCTGCAGCAGGCCGGCGGTGACTGGACCCGCACCACCGGTTGCTTCGGCTGCCACGTGCAGGCCCAGGTGCTGATGGGGCAGGCGGTCGCCCACAAACACGGCTATCGCGTGAATATTCGCGCCGTGCGCGCTCTCTACGAGCACTCGCGCGACCGGGGTTCCTGGGGCAGCTGGTGGAGCCCGCCGAATTCGGCGACTGCATTCGGCGCGATGGGCGTCGCCAACGCGATGAAGATGCTTCCGGACATCGATGACAAGAAATACCCCTACGTCGACAACGGGCTGACGGGCGAATCCGCGAAACGGCTGGTGGAGCGCCAGCTGGAAGACGGCGCCATGCCGGTCGACGAAGTGGC
>DATBMQ010000176.1:0-3407 GCA_036554765.1 Steroidobacteraceae bacterium | reverse complement strand
AGCCTCGCGCGCGGCTATTCGGGCGTGCGCCCGGCCGTCATCGAGCGCCTGCTGGCTGTCGTGAATGCAGGCATCTGCCCGCTCGTGCCCGCGCAGGGCTCGGTCGGCGCCTCCGGCGACCTCGCGCCGCTCGCGCATCTTTCGCTCGCGCTCATCGGCGAGGGCCGCGTGCGCGTCAAGGGCCGCGAGATGGACAGCGCCGCTGCGCTCGAGGCCGCCGGCATCGAGCCGCTGGTGCTCGGGCCGAAGGAAGGCCTCGCGCTCCTGAACGGCACGCAGGTCTCGACCGCGCTCGCACTCGAGGCATTGTTCGCGGCGGAGGACCTGCTCGCCGGCTCGATCGTCACGGGCTCGATGTGCGTGGACGCGGCGCTCGGCAGCCGCACGCCCTTCGACGCGCGCATCCATAACGTGCGCGGCCAGCCGTCGCAGATCGCGATCGCCGCCGCCTTTCGCGCGGTGCTCGGCGAGAGCGAGATCGGCCATTCGCACGAGCACTGCGACCGCGTGCAGGACCCGTACTCGCTGCGCTGCCAGCCGCAGGTGGCCGGCGCCTGCCTGCAGCAGGTGGAGCACGCCGCACGCGTGTTGATGCTGGAGGCGAACGGCGTCTCCGACAATCCGCTGGTGTTCGGCGCCGAGGGCGACGTGCTCTCGGGCGGCAACTTCCACGCCGAACCGGTCGCCTTCGCGGCGGACGGACTTGCGCTCGCGCTCGCCGAAATCGGCGCGCTCTCGGAACGGCGCATCGCGATGCTGATCGACGACAGCCTGAGCCAGCTGCCGGCCTTCCTGGTGAAGGAGGGCGGCCTCAACTCCGGCTTCATGATCGCGCAGGTGACGGCGGCGGCGCTCGCCTCGGAAAACAAGTCGCTCGCGCACCCGGCGTCGGTGGACAGCCTGCCGACCTCCGCGAATCAGGAGGATCACGTCAGCATGGCGACCTTCGCGGCGCGGAGGCTCGTGCCGATGGCGGAGAATACGCGCGGCATCCTGGCGATCGAGCTGCTGGCCGCCGCCCAGGGCATCGACTTCCGCCGCCCGCTGAAATCGAGCGCGGCGCTCGAGCAGGCGCGCACCTTGCTGCGTGCGAAAGTGCCTTTCTACGACCACGACCGTCACTTCGCCCCGGACATTGCCGCGGCGAAAGCGGTCGTTGCCGGCGAAGACCTGCTGGCCCTGGTGCCGGCCGGGCTGCTGCCCAGCCGCTAGCTTCCGGGCGGGTGTTCCGCGAGCCAGCGCATCGCCCGCATGACGCGGCTGCGCCCGCTCGGGTGGTCGAAGAAAACGCACTCCTCGACCCGTCCCGGCTCGATCTTCCGGTAGCTCGCGAGACGCATTGCCACGCTCGCGAATCCCTGCGGCTCCCTCGCCGCCTCGAGCCCGAACGCGTCGGCCTGGTTCTCGGCGACGCGGATGATGCTGTTCGACACCGGCGTCAGCAGCAGCATGACGACCGCGAAGATCCCCATGGCCAGCGGCAGCCCCGCGGGATCGGCGATGTCGCGCACGCCCCAGCGCCCGCCGCGGCGCGCGCGGATCGCGCCGAACAGCCGGTTCACCGCCCAGTAGGCGATGCCGAGCACCAGCGCGGTCGACAGCGGGATCCACAGCGAGTGGTTCAGCGCGTAGTGGCCCATCTCGTGCGCCATGACCGCGCGGATCTCGGGTTCCGAAGTGCCGTTCAGCAGGTTGTCGTTGAGCGCGATGCGCGTCGTGTGCGCGATGCCGGAGACGTTTGCGCTGATGCGCTTGGTCTGCTTCGAGGCGTCGTACCAGTACACGTCGTCCGCCGGGATGCCGCGGTCGCGCGCCAGCGCAAGGATGGACTGGCGCAGCTCGCCCTCGGGCAGGCTCTTGTAGTCGTTGAAGATCGGCGCGACGAAGACCGGATACAGCAGCAGCATGAACAGCAGGAACACCGCGGTGGCGGCGGTCGCCCACGGCACCCAGCGTTCGCGCACGCGCCGCACGATCGCATAGAGCCCGGCAATGGCGAGCGCGCCGAGCGCCACGCCGAGCGCGAGCGAGATCGCGCGCTCGCCGAGGAAGGCCGCGAGCGTCTGGTTCGACATGCCGTACTGGTGTTCGCGGAAGAAATCCACGTACAGCGTCCACGGCAGCCCGAGGATGCCGAGCGCGAGCATGAACCCGGCGGCGTACAGCAGCGTCTGGCGGAATGGCTTGCCCGCGCGCCGCTCGGCGAAGTCGCGCAACCCGGCCGAAAACCGCGTTTCGAGCAGGATCCACGCGATCGCGACCGTGATCAGCGTGCCCCAGGCCTCGATCCAGTAGCCGCCCTCGAAATAGGCGTCCGACTTCTCGCGTTCCGCCGCCGGGATGGTGGCGATCCAGGCGTCGGTCGCCTGCGCGGCATCGAAGCCTGGGCTCCACTCCGCGCCGGCGGGCACGGTCAGCGGCAATTTTGCGGCGTCGGCCATCGTGAATCCCCCCGGATCGCAGGATATAGTGCATCGTTTGCATCGCAACATGCGAGCAGGTGGACGCGATGGGTGAACGCGCGGGCGCAAAGCCGAAAACCGGCCTGGTCGGCTGGCGCGGCATGGTCGGATCGGTGCTGATCGAGCGCATGCGCGCCGAGGGCGACTTCGCGCACGTCGAGCCCTCGTTCTTCTCGACCACGCAGGCCGGCGCGCCGGCGCCGGATGTCGGCGCCGGTCACGGCGTGCTCGGCGACGCCTTCGACGTCGAGGCGCTCGCGCGCTGCGACATCCTCATCTCCTGCCAGGGCGGCGACTACACGGAGAAGATGCAGCCGCAGTTGCGCGCCGCGGGCTGGCGCGGGCACTGGATCGACGCGGCCTCGGCGCTGCGCCTGAACGACGAGGCGGTGATCGTGCTCGACCCGGTGAACCGGCACGTCATCGACGCCGCGCTCGCCGCGGGCTGTCGCGACTGGATCGGCGGCAACTGCACCGTCAGCCTGATGCTGATGGCTTTCGGCGGCCTGTTCCGGGCCGGGCTCGTCGAATGGATGACGACGATGACCTACCAGGCGGCGTCCGGCGCGGGCGCCCAGCAGATGCGCGAGCTGCTCGCGCAGATGGGCAGGCTGCACGCCTCGGCGCGGGGCCTGCTGGACGACCCGAAGAGCGCGATCCTCGACATCGACCGCCGCGCGAAAGCCGCCTTCGACGACGCCATGCCGGTCGCGGCCATCGGCTATCCGCTCGCGGGCAGCCTGCTGCCCTGGGTGGACCGCGACCTCGGCAACGGCTACAGCCGCGAGGAGTGGAAGGCGGGCGCCGAGGGCAACAAGATCCTCGGGCTCGCGACCGACCCGGTGCCGATCGACGGACTCTGCGTGCGCGTCGGGGCGATGCGCTGCCACAGCCAGGCCGTCACCATCAAGCTGACGCGCCCGGCGACGCTGACCACGCTCGAGA
>DATBMQ010000214.1:0-3022 GCA_036554765.1 Steroidobacteraceae bacterium | reverse complement strand
TCGGCTGCCCACCAGCCGGTGCCGTAGAGCGGGCGGAAGATGGCCTGCTCGGGCTCGAATGCCGGGTCGTAGGCGGGATCCGCGGCCGTGTTCAGGTACTGGTTGTAGACGGCCGCCTTCGCGCGCCGGTGCGGCGCGCCGTCCATGAATCCGCGCGGCCCGGCTCTGGCGGGAAAGACGTCGAACGACTCGCCGATCGGGTAGTAGCCGTAGTACCGGTCGCCTGCCTGCACGCCGGGGGCGCGCGATTCCGTGACCTTCGCGAACCCCCAGACCGGCAGTCGGCCCCAGCCCGCGGGTCCCGGGAAGAAATCCCAGTAGCCGAGCGTGCCTTCGCCCATCGCCGCGTAAGTCACGTTGTTGGACGTCAGCGAGAACAGTTCGAGTGCCAGGCGCGCGGCGCCGTCGGCGAGCGCTGCCGGCGCCACGTCCGCGACACGCGCGACCCGAAGATCATCCTTGCGGATGTGGATGTCCTGCATGGACCCTACATCTGCTTGAACAGGTGCAGGAAGTTGCGGCTGACGGGCAGCACTTCGTCGCGGTCCTTCAGGTGGATGTCGGCGGTCTCGTTCTCACCGCGCCGGACGTGGCTGATGGCGCGCAGGTTCACGATGGCCGAGCGGTGCACCTGCGCGAACTGCGCGGGGTCGAGGCGCGCGGCGAGCTCCCGCAGCGGCGTGCGCACCAGCGCCTCCGCCGGCCTGCCGTCGTCGCCGCGCCAGGCGATGCGCGTGTACTTGGTGTCGGAGCGCAGGTAATCGATGTCGTCCACCGCGATCAGGCGCAGGGTCTGCCCGACCTGGGCGCGGATCCAGCGCAGCGGCTCGGTTCCCGAGCGGTCCTGCAGGCGGGCGAGCTGGTCGGTCAGCTGCTGCAACAGGGCTTCCGTGTTGGTCGCGGGCGCTGCCGCGCGCAGGCGCTCCTGCAGGCGCGCGACCGTGTCGGCGAGGCGCGAGGGCTCGACCGGCTTCACGAGGTAGTCGAGCGCACCCTGCGCGAAAGCCTGCACGGCGTAATGGTCGTAGGCGGTGACGAACACCAGGTGCGCGCGCCGCCCGATGTGCCTGGCGGCCTCCACGCCCGAGACGCCCGGCATGTGCACGTCGAGGAAGCAGATGTCGGGCCGTTGCTCGTCGAACAGGCTGATCGCCTCGCGGCCGTTGCGCGCCTCTGCAACGATCTCGAGTCCGGGCCAGGCCTGCGCGAGCTGGCGCGCGAGCGCCTCGCGCAGCAGCGGCTCGTCGTCCGCGATCAGCGCGGTGGGGCGCAGGGCGGTCATCGCGCCTCTCCGCGGGCCGGGAACTCGAGCTCGGCGATCACGCCGCGGGGCACCCGCGAGCGCACGTTGAGCGTGGCCGCCTCCCCGAATATCAGCTGCAGCCGCTCGGCGAGCGCCGCGAGCCCGGTGCCGAGCCCGCGGTCGGTGGCCTGCAATCCCGCGCCGTCGTCGCGCACCACGACCCGGCAGCGCTCACCCTGGCGGCGGATTTCGACCTCGATGCGGCCGCCTTCCTCGGTCGGGTCGATGCCGTGGCGGATGGCGTTCTCGACCAGCGTGAGCAGCGTCATCGGCGGGCAGCGCAGCCCGAGCGCCGAGTCGTCGGCCTGCAGCTCGAACTGCAGCCGGTCGGGCATGCGCATTCGCATCAGCTCGAGGTAGGCGCGCACCAGCTCGAGTTCCTGCCCGAGCGCGGTCGCCGGCTCATTGAGCCGCGGCACGGCCGCGCGCAGGTAGGCGACCAGGCTGCGCAGCACTTCCGACGCCTTCGGCGAGCCGGAATCCACCAGCGCCTGCACGTTGGCGAGCGTGTTGAACAGGAAGTGCGGCGCCACCTGCGCCTGCAGCAGGTTGAGCCGTGCGTCCAGCGCCTGGCGTTCCATTTCGCTCTGCGCCAGGTCCAGCGCCAGCGCCTGCTCGCGCGCCAGCGCCTCCTTCTGCCGCACCAGCGCGCCCAGCGCGACCCAGGGCGACATGAAGATGCCGAAGCCCGTCAGGGTGCCGAAGCCCTCCATGCGTTCCTGCACGGTCCAGAACGGCGGCGCGCCCGGCGCCGTGGACCCGATCCACATCGTCACGGTCACGACCGGCACGCAGGCGGCGACGGCCGCGACCTGCAGCAGCCAGCGCGGCAGCCAGCGCGGCAGGCGCTTTGGCCACTGCTCGAACAGGCTGAAGACCAGCATGACGATCAGGCCCAGGCTGACGAAGCGCACGACCGCGGACCACCAGCCGGACTTCCAGCCGAGGCCGAACAGCGCGCCCCAAAAGAAGGAGAACAGCAGCGTGAACGCGACGCGCTTCCAGTTGAAGGCCAGCGCCAGGCCGCGCCGTGCCGGGAGGACCGCGGAGGACATGGAGGGAGAATATGCGAGTCCGCGGCCGGAGTCTCGCGGCCGGCGGTCATTGCGACGAGTGACGGAAAGCGCGTCCCGAGCGGCGACAATTGGCGGTCCATTCGTTACGATCGGTCCGGCAATCGTCATGGAATCCAGCAAGGACATCGTCATTCGTGGCCGCGTGATCGGCGGGCGCGCGGCGCCGCTGGTCTGCACGCCGCTGACCGGGCGCACGCGCGCGCAGGTCCTGGAGCAGATGCGCCGGGTCATGCTCCTGCGGCCCGATCTCATCGAGTGGCGCGTGGACCACTATGGTGGCATCGCCGACCGGGCCGACGTGCTGGAGCTGTGCGGGCTGCTGGCAGCGGCCGCGCAGGACGTTCCGCTGATGTTCACGGTCCGCTCGGCGCGGGAAGGCGGCCAGCCCGTGGCATTGCCGGATGACGAGGTTGCCGGCCTGTGCGCTGCCGCCTGCGCGACCGGCTCGCTCGGGCTCGTGGACCGCGAATGTGACGCCCCACGCGCGGGCCTGGACCGGGTTCGTGCCGCCGCCCGCGCGAGCGGGACCCTGCTCATCGTGTCGCATCACGATACCCGGGGAACCCCCGGCGAGGAGGCGTTGTACGGCAAGTTCCTCGAGGCCGGCGGTCTCGGCGCCGACATCGTCAAGGTCGCCGTCACG
>DATBMQ010000167.1:0-16353 GCA_036554765.1 Steroidobacteraceae bacterium | reverse complement strand
TTCGCCGGAACGACCGCCGGCATGAGCGACCTGGCGGCCAGCCTCGCCGCGCAGGACATCGAGAGCGAGCGCGAGACCATCGGTGTGGGCGGCGGCGTGCAGGCGACCTCGCGGTTCCGGCTGTTCGCCGACTTCCAGCGCGAGCAACGTGACGGCACGCGCATGGTCGGCGCGCCGTACTTCACGAACGCGAGCCTGCTGCCGCACTACTTCGACTACCAGACCGACCGGGTGGATGCCGGCATCCGCTACGACGGGGAGCGCGGCTACCTGAAGCTCGCCTACCACGGGTCGTTCTTCGATGCCGCGGCCGATGCCATCCGCTGGGTCAGCCCGTTCACGAGCGCGCCCGGGGCGCAACAGAGTGCGCTCGCCGAAACGCCGGACAACGACTTCCAGCAGCTCGTGCTCACCGGCGGCTACCGCCTGTCGCTGTTCGACACCCGCATCTCGTTTTCGGCGGCGATGGGACAGGGGACGCAGGACGAATTGCTGCTGCCTTACACGACGAATCCCAACCTGGTGACGGCCGCCCTGCCCCGCGCATCGCTGGACGCGGAGGTGGACACCACCAACCTGGCGCTGACCGTCGTGTCGAGGCCCTGGCCGAAGACCCGCGTGAAGTTCGCACTGCGGCACGACGAACGCGACAACAAGACCGACGCCCTGGCATGGTCGCGCGTCGTCGCCGACACCTTCCTCTCGGGCGAGACCGAGCTGAACGTGCCCTACGGTTACGAGCGGCTGCGCATGAACCTGAGCGGGGACTATGAGTTGTCCGATGATCTCGTGATCTCCGCCGGCTACGACTTCACCGACGTCGACCGCGACTTCCAGGAGGTCGGCGAGCAGAACGAGGACACCGGCTGGGGCCGCGTGCGATGGCAGCCCGGCGCCGGCATCGACGTCACGGCGCGCGGCGGAATCGCGCGCCGCGAGATCGACGGCTACGACGCGGGCGTCGCCGCCGGCCTCGAGCAGAATCCGTTGCTGCGGAAGTTCAACCTCGCCTACCGCTACCGCGAGTTCGGCGAGCTTTCGGCGTCGGTGACGCTGCCCGACTCGCCGTTCTCGGTGGGCACGCGGGTGTCGTTCGCCGACAACAGCTATTCCAGTTCGCCCATCGGCATCACCGCAAGCGACGAGCGGCACGTCGCCGTCGACTTCAACTGGGCGCTGGCGGACGGCGCGACGCTCTACCTGCTGGCGGGATTCGACCGGATCGAAACGCGGCAGGCCGGCAGCGGGGCGTTCGCCACGCCGGACTGGCAGGCGACCCACCGCGACGAGTTCTACAGCCTCGGCGGCGGCCTGCACGTCACCGGCATCGCCGACAAGATGGACCTGCGCGTCGACTGGTCGCGCGCCATGGGAACCACCGCCATCGAGGTCGCCGGCGGCGGCGGTCCCGCGGCATTCCCGGACCTCGAATCGACCCTCGACTCGTTCCGCGCGCAGCTCGTGTACCACGTGTCCGAAAAGGTCGAGGCGAGCCTGCAGCTGCGTTACGAGCGCCTGCCGACCGAGGACTGGGCGCTGGCGGGCGTCGCCCCCGACGCGCTGCCGGCCGTGCTGACGCTGGGCGCGCTGCCCTACGACGACGAGGCCTGGCTGGCCGGCGTCAGCTTCCGCTACCGGATCAGCCCAGAGTAATCTTGCGTCCATCGTGACGCAGGGTCCCGATCCGGCCCCGATCGAGCGCTGGCTCGCCCGCTGGCTGGGCGATGACGCTCCGCGCCACGCCGGCACCGGCTGGATCAGCGGCGTCACCGGCGTGTTCCTCGGCGCGACTGCGCTCGGCGCCGTGCTGGTGCTGCACTTCCCCGACCTGCTGACCGCCGTCGAGCTGCGCGCGCGCTACCCGCTGCCGCTCATGCGCGCATTGATCGAGCTCGTCATCGGCGTCGCCTTCCTGGCCTCCTGCCTCAACCTGCTGCTGCGCCGCCGCAAGGCGCTGGGCCTCGCCGGACTCGCGCTCACGCTCGCCGCGGTCGTCCTGGGCGGCGCCGGGGTCGAGATCCGCGGCGACTTCGACCGCCGCATCCATTTCGGGCTCGACTGGTTCCTGCTGAACCTGCTGGTGTTCGCGGTCGTGTTCGTGCCGCTGGAGCGGGCCTTCCCGCTCCGGCCCGGCCAGCGCGTGCTGCGCGCCGGCTGGAGCACGGACGTCGGCTACTTCTTCGCGAACCACGTCGGCATCCAGCTGCTGACCTTCCTCTCGCTGTGGCCGGCGCTGGCGCTCGCGCAGGCCCTCGGCATGGACCGGGTGTCGCGGGTGGTGGCGGCGCAGCCGGTCTGGCTGCAGGTGCTGGAGCTGATGCTGCTCGCCGACCTGATGCAGTACTGGGTGCACCGCGCCTTCCACCGCTGGCCGCTGCTGTGGCGCTTCCATGCGGTCCACCACTCGATCCGCGAGATGGACTGGCTCGCCGGCTCCCGGCTGCACCTGGTGGACGTCGTTGTCACGCGCGCGCTGGTGGTGCTGCCGGCTTTCGTGCTCGGCTTCGCCGAGCCCGCGCTGTACGCCTGGCTGGTGGTCATCGCGCTGCACGGCGTGCTGAACCACGTCAACCTGCGCTTCCGGCTGCGCTTCCTCGAGCCGCTGCTGGTCACGCCGCGATTCCATCACTGGCATCACGCCGTGACGCCGCCGGACCGGAACTTCGCGGTGCACTTCCCCTGGCTGGACCGCCTGTTCGGCACGCATTACCTGCCGGAGGACCGCTGGCCCGACGAACTCGGCATCCGCGGCCACCCGGTGCCGGCGGGATTCCTGGCGCAGTTCACCTACCCGCTGCGCCGGACCTGAACCACGACGGCCGCCGCCGCGCCTTTGCGGCCCGGCGCTTGCATTCCTTTGTGTGATCTAGTACCTTGTACACACAAGGTACCATTATCACTACCGATGGCCATCGACGAGAAATTCACGTCCATCCGCAAGGGCCTGCTCGAGTTCCTCATCCTGAGGATCATCGCGGCCGACAAGGTCTACGTCGCCGACATGCTCGAGCGCCTGAGCAAGACGCCGTTCGCCACGCAGGAGGGCACGCTCTATCCCCTGCTCAGCAAGCTGCGTCGCGAGGAACTGCTCGATTACGAATGGCAGGAGTCGGAGGCCGGGCCACCGCGCAAGTACTACAAGCTGACCGCGAAAGGCCGGTCGCAGCTGGCGGAGCTCAACCGCTACTGGAAGCAGATCAACGTCACCGTCGAAGAGCTGGGGCAGTCCGCATGAACAAGGTCGTCACCGTCAACCTCAATGGCAACGCCTACTCCCTGGAGGAGCCGGCCTACGATGCGCTGCGCGCGTATCTCGACGGCGCGGAGGCGCGCCTGCAGGGCAATCCCGACCGGGCCGAGATCATGTCCGACCTCGAGCAGGCGATCGCCGACAAGTGCCGGCGCTACCTCGGCCCGGCCAAGGGCGTCGTCGGCAGTGCCGACATGGAGCGGATCCTGGCCGAGATGGGCCCGGTCGAGGCGGACGCGGGCGAAGGCGAGGCGGCCTCGCCGCAGCAGGGTGCGGGCGCGCCGCGCCCCGAGGCGCCGCGTCGCCTTTACCAGGTCCAGCAGGGCGCCATGATCAGCGGCGTCTGCAACGGGCTCGCGGCCTACCTGAACGTCGACGTCACCATCGTCCGCGTCATCTTCGTGGCGCTGGCTTTCCTCACCGGCGGCATCTGGGCGCTGGTCTACCTCGTGATGATGTTCGTCGTCCCCGACGCCAACACCCCGGAGAAACGCGCCGCGGCCAGCGGGCAGCCGTTCAACGCCCAGGAACTCGTCGACCGCGCGAAGCAGCATTACGCAGAATTGCGCGAGCAGGGCAGCCGCTGGCACGACGACTGGCGTCGGCGCCGGCGGACGCGCCGCGCGCAGCGTGCGGCCGCCGCCGAGCGCGAGTTCTGGCGCAATGCCGGTGCGTACGAGGATGCCGGCTACGCGACACGCCTGCTGGCCGGATTCATGGTGCCGGTGTTCACCCTGCTGAGCGCGGCCATCTTCGTCGCGCTGGTGCTGGCGGCGCTGTCCCTGCTGGTGACCGGGGGCATCTTCGACTGGACGCTGCCGGTCGACATCCCGGAATGGGCCGCCATCATCATCCTCGTGATCGCCTACCAGGCCCTGCACCAGCCGCTGCGCGCCGCCAGCCGCGCCTCGTACGAGACCACCGCAGGCCCGCGCCACGGCTGGCTCGCTGCGGCCGACGGCGTGCTGTGGCTCGGCTTCACCGCCCTGCTGTTCTGGCTCGCGTACCTGCTCATCCCGGAAGTGCGGTCCCTGTTCGACGACCTGCGCTTCGAATGGCGGCACCTCACGCTGGCCTGGACCGGCTGGTGAGGGCCAGTGCGCGACCTGGCGATCAGCCTGCTGCTGTTGCGCATCCTCGTGACGCAGGAGCTGCCCGCGTGGCCCATGACACCACGCCCCACGGATGCCACGATCTGCGCATGCGACGCCTCCTGCCCTGCCCTGCCGGAGCAAGTTCCCCCGTCCGCGCCCTGACGGCGGCGCTCGCCAGCCTCGGGTTGGCGGTCGCCTGCGCAGGCGGCGAACCGCCGCCGGATCCGGCGGCGGGCGTCGCCACGCACACCGACGGCCGCGCGCCGGTCGGCGAACTGTACGCGGCGTACCGGACACTGACTGCGCGCGGCTGGTCGCTGGACGTGGTCGCCGAGTCGGCGCCCGCAGGCACGACGCAACCGCTGCCCATCGTCGCGCTGCGCTCGCCGGGGAGCGGCCCCGCGGTCTGGATCCTGTCCGGCATCCATGGCGAGGAGCCGGCCGGCCCGAACGCGATCGCGGCCGCCATCGAGGACCTCGCACGCCTCGGCAAGCAGCGGCCCGTCGTGCTGTTGCCGCTGCTGAACCCGCACGGCTACGCGCGCAACTGGCGCTACCTCAACGTGCCGGCGTACGACCCTGCGATCGACGGCCACAGCGTCGGCGATTCCTCGCACCTGCTTCCGGATGCGCAGTCCCCCGGCGCCGCGCGCGCGCCGTCGGCCTCGAGCGCGGAGGCGGATGCCGTCACCCGCTACCTCCTGGCCCGCTCCGCCGACTATCCGCCCGAGGTCAGCATCGACCTGCACGAGGACAACCTGATCCACGAGGGCTACGTCTACTCGCAGGGCGCCCTGGGCGCCGCCGATCCGCTCGCCATCGAGGCGGTCGCGGTGTTGCGCGACCATGGCGTGCCGATCAAGGCGGGTGGCACCACGCGCTTCGACGAGGCCGTCGAGGGCGGCATCATCGGCCCGGTCACGGACAGCTCCATCGACGAGCTCATGAGCGCGGCCACCGTGATCGCGGACGGGCAGGCCGGCCCGGGCCCGCGCGCGAAGACGGTGCTGGTATTCGAGACGCCGGCCGCGGCGCTGCCACTCCCGCGGCGCGTCGCGGCGCATGCGGCGCTGCTGCGCCGGCTCGCGGAACGGCTCACGCCACCGTCGGGCTGAGCCGCTGCCGGCGGCTCAGCGCAGCTCCGCCGTCGCTTCCTCGAACTGCGCGCGCGTCGCCGTGGCGCCGTGCACGCTCGCGATCCTCTCGTACGGCAGCCCGAGCGCGCGCAGCTTCTGCGCGAACGACACCGTGCCCGCCTGTGGCGGGCCGAAGGGCGCGTCGTTGGCCGGTACGAAGAACAGGTCGCCCTGGAAGACGATCTTCTCCTTCGGCAGCCAGGCGATGACCATTTCACGCGCATGCGGGTTCGGGCCGATGTCGATCAGCTCGAGCGTGCGCGTCCCGTCCTTCAGCACGCGCCGCCCTCCCTCGATGAACAGGAACTCCGGCTGGCGCGGGCTGCGCGACAGGCGGTCGTTCTGCTGCGCCGCCGCGATGCGCTCGATCACGCCGCGGTTGCCCGGCGTGGTGACGACCGTCGCGCCCTCGGCAATGAAGCTGCGGATGCCGCCGATGTGGTCGCCGTGGTGGTGCGTCGTCGCGACATAGCGGATCGGCTTGCCCGGGACCAGCTCCTTGATGCGGGCGATGACAGCGTCGGCTCCGTCGCTCGTGCCCGGCGCCTCGAGCGCGACCACGTGGTCGGCGAACTCGACCGCGATGGTGTTCTGGTTCTGGCCCGAGTGGTTGCGGATCAGGTGCACGCCGGGAGCCAGCGTTTCGACCGAGCGCGGGAAATCGGTGGGCGCCGGCGACACCTGCCGGTAGCCCTCGGCCGCAACCTTGAACGAATCGTCGCTGATCGCCGGGTTGAGCTCCGCGCGCAGCGCGAACCTTGCGACCACGTCTCCTGCCTGCATGTTGGTGAACGTTCCGGGGATCTGGTAGTCGCCGACCTTGCGGTAGTCGCCGTAGACGATCTCGGAGGCCTCGACGCCGGTCAGCGGGTCCACGAAGATCAGTTCGTACTTCGACACGAGGCCGGTTGCGGCGTCCACGAACGCCGACACCTGCACCGTGTCCGGCATGACAAAGGTGATCACCTCGTGGGGCCGGCCCTGAAAGCGTTCCTGGCCGAGGTGGCGCAGCGTGTTCTGCCGGTCGAGCGCCTGGCGCAGCAGCAGGTTCGGCAGGCGCCGGTAGTACTGGACGAACTGCTGCTGCGTCGCCTGCGCCGCCGGGATCGGCGTCGCCGTGCGCGCGCGGTGGTCCCAGGTGCTCCCCTGCCCGCCCGCGATCGCGATCGTGATGTTGCCCTCGAAGCCGAAGCCGCCGGTGCGCTGGTCGAGCCGCAGGCGGTTGTTCTCGAGGTCCACCAGCAGCGTCTCCTGCAGCCGCCCGCCCTCGAATGGCGGCTCCGGCGTGGTCATCTGGAAGCGTGGCAGGGTCTCTCCCTCCAGATGCAGGCGCACCGCCTTGACCGCGCGCAGCGCCTCCGCGCCGCCGTTCGCCGCAACCGCGCGCTCCAGCACGATGCGTGCGAGGTCCTGCGAACGCTCGGTGAGGGTCTCGGGATTGTCGCCCGCGGCGAATGCCGCCGGGGTGGCCGCCAGGAAGATTGCGAGGGTGCGCCGCAACATGGGAATGCCTCCAGTGGAAATCCGGCTGGCCGGACGCTAGGCCCGGCCGCGGTGCGGCGCAACGCGATTGCGCCGGCCCGTTGCGGCGCGGCGGCGGGCCGTGGGCCTTGCAGCCTATACTGGCCCCGCCGTCGCCGGACGGAGGCACGAGGGCCACGCGATGCATGCGATCGACCCGCAAGGCAGGCGCCTGCCGATCAAGCTCGACTCGACCAGCAACGGCGAATTCGAACCGGTGCCGCTCACCGGCGCGAACCGGCGTGCGAACGAACTGGCGCAGGCGGCGGCCGACTGCCACTCGAAACGACTCGGACTCGGCAGGCGCGATTTCCTGGTCTCGGCCTGCGGCGCCGCCTCCACGCTGCTCGCCTTCAATGCCGCAAATGCCGCGGCGGGCCGCACCGGCGGATTCTTCGACCTGCCCGCGGCCGCCGCGCTCGAGCCGGCCGCGGCGGCGACCCTCGAAGGCGGCGAGTTCATCTTCGACGTGCAGGGGCACTACGTGGATCCCACCGAGGCCTGGCTCAGGACGGCGCCGCCGAGCGCCTTCAGCTTCGCGCCGAAGGCCGCCTGTGCCCGGAACGACGGCAAGGACCCGCGCGGCCACCTCGCCTGCCTGACCGCCGACGAGTTCGTGAAGGACGTGTTCCTCGACAGCGACACGGACATGATGGTGCTGTCTTTCGTGCCGGCGCGGCGCGACGCGTCGCCGCTCGAGATCGAATCCGCGGACGCGGTGCGGCGCATCGTGGACCGCATGGAGGGCAACCATCGCCTGCTGATCCACGGCCGCGTCAACCCGAACCAGGCCGGCGACATCGAGGACATGCCGCGGCTCGCCGGGCAGTTCGGCGTCTCGGCCTGGAAGACCTACACGCAATGGGGCCCGGACGGCAATGGCTTCTTCCTGACCGACGACGCGGGCATCCGCTTCGTGGAGGAAGCGCGCCGCCTCGGCGTCAAGGTCATCTGCGTGCACAAGGGCCTGCCGTTCGGGCAGCGTTCCTACGAGCACAGCCAGTGCAGCGACATCGGCCCGATCGCGAAGCGCTTTCCCGACGTCAGCTTCCTGGTCTACCACTCGGGGTTCGTGGCCGGCGTCGAGGAGAAGGCCTACGGCGAGAATGCGGGCGGCGACGGCATCGACACGCTGATCCGGTCGCTGCAGCAAGCCGGCATCGGCCCTGGCAGCAACGTCTATGCGGAGCTCGGCAGCACCTGGCGGTTCCTGATGCGGGACCCCGAACAGGCCGCGCACGGGCTCGGCAAGCTGCTGAAGCACTGCGGCCCCGACAACGTGCTCTGGGGCACGGACTCGATCTGGTACGGCTCGCCGCAGGACCAGATCCAGGCCTTCCGCGCCTTCCAGATCGCACCGGAATTCCGCGATCGTTACGGCTACCCGGAGATCACGCCGCAACTGCGGGCGAAGATCTTCGGCCTGAATGCGACGCGGCCCTACCGGATCTCCGCCGAGGAAGTGCAGTTGCGCACCGGCCGCGACGCCCTCGCCACGGAGCGTCTTGCCTACCGCGCACGTCCCGAGCCGCATTTCCTCACGCGCGGACCGAAGACCCGGCGCGAGTTCCTGAACCTGCTGCGCTGGAACGGCGGTTCGCGGGCCTGACACGGCCGTGCCACGACGCCTGCCCTTGCGATTCCTGCCGGTCGCGGCGGCGGTCGCCGCGATCGCCGCCGGCATCGGCGCGGCCGCGCTGCTGGACCGCGAGGCGCCGGTCGAGCTGCGCGCGGGCACCGCGCTCGCACAACCGCGGCCGCTCGCCGAATTCGCGCTGGTGGACCATCGCGGCCGTGCGCTGGGCCCGAGCGATTTCGAGCATCGCTGGACCCTCGTGTTCACCGGCTTCACCCACTGCCCGGACCTGTGCCCGACCACGCTCACGCTGCTGGCGCAGGTCCGCTCGCAGCTGCCGCAGGAGTCGCTGCGGATCCTGTTCCTGAGCGTCGACCCCGGGCGCGACGGCCCGGAGCAGATCGCCGCGTACCTCGCGCACTTCGGCCAGGGGCTCTCGGGCGCCACCGGAACGCCCGCGCAGGTGGAGGCTTTCAGCGCGCAACTCGGCCTCGCGCAGCTGCGCAATCCGGGCGCCGGCGCCGACTACACGATCGACCACTCGGCGGCGCTGGTGCTCATCGACCCGCGGGTGCGCGTCGCCGGTTACTTCCGGCCGCCACACGACGCGAGCGCGCTCATCGCCGACCTCGCGGCGCTCGCGGGCGCCACGGGCTGAGCGCGGCAGCCCGGCTCGCGATTCAGGTCTTGCCGAGGTCGATGTCCGCGTTGGCCCAGGCGGCGGCGAAGCGCGCTTCCGCTTCCGCAGCTTCGGCCTTGCGGCCCTGCGCCTGCAGCGCGCGGGCGAGGCCGTGCAGCGACCAGCCATTCTCCGGGTTGCGCTTCAGCTCCTCGCGGTACGCCTGCTCGGCGTCCGCAGGCCTGCCGGCCGCGAGCAGCATCGCGCCCAGTTGCTGGCGCACCGGCCAGTGCCAGGCCGGCGGCTCGTCGTAGAGGAGCGTGTCCTCGATGACCACCGCCTGCTCGAGCGCCGCGATGCCCGCCGCGTAGTCCTTTTCCGCACGCGCGAGTTCGGCCGCGACGAAGCGCTCGGCGATCTTCACGCCGTCGATCAGCGAGTAGCGGTCCCAGGACATCATCTTCTCGATGGCCGGATCCGCGGCGGCCTTCACGAGCGCGGCGTGATGGCCCCGCGCGTCGTCGAGGCGGCCCTGCGCCACCGCCGCCATGCCCTGGCCGTAGTGCCACAGCGCCTGCATGTACGGGAGGTCGTCCGCGGGCTTCGGCATGGCCGCGACCGCGTCCCAGCGGCCGAAGCGGACGTTGGCGAGCAGCGGCGTCGAGGCGAAGTTCTGCATCGCCTCGAAGCCCGGCGAGCGCATCAATTGCGGATCGCTGGTCTTTTCGCCGGTGGTGCGCGCCGCCTCGATCGCGACTGCGCTCGCGCCTTCCATCGTCGCCGCGAACCACAGGAAGTGATGGTTGTGCGGCACGTAGCCGAGCGGGTACACGCCCGGGCCCGGCTTGCAGATCGCCAGGTAGGCGTCGTCGGAGGCGATCGCCTTCTGGTTGGCGAGCACCGCGTCATGGAAGCGCCCGACGCGCGCGTAGATGTGGGCGGGCATGTGCACGAGGTGGCCGGAGCCCGGCACCAGCTCGCGCAGGCGGTCGGCCGCCGCGACCCCCTTCGACGGGTCGGGCGAAGCCTCGACCGCATGGATATAGAGGTGCAGTGCGCCGGCATGGTCCGGATTGCGGGCCAGGACCGACTCGAGCGTCGCGACCACCTGCGCCGTGTGGCCCTTGGGCTGCCCGGCCGCATCCCAGTAGTCCCAGGGCTGCAGGTCCATCATGGATTCGGCGTGCATCGCCGCCACGTCGAGGTCGTCCGGGTACTTCGCCACGAGTTCGCCCATCGCGGCGGCATAGGCCTCGTCCAGCGGCCGGCGGTCCTCCGGCGCCTGCTCGGCGTAGCGCGCGCCGAGCGCTTCGATCCAGGCGCGCTCCTTGTCGTTCGTGTCTTCGGCCGCCGCGCGCGCGCGCTGCAGGCGATCCCAGGCCTTGGGGTTGGCGGCCGGATCCATGGCCGCATTGACGTGCGGGCCGAGCACCAGCGCCGCGCCCCACCAGCACATGGCGCAGTCCGGGTCGAGTTCCGCCGCCTTCAGGAACGAGCGCTCGGCAGCGTCGTGGTTGAAGCCGTACGTGAGCGCGAGCCCCTGGTCGAACCAGCGCTGCACCTCCGGATGGTCCGAGCTGACCGGCAGGCTGTAGTCACCCAGGCCGTCCAGCAGCGTCGCGCCGACCGGCGCCAGGTCCGGCGGCGCGGTGCCGGCCTTGCGACTCCCATAGACGTAGATGCCCGCCGCTGCGACTGCGATGACGACCAGCGCCAGCACGACGTTCCGGTTCATGCTCCCCTCCCCCGTGTGACCTGAGGAAAGGGCACCGGAATACTCCGATTCGCCCGGAAATTCAATCGGCACTAGAATCGGCGTCCAATGTGCACCCGATCCAGGATTCGCCGGCGGGCCGCCCTTGTCCTGATGACGCTGGCGGCGGCCGGTCCGGCACAGTCGCGGGAGATGGCGGTGATCGACGGCTACGGCGGGCTGCTGCAACTGCACCAGGAATGGCGCGCCTTCGAGCAGCCGCCGCAGGCCGGCGGCGCGCCGGACTACACTGCCGCCACCTTCGCGCGCCGCCATGGCGGACTCGCGCAATTCCGCGATCGCCTCGCCGCGATCGACACGACGAACTGGGCCGTCGAACACCGCGTGGACTACGAGATCCTGCGCGCGGAGATGAACGGATTCGATTTCTACGTGCGCGTCCTGCAGCCCTGGGCGCGCGATCCCGCCTGGTACCAGGTGGTCTGGAACGAGCAGAGCGACACGCCGGCGCACGAGGGCCCCACGATCCATTGCGCGCTCGAGGTGTGGACCTACCAGTTCCCGCTGTCGCGCGAGGCGGAGGCGAAGCTCGCGCGCGAGCTCGAGGTCATCCCGCCGCTCTACCGCCAGGCGCGCGGCAACCTGACCGGCAATGCGCGCGATCTCTGGGTTACCGGCGCCGGCACCATCCGCGAACAGGTCGCCTCGCTGGATGCGCTGGCGAAGCGCGCGGCGGGCACCGGCGCGAGGCTCGCGCGCGCCATCGGCGAGGCGCGGGAGGCGACCCTGCAGTTCGCGGACTGGCTGGACGCCGAGGCGCCGAAGAAAACCGGCCCCTCCGGCGTCGGCCGCGAGAACTACAGCTGGAGCCTGCGTCACGTCCACCTCGTGCCCATGAGCTGGGAAGAGGAAGTGGACCTGCTGAAGCGCGAGCTCGCGCGGGCGCACGCCGCGCTCAAGCTCGAGGAGGAACGCAACCGCGGGCTGCCGGAGCTGCCCGTCATCCGGTCGCCGGAAGAATACGAGCGGCGCGGCCAGGAGGCGGTGACACGCTTCCTCGCATTCCTGGCGCACCGCAATCTCTACCCGATGCGCGACAACATGGAGCCGGCGTTGCGCGCGAAGATCGGGAAGTACGAGCCGCTCGAGACGCGCAACTTCTTCGCGATCGCGACGCACTACGAGCCGCTCACGCTCTATACCCACTTCTACCACTGGTGGGACCTCGCGCGCATGCGCGACGAGCCGCACGCGAGCCCGATCCGCCGTGTCCCCCTCCTCTACAACATCTGGGACAGCCGCGCCGAGGGCATGGCGACCGCGATGGAGGAGTTCATGCTCCACGCAGGGCTGTACGACGACCAGCCGCGCGCGCGGGAGATCGTCTGGATCATGCTGGCGCAGCGCGCGGCGCGCGGGCTGGCCTCGCTGTACGCCCACGACAACCAGTTCGACCTGGCCGCGGCCAAGGCCTTCCAGGTGAAGTGGACGCCGCGCGGCTGGATGCGCCCGGATCTCGACCTGCTCGGCTTCGAGCAGCAGCTCTACCTGCGCCAGCCGGGCTATGGCACGAGCTACGTCACCGGCAAGCAGCTGCTCGAGGACCTCCTGCGCGTGCGCGCGGACCAGCTGGGCGCGGAATTCTCGATGCGCCGTTACTTCGACGAGGTGAACGGGGCCGGCCTGATCCCCGTGTCGCTGATCCGCTGGCAGCTGACCGGATACGATGACGAGATCCGGTCGCTCAGGTCCCCCTCCACGCGCTGAACGGGAACATCATGAGATCCTTCGTCTTGCTGGGCGCGCTGGCGCTGGCCTGCGCGGCGCAGGCCGACACCACCCTCGAGTACACGGTGCTGCATGCCGGGCGGCAGACCGGCGCCCAGACCACCGTCATCGGCGACGGCGGCACGCTGCGCGTCACCTACTCGCATCGCGAGAACGGCCGCGGGCCCGACCTCGAGGAGCAGTTCGCGACCGCGGCCGACGGGACCTTCACGCGCTACACGCTGGGCGGCAAGTCCACCTTCGGGGCCGCGCTCGACGAGCACTTCAGCCTCGCGCGCGGGCGCGCCCGCTGGCAGTCGGCTTCCGAGCGCGGCACGGCGCGCGTCTCCGGTCCCGCGACCTACGTCCCGGTCAACGGCAGCCCGGAGGCCCTGGCCGCGCTCGCGCGCGCGGCGCTGGCCGCGCCGGGCGGCACGATCGCCGCGCTGCCCGGCGGGGAACTGCGTGCGGAGCGGGTCCGCGACCAGGCGCTGGAAGGCGCGGGCGGCAGGCGCGACGTGACGCTCGTCATGATCACCGGGCTCGGGCTGCAACCGGCCTGGGTCTGGCTCGACACCACGGGCCCCCGGCGGCTGTTCGCGCGCATCTCGACGGGCGGCGCCCACGTGATCGTGCGCGGATTCGAGAAGGCGTCGCCGGAACTGGAGCGCGTGCAGCGCGAGGCCGAGGCCGCGCAACTGCGCCGCATCGCGCAGGCCGGCCGCCAGGCGCTGCCGGGCCCGGTGCTGATCCGCAACGTGCGGCCGTTCGACACCGCGACGGCGGCGCTCGCCGCGCCGGCGGACGTCTACCTGCACCACGGCCGCATCGCCGCCATCTATCCGGCCGGCTCGCCGGCGCAACAGGCGGCGACCGTGGTCGAGGGCGACGGGCGCGCGCTGCTGCCCGGCCTGTTCGACATGCACACGCACAGCGGTGGCTGGAGTGCCGCGCTGCAGCTCGCAGGCGGCGTCACCACCGCGCGCGACATGGGCAACGACAATGCCTTGCTCGCGCAGCTGATGGCCGAAATCGCCGGCGGCGAGGTGCTGGGACCGCGCATCGTGCCACTCGGCTTCATCGAGGGCGAGAGCCGGTTCTCCGCCCGCGGCGGATTCGTGGTCGGCAGCGTGGAGCAGGCGCAGGCCGCGATCGACTGGTATGCGCAGCGCGGCTACCGCCAGGTCAAGCTCTACAATTCGATCCACCCCGAATGGGTGGCGCCGGTCGCCGCCTATGCGCACGGGCGCGGGCTGCGGGTGGGCGGGCACGTGCCGGCGTTCAGCCGCGCGGAACGCGTGGTGCGCGAGGGCTACGACGAGCTGCAGCACATCAACCAGCTCATGCTGAACTTCGTCTCGGACCCGGACACGGATTCGCGCGATCTCACGCGCTTCACGCTGGTCGGCGAGCGCACGGCCGCGCTCGACTTCGACTCGCAGCCGGTGCGCGACTTCATCGCGCTGCTTGCCGCGAACGGCACGGTCGTGGACGCCACGCTCAATACCTTCGAGGCGATGTACAACCAGCGCCAGGGCGACATGGACCCGGCGCTCGCCGCGGTTGCGGACCACGTGCCCTACGCGACGCAACGCGACTGGCGCATCAACTCGATGGACGTGAACGACGGCAACCTCGCCAGCTACCGGGCCTCGTGGGCGAAGATGGTCGCATTCGTCGGCAGGCTGTACGCGGCCGGCGTGCCGCTGGTCGCCGGCACCGACAACCTCGCCGGCTTCGCCCTGCACCGCGAACTCGAGCTCTACGTGCAGGCCGGCATCCCGCCCGGCGAGGCGATCCGCATCGCCACGCAGAATGGCGCGCGCTACGCGGGCCTCGAGGGCGAGACCGGGCGCATCGCGCCCGGCCTGCGCGCCGACCTCATCCTCGTGGACGGCGACCCGACGCGGAACATCTCCGACGTCCGCCGCATCGCCTACGTACTGAAGGACGGCAACGGCTATGCGCCCGCCGTCATTTACGCGGCCTTCGGGGTCCGGCGGTTCGCCGACCCGCCGCGTATCACCGCCGCCGGGAACTGAGCCTTCCCGGCGCCGGTGCGCAGGACGTCAGCCGGCGGTGCTGGCGGCGCCGACCAGTGCCGCGCCGAAGATCGCGAGTCCGATCCAGTAGACGATCGGCGTCACGACCAGCGCGCACAGCAGCTGCGCGATGCCGATGCCGACCACGCCCCGGACCAGGTTGACGATGGCGAGAACACAGCCGCCGATGCCGGCGATCACGCCGCCCAGCCAGCCGGTCATCGGGATCGGCAGCAACATGATCACCCAGCCGACGATCAACACGATCCAGGCTGGCTTCACCAGCGACGTGTCGGGTACCTTGCCTGCGACTTCGTTCATCCCCAGGTCTCCTCTGTTCTTGTGGGGCCCCACCGGGCGGAGCCGGCGGGGGATTCTGGCACCCTCAGGCCGCCGGCGCCAATGGCCGGGGCCGGCCGATGGCATAGCCCTGCACGAAATCGATGCCCATGGCGCGCGCGGCCTCCAGCGCGGCCAGGTCCTCGATCTGCTCGGCCACCAGGCGGAAGTTCAGCGTGCGCGCCATGCCGACGACCGCGCTCACCATGGCCTGGTTGACCGAATCGCGGCCCAGGTCGCGCATGAAGTCGCCGCCGATCTTGAGGTAGTCCATCGGCAGCTGCCGGAGGTTCGCGAAGCCGCCGAGGTCGGTGCCGAAGTCGTCGAGCGCGAAGCGGCAGCCCATCCCGTGCAGCACGTCGATGAAGCGCCGCGCCTGCTCGATGTTGCCGATCACGGAGGTCTCGGCGACCTCGAAGCAGATCTGCGCGGGCGCGACCCCGGTGCGATCGAGCTCGTCCACCACGAACTCCAGGAAGGTCGGGTCCGCCAGCGTCTGTGCCGACACGTTGATGGACAGGCTGCGTCCCGCCGGGATGCGGATCGCGCCGGCCGTGAGCGCGGCGAGCGCGGAGCCCAGCACCCAGCGGTCGATCAGCGACATCAGGCGGTAGCGCTCGGCGGCCGGGAAGAACTCGGCCGGCGCGACCGGCTGACCCTCGTCGTGCAGGCGCACGAACACCTCCATCGCCGGCCCGCTGCCGGCCCCGCCGGGGCGCGTCGGTTCGATCGGCTGCACGTACAGCTCGAAGAAACCGTCGCGCAGCGCCGCCTGCAGGCGCTGCAGCCAGTGGATCTCGCCGCGGCTGCGCGCCACGGCCTCGTCGTGCGAGGAGTAGACGTGCACGTGGGTGTCGGCCTGCTTCTTCGCGACGTAGCAGGCGGAATCCGCGGCGCTCATGACCTCCTCCAGCGAGTTGCTCTCGCCGGTGAGCTCCACGATGCCGATGCTGACGCCGACGCTGAAGATGCGGTCCTTCCAGACGAACCGGAACTCGCCGATCGCGCGGGCGATGTCGTCGGCGATCTGCCGCGCCTTGTCGAGCGGGCAGCCGACCAGCAGCACGCCGAACTCGTCGCCCCCGAGGCGCGCCACGGTGTCCGAGTCGCGCACGCCCTCGCGGACGATCGCCGCGACCTCGCTCAGCATGTTGTCGCCCGCGAGGTGCCCGCTGGTGTCGTTGACGACCTTGAAGCGGTCGAGGTCCAGATAGCACATCACGTGGCCCTGGCGGCCGGCGCGCGCGATCTCGAGCGCCTCGCCGAGGCGGCGCTCGAACTCGCGGCGGTTGACG
>DATBMQ010000179.1:0-2416 GCA_036554765.1 Steroidobacteraceae bacterium | reverse complement strand
CTCGGCGGTCGGCTACCAGCCGACGCTGGCGGAAGAGATGGGCGTGCTGCAGGAGCGCATCACCTCCACGAAGACGGGCTCCATCACCTCCGTGCAGGCGATCTACGTGCCCGCGGACGACCTGACGGATCCCTCGCCGGCCACCACCTTCGCTCATCTCGATGCGACCGTCGTGTTGAGCCGCCAGATCGCCTCGCTCGGCATCTACCCGGCGGTGGACCCGCTCGATTCCACCAGCCGCCAGCTCGATCCGCTGGTGATCGGCGAGGAGCACTACAACACCGCGCGCGGCGTGCAGGCGATCCTGCAGCGCTACAAGGAACTGCAGGACATCATTGCGATCCTCGGCATGGACGAGCTGTCGGAAGAAGACAAGTTGACCGTGCACCGCGCGCGCAAGATCCAGCGCTTCCTGTCGCAGCCGTTCCACGTGGCGGAGGTGTTCACCGGCTCGCCCGGCAAGTACGTCGCGCTCAAGGACACGATCCGCGGGTTCAAAGCCATCATCGCCGGCGAATACGACGCGCTGCCCGAGCAGGCGTTCTACATGGTGGGCGGCATCGAGGAAGCGGTCGAGAAGGCGAAGACGCTGTCCTGATCATGGCGCACACCATCCACATCGACATCGTCAGCGCCGAAGGCGAGATCCACTCGGGTCCCGCCACGATGGTGTTCGCGCCGGCGTCCCAGGGCGAGATCGGCATCGCGCCGCGTCACGCGCCGCTCCTCACCACGCTGAAGCCCGGCGAAGTGCGGGTGCAGACCGAAAGCGGCGAAGAGCTGCTGTTCTGGGTGGGTGGAGGTGCCCTGGAGGTACAGCCTCACAAGGTGACCGTGCTCGCCGATACCGCGGCCCGCGCGAAGGACCTGGACGAAGCGGCGGCGCTCGCCGCCAAGCAGCGGGCGGAAGAGGCGTTGCGCGACCGCGTTGGCGCCATGGAAATCGCGGAGGCGCAGGCGGAACTTGCGCGCGCTGCCGCGCAGCTGCGCGCGATCGAGAAGCTGCGGCAGCTGCGAAAGGGCGGTTGAGGCAGCGGCTCGCCTGACTCCGGGCACCGCTACAGCGCGTCGCCTCCCTGGCACTTCCATCGCCGGTCCTCGTAGACCAGGGTCGGCCGCGGAATTCCGCCGATCTGGACCCAGCTTCCTGTTCCCGCCGGCGGGTCATCCAGGTAAGTCTGGACGCGCACGAGCCCATAGGGCACGGAAATCGGGCAACTCGACAATTTCATCGTACAGACGGGGTCTCCGCACATGATGAGGCTTTGCGTACAGCCGCTCTTGTTGCTCGCGAGATACTCTTTCCAGATGTAAGGTCCGGCGCCCGGCGGCAGGTTCCAGTCCCTGAAGACCGGTTTCCAGGAAACCATGAAAGAATACGAGTCGGTCGAATCACACGTCGTGTTGCTCGCTGTCAGCTCGGTGACGTGGTAGGACTTCAATTGTCCCACCCAGTAGACCGCCACCTTTGAGGGAGTGACGAGCGTCCTGGGTGGTGTCTGGGCCTGGAGGGCCGGCGCAAGAGCCAGGATGCAGGCGACGGCCAAAAGCACGGGTCTTTCCAGCTTTCTCATGGGTTCCCCCTCGAGCCTCCGTTGCCCCGGAATGTAGCGCCATATCGTCCACCCGTGTCAACGTCGATCACCGCCCGCCCGCCGCCGCGCGACGTGTCAAGATAGCGCCGGCTGATCCGGGGGTCGCATGGTCGAGACCATTGAAGCCGTCAATTCCTGGCTGAACGGCTACGTCTGGGGCACGCCGATGATCGTGCTGCTCATCGGCACGGGCGTCCTGCTCACGATCGTCACGGGTGCGGCGCAGTTCCGCTACCTCTGGCGGGCGCTCCGGGAAGTGCTCGGCAAGCTCACCCGGCCGGGCGGCGGCGAAGGCAGCGTCCGGCCGTTCCAGGCGGTGGCGACCGCACTCGCCTCGACTGTCGGCGTCGGCAACATCGCAGGCGTCGCGACGGCCATCTTCCTCGGCGGGCCCGGCGCGCTGTTCTGGCTCTGGGTCTCGGGCCTGCTCGGCATGTGCACCAAGTACGCCGAGATCGTGGTCGCGCTGCATTACCGCGAACGCGATGCCGACGGCACCATGCGCGGCGGCGCGATGTACGTCCTGAAGAACGGCCTCAAGCTGCCATGGCTCGGCGCGATCTTCGCGCTCCTGACCTCGCTCGCCGCGTTCGGCATCGGCAACATGGTGCAGGCCAACTCGGTGGCCGACGCGCTGCATGCGACCTTCGGCCTGTCGCAGTCGACCACCGGCATCGTGCTGGTGGTGCTCACGGGCGCCGTCATCCTCGGCGGCATCAAGCGCATCGGCCAGGTGACGCAGCTGCTCGTGCCGTTCATGGCGCTTTTCTACCTGGGCGGCGGCATCGTCATCCTGCTGATGCACGCCTCGAAGCTGCCCG
>DATBMQ010000111.1:0-7906 GCA_036554765.1 Steroidobacteraceae bacterium | reverse complement strand
GCGAAGAACGCGATCACCATCTCGAGCGTCGGGTGGCCGGAGACCACGATCCAGGCGCCGAGCGCGACGGTCGCCGCCGTGATCAGCAGGTTGACGACCTGCTGGCCCTTGAAGCGGAAGCTGCGCTTGATCAGGTCCTGGAGCTTGCCGAAGGCGATCAGCGAGCCGGAGAAGCTCACCGCGCCGATGAAGGCCCCGGCCGCGGCCAGTGCGGTGACGATCGGGCCGTGGTGCGCGGCGCCGTCCGCCGGGGCCCCGACCATGCGCAGCAGCTCGACCGCCGCGATCGCCGCCGCCGCGCCGCCGCCCATGCCGTTGTAGAGCGCGATCATCTGCGGCATGTCGGTCATCGCGACGATGCGCCCCGACCACCAAGCGAGCCCGCCGCCGACCGCGATCGCCGCGAGCATCAGCGCGAAGTTGCCCATCCCGGGATAGAGGAAGCTCATCAGCGTGCCGATCAGCATGCCGACGCCCGCGACGACGATACCGCGCCGCGCCGTGACCGGCGAGCTCATGGCCTTCAAGCCCATGATGAACAGGAACGCGACCAGCAGGTAGGAGAAGTCGATCGCGAGCGTCGCGACGCTCTCCGGCAGGAAGTCCATCAGGTGGACTCCTTCTTCTTCTTCTGGCCGCTGGCCTTGAACATCTCGAGCATGCGCTCGGTGACCACGTAACCGCCGACCGCGTTGCCGGCGCCGAGCACCACGCCGACGAAGCCGATCACCTGCTCGAGCAGGGTGTCGGCGCGCCCGAGCGCGACCATGGCGCCGACCAGCACGATGCCGTGCACGAAGTTGCTGCCCGACATCAGCGGCGTGTGCAGGATGACCGGCACGCGCGCGATCACCTCGTAGCCGGTGAACGCCGCGAGCATGAAGATGTACAGCGCGATCACGCCTTCCATTTACGCGGCCTCCACGGTCTTGCGGGTGGGTTCGTGGCGGATCGCGCCCTCGTGGGTGACGCAGGACGCCGCGAACACCTCGTCGCTCCAGTCGATGGCGATGGCGCCGTCCTTGAGCGCGGGCTTGAGGAAGTTGAGCAGGTTCTTGGCGTACATCTCGCTCGCGTGGTGCGCGACGGTGGCCGGCAGGTTCACCGGCCCGATGATGCGCACGCCCTGGTGTTCGACGGTCTCGCCGGCCCTGGCGAGCTCGCAGTTGCCGCCGTTCTCGGCCAGCAGGTCCACGATCACGGCGCCCGGCTTCATGCGCTCGACCGCGGCGCGGCTGATGATGCGCGGCGCCGGCCGGCCGGGAACGCCGGCGGTGGTGACCACGCAATCCGCCGCCGCGATGCGCGCGTCCAGCACTTCCTGCTGTTTCGCCTTCTCTTCCGCGGTCAGCTCGCGCGCGTAACCGCCCGCGCCCTCGGCGGTGACGCCGGTCTCGACGAACTTCGCGCCGAGGGACTTCACCTGCTCGCGGGTCGCGGCGCGCACGTCATAGGCCTCGACGATGGCGCCCAGGCGCTTGGCGGTGGCAATGGCCTGCAGGCCGGCGACGCCCGCGCCGATCACCAGCACGGTGGCCGGGCGGATGGTGCCGGCCGCCGTCGTCAGCATCGGGAAGAACTTGTCCTGCGCGGCGGCGCCGATCAGCACCGCCTTGTAGCCCGCGACCGCCGCCTGCGAGGAGAGGGCGTCCATGGACTGCGCGCGCGAGATGCGCGGCACGAGCTCCATGGCGAAGCTGGTGATGCGCCGTTCCCGGAGCGCGCGCACCAGCGCCGCCTGTGCGTGCGGCGCAAGGAATCCGGCCACGATCGCCCCCGGCTTCAGGCGGGAAACCACGGACGGATCCGGCGGCTGGACCGTGAGCAGCACGTCCGATCCGGCGATCACGGCGTCCGCGGAATCGGCGAAGGAAACGTCCTTGTAGGCGGTGTCCGGGAACCGGGCCGCGGCGCCGGCGCCGCGCTCGACGAGGATCCGGGCCCCCTGGGCGGCCAGGCGGGTGGCGACTTCGGGGACGATGGCGACGCGATTCTCGCCCCGCACGGTTTCCCGGAGCACGCCGATCGTGACTGGCATCCGATTCCTCCCCGGATTCGCAGGCCGCTGGGCCGCGCATTGAAAATTATAACAATCGTGGCTTATTGTTTCAGGGTTTCGGCCTGGGATTTGTACGTACGTGAGCGCAGCTTCGGTCATGGCGAGGAAGGTGGTTCCGGCGGGCGGCCAGGAGGTCGCCCTGTCGCAATGGGTGCTGCGCACCGATGCCTCGGGCATGCCGCTGGAGTGGATCGACTACAAGGAGGCGGTGCGCCTGCACTGCCTGGGCCAGGTCGCGTACGCCTTCGGCAGCCGCCTGTACGCGCTGCACGGCGGGATCAACGCGCGCAGCGGCCGGCAGACGGTGATCGAGGTCAACTCGATGATGGCGACGCAGGGTTCGTCCGGGAACCCCGGCAGCCTGCGCGGCGACTACGTGCCGCCGCTCAACAACGAGACCCTGTTCCGCCGCGACGCGAACCTGTGCATGTACTGCGGCATGCGGCTGCCCTCGAGCCAGCTGTCGCGCGATCACGTGCGCCCGTTCTGCCAGGGCGGCAAGGACGCCTGGAACAACGTGGTCGCCGCCTGCCGCCGCTGCAACAACCAGAAGGCCTCGCGCACGCCGGAACAGGCGGGCATGCAGCTGCTCGCCGTGCCGTTCACGCCGACCTATGCCGAGTACATCTACCTGAAGGGCCGGCGCGTGCTCGCCGACCAGATGGAGTACCTGCTCGCGCACTTCCCGCGCTCGAGCCCGCTGCACGCCCGCATCCAGCGCTTCCGCCAGTGAAGCGCGCGGGGGCCGGGCCGGTCCACCTGATCGACGCGAGCTACTTCGTATTCCGTGCCTACTATTCCGTCGGCATCGAGATGACCGACGGCGACGGGCAGCCGGTCAACGCGCTGTACGGCTTCGGCCGCTTCCTCGGCGACCTGCTGGAGCAGTCGAAAGCCACGCACGTCGCGGTGGCGTTCGACGAGAGCCTGTCGTCGTCGTTCCGCAACGAGATCTTCCCGGCCTACAAGGCGAACCGCGAGCCGGCGCCGCCCGAGCTCAAGCGCCAGTTCGGGCTGTGCCGCGAGCTGTGCCGGCTGATGGGCGTGGCGGAGTTCAGCAGCCCCACGCACGAGGCCGACGACATCATCGGCACCATTGCGACGCGGCTGCGTCCGCGCGGGCACAGCTCGGTGCTGGTCACCCGCGACAAGGACCTCGCGCAGCTGATCCGCGACGGCGACTCCTACTGGGACTACGCCGGCGAGCGCCGCTACGGGTACCACGAGATCGAGGAGCAGTTCGGCGTGCGCCCGGAGCGCATGGCGGACTACCTCGCCCTCACGGGCGACTCGGTGGACAACATCCCGGGCGTGCCCGGCGTGGGTCCGAAGACGGCCTCCGCGCTGCTGCGCAAGTTCGCCTCGCTCGAGGAGCTCTACGACGGCCTCGAGCGCGTGCCGCTGCTCCCGATCCGCGGCGCCGCGCAGCTGCCGGAGAAGCTGCGCAGGCATCGCGAGGCGGCGTTCTTCGCGCGCCGGCTGACCACCATCGCCTGCGACATGCCGCTGGACGTCACGGTCGATGCGCTCGCGCGGCGCCAGCCGGACGTGCAGAGCCTCGAGGACTTCTACGACCGGGCGAAGTTCGGCGCCGCGCTGCGCCGCCAGGCCGCGCGCCTCGCAAAATAAAAGGTGTCAGGCACCTTTTTCGTGAAGCGGCTGCCGCCCGGCCAGCGCTGGCGGCTGGAGGCGGAGGCGGACGGCCTGGCGCGGCTCGCGCAAGCGGGGGCCATCCGTGTGCCGCGGTTCCACGGCATCGGCGCGAACGATACCGTGGCCTGGCTCGAGCTGGAGTGGCTCGACCTGCATGCGCCCGACGCGGCCTCCGATGCGCACATGGGCGCAGCGCTCGCGCGCCTGCATGCCGTGACCGCGCCGGCCTTCGGTCTTGAGCGCGACAACGCGATCGGCGCGACACCGCAGCCGAACGCGCAGTCGGACGACTGGGCCGCCTTCTGGCGCGACCGCCGCCTCGCGTTCCAGCTCGACCTTGCCGCGAAGAACGGCCATGGCGGCCGGCTGCAGGACCGCGGCCGGAGGCTGCTCGACGCGGTTCCCGCCTTCTTCGCAAGTCATCGCCCGCAACCCTCGCTGTTGCACGGCGACCTCTGGGGCGGCAACCGCGCCATGCTCGCCGACGGTACGCCCGTGGTCTTCGACCCCGCCGTGTACTACGGCGACCGCGAGGCGGAGATCGCGATGACGCGGCTGTTCGGCGGCTTCGGTCCGCGCTTCCACGCCGCCTACGACGAGGCCTGGCCGCCGGACGCCGGCAGGAACGTGCGCCAGGACCTCTACAATCTCTACCACGTGCTCAACCACCTGAACCTGTTCGGCGGAAGCTACCGCGCGCAGGCCGAGGCCATGGTCGAGCGCCTGCTGGCCGCAGCGTGAAGAGGACCGCAATGCAACCCAAGCTCGTGCCGCTCAGCGGCTTTCGCGAGTACCCGCCCGAAGAGATGCTTGCGCGCGCGAAGGCGTTTGCCGACGAGATGCGCGCGCGCCGCACGGTTCGCGATTTCAGCAATCGCCCGGTGCCGCGCGCATTGATCGAGGACTGCCTGCGCGCCGCGGGTTCCGCGCCCTCCGGCGCCAATCAACAGCCCTGGCATTTCGTCGCGGTATCGGATCCGGCGGTCAAGCGCCGCATCCGCGAGGCGGCGGAAGCCGAGGAGCGGGAGTTCTATGCGCACCGCGCGCCGCCGGAGTGGCTGGAAGTGCTCGCGCCGCTCGGCACGGACGAGCACAAGCCCTTCCTCGAGATCGCGCCCTGGCTGATCGCCGTCTTCATCCGTCGCTTCGACCGGAATCCGGACGGGACCAGGCGCAAGCACTACTACACGGATGAATCGGTCGGTCTCGCCACCGGACTCCTGCTCGCCGCCGTGCACCACGCCGGTCTCGTGTCGCTGACGCACACACCGAGCCCGATGAAGTTCCTGAACGACATCCTCGGCCGGCCAAAGGATCTCGAGCGTCCGTTCCTGCTGCTGGTGGTCGGCTATCCGGCGCCGGGTGCAAAGGTCCCGGATATCCAGCGCAAGCCGATGGAACAGATCGCCAGCTTCGTCTAGAGCGCGGCCGCGACGACGCGCCGCAGCAGCCGCTCGCGCAGGCCCCGCGGCCGCGCGAGCCCCATGCGCTCGAACAGCGGCTGCGCCGCCGGGTCCCGCGGCAGCCGCCGCAGCATCCGCGCGGCGACCGCGAGCTTGCCGGGCCAGGTCTGCGCCCGCGCCTTCAGCCGGCGCAGCGCACGCGCGAGCCGGATCTCCTCCGCGGTGAGGTCCGTGCCGTAAGGCAGCTCGCCGAAGAACCCGGCCGCGCGCTGCGGCGCGAGCGCGTGTTCGAGCGCCGCGGGGAGGTTGTTGCGGTGCTGGTCCGGGATCCGGTACGAGGCCGGCAGCTTGCCGGCGCGCTGCGCTGCGGCGAGCAGTTCCGGCTGGAAGCGCGAGTCGGCGATCGCGAGCAGGCGCCTGGCCACTTCCTCGTCGGACAGCCCGCGGATGTCCGCGACACCGTACTCGGTCACCACGACGTCACGCAGGTGGCGCGGGATGGTCGCGCTGCCGTAGCTGTATCGGATGTTCGACTCGATGCGGCCGTGGCTGTCGCGCGTGGCGCGCACGGAGATGAGCGACCGGCCGCCGGGCAGCTGGTGCGCCTGTGCGACGAAGTTGTACTGCCCGCCGACGCCGCTGACGACGCGCCCGTCCGCGAGCCCGTCGGAGACCAGCGCGCCGCCGAGCGTGACCATCATGGTCGTGTTCATGAACCGCGCGTCGCGACGCTGTGCCAGCTTGCGCTCCCAGCCCGGACCCAGCAGCTCGTTCGTGAAGCTGACCGGCATCATGGCGAACAGCGCGCGCCGGGCATCCGGCATCTCGCGCAGCTCGCGGTAGAAGGCCTGCGGGCCCAGCATGAAGGCGCCGTGCAACAGCACGCCGTCGGGCTCGACGCGCCGCTTGAGGATCCCCTCGTGGTAGAGGTCGAGGAAGCCGTCCACGAACATCTCGGTGACGGCATAGAGCCCATGCTCGAATGGCCCGTCGCCGCCGAGCGCGGCCCGCACGTCGCCGAAGCGCGGGCCCAGGCCGGTGTCCTTGAGCGCCTGGCGCCAGGCGCCGTTCTCGCGGTGACGCAGCGTCATCGAGTGCACGATGGCGTCGCCGAGTTCGCCGATGCCGATCTGGATCGTGCCGCCGTCCCGGATCAGCATGCTGTTGGCGAGCGCGATGCAGTGATCCGCGGTCGAGATCGGCAGGTTGGGCGGGCTGAACAGCTCGTGGTGGCCGCGCGGGTCGTCCACGATGAAGTCGAAGGCGGAGGCGGGCACCTCGGCCGCGCCGAACATGAACGGCATGTAGCCGTTGACCTGGCCGACGACCGCGACTCTCTCGCCGGCCTGGCGCCGCTCGGCGAGCGCCGGCAGCAGGTCCACCGTGACGTCCGGGTTGGTGCCGAGGCTTGCGCGCCCGCCGGCGGGGCCGGGCCTGAGCGCAATCTGCTGCGCGATCACGTTCGCGCCCGCGGCCAGGACCGTGCGGGCGACGTGCGTGTAGTTGATGCTGGCGTACCACTGCTGCGCCAGCGGCGAGTGCAGCCAGGCGCCGGGCTCCATGAAGAATTCCTGGATGCGGATGTTCGCCGGGATCGCGCCCGCGGCCAGCGGGTCGGTCCACTCCGGGTCGGGGCCGCCCGCGAACACGCGCTGCGCCATCGGTTCGACCAGGCGCCGCTCCAGTTCGCTCTTGCCGCGCGGGCGGCGCAGCGTGAGTCCCGTCACGATCGTCAGCTCGATCGAGGGATCGGCGACGGCGCGGCGCCAGAACTCGTTGGCGAGCGCCATCGGCTTGCCGGCGCCGATCGGCAGGCACAGCACGATCTTGTTGCCCACGTGCGCGAGCACCTGCTCCACGCAGGCGCCGACGTCGGCAAGGAAGCGGGGCTGGCGCTCGTCCATCGCGAGGACTGTAGCGTATAGTGAAAAGGTGTCAGGCACCTTTTTGGCATTGCCAAAATGGTGCCTGACACCTTTTTGGGGGCGGCATGATCGAGAACAACACCGGCATCGTCGCGAGCCTCGTCGCCTACATGGCGGTGTGCCTGCTGCTCGGGTTCATCGCGTACCGGCGCACCCGCACGCTCGGCGACTTCATCCTGGGCGGCCGCAGGCTCGGCAGCTGGGTCACGGCGCTCTCGGCGCAGGCCTCCGACATGAGCGGCTGGCTGCTGATGGGACTGCCGGGGCTCGCCTACCTCTCCGGCTTCGACGCGATCTGGCTCGCGGCCGGTCTCGTCGTCGGCACCTGGGCCAACTGGCGCTTCATCGCCGCGAAGCTGCGCGCCCGCACCGAGCAGCTCTCCGATTCCCTGACGCTGCCCGACTACTTCGAACGGCGCTTCGGCGACCGCTCGCGCCTGCTGCGCACGATCTCGGCCGCCTTCATCCTGGTCTTCTTCGCCTTCTATACGAGCTCGGGCTTCGTCGCCTCGGGCAAGCTGTTCGAGGCGCTCTTTGGCCTGCCCTACGTCGAAGCCATGTTCTGGGGCTCGATCGTGATGCTCGCCTACACCTTCTTCGGCGGCTTCCTCGCGGTGAGCTGGTCGGACGTGCTGCAGGGCACGCTGATGTTCGTGGCGCTGGTGCTGGTGGCCTGGATGGGCGTGCATCTCGCGGGCGGCGTGACGCCGACGCTCGAGCAGATCGCGGCGCGCGATCCGTCGCTGCTCGATCCGTTCATCGGCAGCGGCGGCGAGGCGCTCGGCTGGATCGGCATCGCCTCGCTGGTCGGCTGGGGCCTGGGTTACGCCGGCCAGCCGCACATCCTCGCGCGCTTCATGGCGATC
>DATBMQ010000259.1:0-15926 GCA_036554765.1 Steroidobacteraceae bacterium | reverse complement strand
TCCGGGTCGACGAAGCTGCGATCGATGCGCAGGCTCTGCAGGACGCCGTCGATGACCGCCGTCACGGCGAGCTCGCTGGCCGCTTCCGTCGCCGACGGATCGAGCAGCCGGCCCGCCAGCTCGCTGCGGGCAAAGCCGGCGATCGCCTGCTCCGTGCGGGCCAGGGCCGCCGGCAGGTGGTCCTCGTCCACGCCGGCATCGTGCAGCGCGCGACGCCAGGCTTGCAGACGCGGCGCCAGCGCCTCGCGCGGCAGGCCGAGGCGCGCCAGACGGTGCAGCTCGAGGTGCACCACCTGGCCGACCGCCTGCGCGATGGTTCCGGCCCAGTCGAATTCCGGGCGTATCGATCCCTCCGGCTCACCGGTGATGCGCAGCGCTGGCACTCTCGCCGGCGCGACCGGTCGGGGCGGAACATACGCGGCCGGCAGACGCAACAACGGCGGCGCGGCCAGCCGCCGGCGGCGATCTCCGCCGCGTCCATCCTCCGGCCGTGCGGCATGGCGCGCGGCCAGCGCCCGCGCGAACTCGTCCTGCAGCACCGGCCAGAAGAACCTGAGCAGGCTGCCGGTCGCCGGCTTGCGCAACTCAGGGCCTTCGTCCGTCCATCGGGTCGTCGCACTGCCCAGCAGGTGCAATTGTCGGCGGGCGCGGGTGGTGGCGACGTAGGCGACGCGCCCGAGTTCCAGCGCTTCCCGCTCCGCCGCCAGGTGGCGCATCCAGCGCTCCAGTTCGTCGGCGCCACCGTCGTCGTCCGGCTCGCCACGGCTCGCCAGCACGATCCCGCGCCGGCCGGGGCCGGTCGCGACCTGCGTCCAGTACAGCAGCGGCCGCTCGCCGCCGCGCACGGTGCGCTGCAGGTCCGGGACGATCACCACGTCGAACTCCAGTCCCTTGGCCTTGTGGATCGTCATGATCTGCACCGGCGCGTCGGCGTTCCCCACCGGCGAGGCCATGATGCCCTGCACCGCCGCGTCCACGGCCGAACCCTCCGGCCAGCAGCCTGCCTCGACCTCGAGCTGGTCCAGCGCCGAGAACAGTAGTTCCGCGTTAGCGAGGTCCGACGCGTCCGCCACCGTCGCCGGCCCGTGCAGCGCGAGCCAGGCGGACTTGATCCAGCTGCCGAGCGTGCGCCGGCCGCGCTCCGCGATCGCGCTGGCGAGCGCCTGCCACGCGCGGCGCAGGCGCGCTGCGCCGTCCGTCGACAGTCGCGCCTGCACCGCCGGATCCGGCACCAGCGACGGCACCGGCGCCGCGGCGTCTTCGCCCGCGAGCGCGAGCAGGTCCGCGAGCGCGAGTCCGCACCACGGCGCGCGCAGCACGGCGAGCCAGGCCGTGCGGTCCCCCGCATGCAGCATCGCCCTGGCGAGTGCGACCAGGTCGCGGATCGCCGCGCGATCGGTGAGCGATTCCAGTTCCACGCCACGGTAGGCGATTCCCCGTTCGCGCAGCGCGGCCACCACGGGTGGCAGCGAGGTCCTGCCCCTGACCAGCACCGCGATCGAGGGCCGGGAATCTTTCCCTGCCGCGGCCAGCACCGTGGACACCGTGCGCGCCACCTCCGCCCCCATCGCGTGCTCGTCGGCGTCCAGCAGCGCATGCACGTGCACCGCGTCGCCCGCGCCAGCGGCGTGCACGGCCTCGGCCGCCGAGTAACGCACCGCGCCGCGCTCGAAGTCGTCCTCGGGCGGCAGCAGCACCGCAAACGTGCGGTTCACCCAGTCCACGATCGCCGCGCTGGAGCGGAAGTTGCGGCTGAGTCTCAGCGCAGCGAGCGCGACGCCACCGACGCCTTCACGCCCGGCCTGCAGGAAGAGCGTGACGTCGGCCTCCCGGAACGCGTAGATGGACTGCATCGGGTCGCCGACGCAGAACAGCGTGCGCCCGTCGCCGCGTTGCCAGCCGGCGAGCAGCAGCTGCAACAGCTGTTCCTGCGCCGGCGAAGTGTCCTGGTACTCATCCACGAGCAGGTGACGGATGCGGTAGTCGAGCGCGAGCGCGAGCTCGGTGGGCGCCGAGGCGTCGGACAGCGCAGCGCGTGCCGCCGCCGCCACCGCGGGATGGTCCAGGCTGCCGCGCTCGGCGCAGTACGCCAGCAATTCCGCGACCGCGTGCGGCAGCACGGCCACCAGCGCGTCGACACGGTCCCACTGCGCATCGGTGAGCGCCGGTGGCGGCAGCATGCGGACACGCGCCAGCGCGGCAGCGAAGCCGTCTGCCTCCGCGAGCGCCGCGAGTTGCTCGTGCATCCGCTGCTTGAGTGCCTTCCACGGCGCCCCGGTCGAGGCGGCGGGAAAGCCCTGGTTCTTGTCCACCTTCCTGCGCACGGCACTGTCGCGGTCCGCGGTGAGCAGCAGGTTCGCCAGCGCCCGCCAGGCGGGCGCCGCGGCCACCGTGGCCGGCGGCGGTCCCTGGATGCGCGCGAGCGGCGCCAGCGGGCTCGCGTCCCCGCCGGCGGCGGCGGCCTCGCGGATCACCGCGCACAGGGCAGGCGACAGCGCCCGCGCCACGGCCTGCGCCGCGCGCGCCAGCTCGGCCTCGAGCGCTGACTCGAGCAGGCGGTCGATCGCCTCGCGCAGCCGGCCGTCACCCGCCGGCCCGAACAGCTTCGGCAGCCAGACCTCGCGCGTGCCCAGCATCTCGGCGACCAGCCGCGCCAGCTGCTGCGGCTCGTGGTCCAGTGCCCGCGCCAGGCGCTCGAGCGGCGCCGTGCGCTCGCCGCCCTCCTCCAGCGATGCGACCAGGCGCCGCGCCGCCTCGCGGTAGAGCGGCGCTGCGTCGTCGACCAGCGCCGCCGACATGCCGATGCGCGCCGCCAGCGGTAGCCGCCGCGCCAGCCAGTGATTGAGCCCGTCGATGGTCTGCACGTGCAGGCGCGCCGGATTGCGCTCGAGTTCCCAGCCCAGGTCACGGCTGCGCGCCAACGCGGCAGCCGCGAATGCACGGGCTTCCAGCTCATGCGGCCTGGCATCGGCGGGCAGCGGCTCGGCCGCCGCAGCCAGAGCGCGCACGATGCGGTGGCGCATTTCGGAGGCCGCCTTGCGCGTGAAGGTGATCGCGACGATCTGCTCGGGGCAGTCCACGGTCGCGAGCAGGCGCAGGTAGCGCAGCGTCAGCAGGCTGGTCTTGCCCGAGCCTGCCGGCGCCTGGACGATGAACGACCCCGCGGGGTCCACGGCCTGGCGCCTGACCTCGGCATCGCGGCCTGGCTCAGGCGACATCGCCATGCGCCTCGTCCCCGTCATCGTCCCCGGTACCGGGCTGCACGCGGCACAGCGCGCCCAGGTGGCACTGGCGGCAGGTGTTGCTGCCGAGCTTGGGGTCCACCTCCGCCTTGCCCTCGGCGTAGTCGCGCGCCAGCCGCTCCAGCCATGCCCGCCAGTGGTCCTTCACCTGGCGCCAGCCAAATCCGCTCTCACGGTCCTCGGTGAGCCGGAACTCCGCGGCCGGCACCACGCCCTCCATCTGCAGCTCCTCGCTGCCGACGCCGACGAACGCGGCGCCCGCGGCGCCCGCCCTGGCGATCGCAATGCCGGCCGGATGCCGTGGATGCAGCACCGCATACAGCGGCAGCTGCGGCGCGTCCATGCGCGCACCGCGCCACGGCGCGCCGCGCACGGCACCGGTCTTGTAGTCGATCACCAGCAACCCGCCGGCGGTCTCGTCCACGCGATCCACGCGCAACGCCAGCTCGAGCCCGCCGATCCGCCCGGTCATCTCGCGCTCCGTCTCCACCACCGTGAACGCCGGCCGGGAGCGCTCGAGCGCGAGCAGCCTGCCGATCGCGCCAAGCTGCCACTCGCGCTCGAGCCGCAGTGCCCGCTCGCCGGCGCCGGCGGGTGCTGCGTCCGCGATCGCCCGCCCGACCGCGCGCGTGACCACCCGGTCACAGGCCTGGGGGTCGAGTTCCAGCAATGCCCGCTGCGATCCGAGTTCCGACCACAGCGATTGCAGTGCGCGATGCAGCAGCTCGCCGCGCACGCGCCGGTCGATGCCAGGCTGCGGTTCCTCGAGCGGTTCCGCGCGCAGCCGCAAGCGCGCGAATGCCCGGAACGGGCATTGCGACTGCAGCTCGAGCACGCGCGCGCCGCCGCGGGCGCGACCGGCAGCGAGTGGCGGTGCGCGGTCCTCGACCAGCGGCTCGAGTGCGGCAGCGCCGCGCCAGAGACTCTCGCGCGTCACCACGCCCGGATCCGGCGGCACGGCAGGAAGGTCCGCGGGCACCAGCGGCGAGCGGTCGACGTCGGTGTCGTTCTCGCGGCACGGCCAGGACAGCACCAGCGCGGCGCAGCGCGTGCGCCACGACTCGACGATGGCGCGCGCATCCGCCACGCAATCGCCGGCCGTGACGTGCGGGACACCCAGCCTGCGTTGCGCCTCGATGGGCAGCAGCGGATCGATCGAGACCGGGCGTGGCCAGGCCGACGCGGTCAGCCCGGCCACCCACAGGCTGTCGAAGGCCAGGCCCGGGTCCTCCCAGGCGTCCAGCACGAAGACGGCAGGCTCGCCGCTCTCGGCCTGGAACGGAACCGCCGCCATCTCGCGCAACCGCGTCAGCGCATCGGCGCCCGAGAGGCCCTGCACGACCGGCGCCAGCGCGGCCAGTTCGTGCAGCAGTTCGCGCAGCCGGCTGGCTGCCTGCCAGGCCGGACCATCGAGCGCGGCTTCGCCGGGCCAACCCCAGGCGGCGAGGCAGTCGCCGAAGGCCTCGGCCCAGTCGGCCGCGCCGCGCCGTGCCGGTCCCGCCAGGCTGGTAGCGGCCCCCGTGAGCGCATCCGCGAACCGCGGCGCCGCGCCGCGCCGCGCCGCGCCGGCAAGCGCGTCGGGTGCGGCCGGGTACGCGCCGGCGTCGCGCATTGCGACGTCCAGCCGCGATCGCGCCTCGCGCTCGGCCATTCCGCCCGCCAGGCTGCCGCTGCGCAGCAGCCGCGTCGCCGTGGTCCAGTCCGCCAGGCCAAGTGCGCAGCGCAGCGCGTCGAATGCAGCCTCGATCACCGGCTGCGAGATCAATGGCATGCCGCCCGCAAGGTCGAAGACGCGGTCGCGACCGGCGCCCGGCAACTCCAGGTCCGGCTGCAGGGCCGCCGCCATCGCGCGCCCCAGCGCGCCGCGTTGCACCGCCAGGTCGGGGACGATCAGTCCGTGGATGCCGTCCGGCCGCTCGTCGAGCCGGGCGCGCAGCCAGTCGAGCATGGCCTCGCGCTCCGACTCCGGATCGGCCGCGGCATGACACCACGCGGCCCCCGCGGCCTGCGGCGCCTCGAGCCGGGCGACCTGCCAGCCACGCCGTGCGAGTCCCTCGAACAGCGCCGCTTGCGCAGGAGTGGGGCGCCGGAAACCCGCGAGCAGCAACGGCGGCCCCGGGTCCGGCAGCGCCTGGTGCGCGGGCAGCAGCCGCGCCAGGTCCGCGGCATCGCAGGCATTGCGCTGGCCGAGCTCGCGTTCCACCGCCCGCGCCCAGCCCACGAACGCCTGCTGGTCGCGGGTCAGCGGCCAGCGCGACAGGCCGTCGACGTCGCCACCGTGCGCCAGCAGGCGCAGCCAGCTCGTGCGTGCGCGCGAACCGAGCTCGCCGGGGTCGAGCAGTCCCGGGGCGTCCGGCGCGGTGATCCGCCGCCATAGCCAGCGCAATGCGACCGGCGCCAGCACCTGCGGCAATTCATCGCGCTCGGCGCCCGCCTCGCGCCATTGCTGCGCCAGCCAGGCATCCAGCGGCAGCACTTGCGCCGCAGGCCAGGCGCGCAGGCCCTTGGCGAGCTGCGCGCGGTCGTGCAGCCGGCGCAGGATGCGCGCCTGGCGCAGGTCCGCGGTCAGCAGCAGGCCGCCGGCTTGCAGGTGCGACAGGCAAGGCTCGTTCGGGCTCAAGAGCCGGCTCCCTTCGATGGCTCCCGCCAGCTTATTCGGGTGGCAGGCTCAACGCGTGAGCCCGCTCAGGGCTGCGCCTCCGGCGGCAGCCCGGCGGGCCACTCCCCCGCCCGGTGACAGGCGACCTCACGCCCTGCCGCGGCCGGCGCGAGCCGTGGGCGCTCGCTGCGGCAGCGCGCGAGCGCAAACGGGCAGCGCGCAGCAAAGGCGCAGCCCGCAGCCGTCTGCGCGTGGTCGTCGGGCGCGGGCGCGACGCGGCGGCGCAGCGTGCGCTGGCGCTCGCCGGGATCCACGGTCGGCACTGCGTCCAGCAACTCGCGCGCATAAGGATGCAGCGGCGCCGCGATCAGCGCGGCGCTGGTCGCCGTCTCCACGATGCGTCCGCGGTACATCACCATCACGCGCTCGCACAGCCGCGCGACCACCGCCAGGTTGTGGCTGATGAAGAGGCCGGCGAGCCCGCGCACGCGGCGGATGTCCGCCAGCAGATTGACGATCTGGCCCTGCACCGACACATCGAGCGCGCTCACGGGCTCGTCGCAGACCACGAACCGCGGATCCGGCACCAGGGCGCGCGCGATCACCGCGCGCTGCAGCTGACCGCCGGAAAGCTGGTGCGGATAGCGGGCGCCGAGCTCCGGCGCGAGGCCGACCTCGGCCAGCAGGCGCGCGACGCGTCCGGCGCGCTGCCCGGCATCGAGCCCGGGCATGAGCGCGCGCAGCGGCTCCGCGACGCTCTGCGCGATCGTCATGCGCGGGTCGAGGCAGGCGTGCGGGTCCTGGAAGATGTACTGCAGCTCGCGACGCAGCGGCCGGAAGGCGCGCGCGCCCAGGGCATCCACGCGCCTGCCGTCCCAATGGATCTCGCCGCCCGCGAGCGGCACGAGGCGGAGGATCGCGCGGCCCAGCGAGCTCTTGCCGCAGCCGGATTCCCCGACCAGTCCCAGCATCTCGCCGGCGTCCAGCCGCAGGCAGGCCCCGTCGACCGCGGTCAAGGTGGCGGGCGGCGGCCCGTGCAGCCGGTAGCGCACCGAGACGTCGCGCAACTCGAGCAGCGCATTCACGCCCGCGGCCCGCCGGCGATCGGGAAGTGGCAGGCGACCTGGCCGCCGTCGCCGGCCGACAGCGCAGGGTCCTCGCCGCGGCAACGCTCCCGGGCGCGCTCGCAGCGCGGTTCGAAGCGGCAGCCCGCAAAGACCGAGCCGGGCCGGGGTGGCGCACCGGCGATGGTCCGCAGCGGGCCGGTGCCCGTCCCGAGCGTCGGCACGGCAGCGAGCAGGCCCGCGCCATAGGGATGCCGGGGCTGGCGGAAGAAGCGCTCGGCGTCCGCCAGCTCGACGATACGGCCCGCATACATGACGGCGACGCGCCCCGCGAGCGACGCCACGACCCCGAGATCATGGGTCACGAGCACCAGCGCCATGCCGAGGTCCCGGCACAGGGTTGCGAGCAGCGTGACGACCTCGGCCTGCACCGTGACGTCGAGCGCGGTCGTCGGTTCGTCGGCGAACAGCAGCTGCGGCCGCGGCATCAGCGCGAGCGCGATCGCGACGCGCTGGCGCATGCCTCCGGACAGCTCGTGCGGATACTGGGCCATGCGCCGGGCGGCGTCGGGCAGCCGCACCCGCTCGAGCATGCGCGCGCCTTCCGCGCGCGCGGATTCCCAGCTCGCGCCATGGGCGGCGACTGCCGCCTCGGCCAGCTGCTCGCCGATGCGCAGGTGCGGCGTCAGGCTGCCGCCCGCATCCTGGAACACGAAGCCGATGCCGCGGCCGCGCACCGTGGCAGCCCCGTCGCCGGCGCCGATCAGTTCGCGGCCCCCGAATCGCGCCGAGCCGCGGGCCCTGCCGTTCGCGGCCAGCAGCCCGACACAGGCGAGCAGCAGCTGGCTCTTGCCGGATCCCGACTCGCCGACGATGGCGAGGCATTCCTCGCGGCCGAGGTCGAGGCTCACGCCGTCCACCGCGCGCAGCGGGCGCGGCCCGGCGAATTCCACGGTCAGTTCGCGGATTTCCAGCAACGCCATCAGCGGTCCCGCGGATCGAGGGCGTCGCGCAGGCCGTCGCCGAGGAAGTTGAAGGCGAACACCAGCAGCACCAGGCAGCCAGCGGGCACCGCGAGCATCCAGGGCGCGGTCTCCATTTCCGCCGCGCCGTCGGCGATGAGGTTGCCGAGGCTCGCCAGCGGCTCCTGGATGCCGATGCCGAGGAAGCTCAGGAAGCTCTCGACCAGGATCACCTGCGGCACGGTCAGCGTGGCGTACACGATCACCGGCCCGAGCAGGTTCGGCACGATGTGGCGCGTCACGATACGCAGCGTGCCCGCGCCGCCCACGATGGCCGCCTCGATGAACTCGCGCTCGCGCAGCGCCAGCGCCTGACCGCGCACGATGCGTGCCATGGTGAGCCAGCCGAAGGCGCCGATCGCGACCAGCAGCGCCAGCGGCCCGCGCCCGAACACGACCGTCAGGATGATCACGAAGAACACCTGCGGCAGCGAGTAGAGCACGTCCACGAGCCGCATCATCACGGCATCCGTGCGCCCGCGCAGGTAACCGGCGAGCGCGCCCCAGCCGACGCCGATCAGCAGCGCGACCAGCGTCGCGGCCAGCGCGATCGCGAGCGAGACGCGCAGCCCGTGCAGCGTACGCACCAGCAGGTCGCGCCCGAGCCGGTCGGTGCCGAGCCAGTGTCCCTCGGCCGCGAAGGGCGGCGCGGCCATGTGCTCCCAGTCGATCTGGTCCTCGCGCCATTCCACCAGCGCCGGGCCCGCCAGCGCCGCGAGCGCCAGCAGCACGAGGATGGCAAGGCCCGCCAGCGCCGCGCGATCGCCCGCGAGCCGGCGCAGCGCATCGCGCCAGAGCCCGGCGGTCACGCGCGCCTCCCACGACGGATGCGCGGATCGAGCCAGGCACAGGCGAGGTCAGCCAGCAGGTTGAGCACGATCATGAGCGCCGCGTAGACGATGACCATGCCCATGACCAGCGTGTAGTCGCGGTTCAACGCACCCTGCACCAGGTGCCGGCCCATGCCGGGCAGTCCGAAGATGGTCTCGACCACGAGCGAGCCCGCGAGCACGGCGGCGGTCGCCGGCCCGAGGTAGCTCACCACCGGCAGCAACGCCGCCGGCAATGCGTGGCGCAGCAGGATCCTGCGCGGCGCGAGCCCGCGCGCGCGCGCGGCGCGAATCCAGGGTGCCTGCAGCACCTCGAGCAGGCTGCCGCGCGTGAGTCGCGCCAGGTAGGCGATCACGGGCAGCGCGAGGGTCACGACCGGCAGCACCAGGTCGCTGGCGCGACCCGCCTCCCAGCCCGCGACCGGCAGCCAGCGCAGCCGGATGCCGAATACGAGCGCGAGCAGCGGCGCGATCACGAACACCGGCACCGAGATGCCGGCGACCGCGAGCGCCATCACGAAGCGGTCGGCAAACCGGCCGCGCCTGAGCGCCGCCCATGCGCCCATCGGGATGCCGGCCGCGAGTGCGAGTGCGAGTGCGGCGAGGCCGACCGCAAGGCTCACCGGCAGGCCGCTCGCGATCAACTCGGTCACGGTGAAGTCGCGGAACTTGAACGAGGGGCCGAAGTCGCCGCGCAGCAGGCCGGCGACGTAACGGCCGAACTGCACGTGGGCCGGCTGGTCGAGGCCGTAGGCGGCCTCGAGGTTGGCACGGATCTCGGGAGGCAGCGCCTGCTCTTCGTCGAAGGGGCCGCCGGGCGCGGCGCGCGTGAGCGCGAAGGAGAGCGCCACCACGACCGCGAGCGTCGGGATTGCGACCAGCAGGCGCCGGGCGATGAAGGCGAGCGGACTCACCCGGCCGTACCGCGCACGAAAAAAAGAAGCGGCTCCGGTGCAGCCGCTCCGATCATGCATCCGCGCGCATCAGGCGTCATGCGGACGCTCCCCTCGTGACCCACCTGTTGGTTCTCGTTTGGCGGTGGGACGGTTTCCTCGTGGCGCATACGGTCCGCGTGTTGCGGCAAACTAGTCCTCCCGGCGCAGCCCCGCAAGTCATTTGCAGGCGATCCGCGCGCAGTGACTGCGAACTCACTCCAAGTACCGTATTCAACTGTTTGATTCGGAAACCCATGTTAGCCTAGGCGCCGCAGCTTCCGATAGGATGCGCCGCGGGCTTCGGGAGGCGTAATGCAGCGGATCCTGGTCGGCATCAAGCGGGTCATCGACTACAACGTGCGGGTGCGCGTGCGCCCGGACGGTACCGGCGTGGTCACCGACGGCGTCAAGATGAGCATCAATCCCTTCGACGAGATCGCGCTCGAGGAAGCGCTGCGCATCCGCGAGCGCGGCGCGGCCACCGAGGTGGTGGCCGTCAGCCTCGGGCCCGACGACGCACAGCAGCAGTTGCGCACGGCGCTCGCCATGGGCGCCGACCGCGCCATCCTCGTCAAGACCGGCGAGGCGGTCGAGCCGCTGGCCGTGGCGCGCGCGTTCCTCAAGCTCATCGAGCGCGAGGCGCCGGGGCTCGTGATCCTCGGCAAGCAGGCGATCGACGACGACTGCAGCCAGACCGGGCCGATGCTGGCCGCACTCTGGGACCGGCCCCAGGCGACCTTCGCCTCGAAGATCGAGATCGAGGGCGGGCGCGCCAGGGTGACGCGCGAGGTCGACGCCGGGCTCGAGACGATCGACGTCGACCTGCCGGCCGTGATCACCACCGACCTGCGCCTCAACGAGCCGCGCTACGTGAAGCTGCCCGACATCATGAAGGCCAAGAAGAAGCCGCTGGACGTGACCGACCTCGCGGCGCTGGGCGTGGACGCCGCGCCGGCGCTGAAGCTGCTGAAGCACGAACCGCCGCCGCAACGGCAGAAGGGCGTGATGGTCAAGACGGCGGCGGAACTGGTGGCGGCGCTGCGGCAGAAGGGGCTGGTCTGATGAACCGCATCCTCGTCGTTGCCGAGCACGCCGGCGGCATGCTGAACGCGTCGGTGGCCAAGTGCGTGAGCTGCGCCGCGACGATCCCGGATGCGGAAATCGCGGTGGCGGTGCTGGCGACCGACGGGGCGGGCGTCGCGACCGCTGCCGCAACCATTGCCGGCGTCAGTCGCGTGCTGCTGGTGCAGAATCCGGCCAACGAGCCCGCGCTCGCCGCCGTGCTGGCGCCGCAGCTGGCGATGCTCGCCGCCGGCTACAGCCACGTCTTCGGTCCCTCGACGACCTTTGGCAAGGACCTGATGCCGCGCGTCGCGGCGCTGCTGGGCGCGCCGCAGGTCAGCGACGTGATGGCCGCCGAATCGGCCACGCGGTTCCGCCGCCCGGTCTATGCCGGCAACGCGATCGCGACCGTCGAAGCCGCCACCGCGGGCACCCTGGTCGCGACCGTGCGCACGGCCTCGTTCCAGGCCGCCGGCAGCGGCGGCCCCGCAGCTGTCGAGAAAGTGGCCGTGGCAGCGTCCCTGCCCTCGCACACGCGCCTGGTATCGGTGGCGGCAGCCAGGAGCGACCGCCCGGACCTGCAGACCGCCGCGCGCGTGGTCTCCGGCGGGCGCGCCCTCGGCAGCAAGGAGAACTTCGCCCTGATCCAGCGGCTCGCGGATCGCCTGGGGGCGGCCGTCGGCGCGTCGCGCGCGGCGGTCGATGCCGGCTACGCGCCCAACGAACTGCAGGTGGGACAGACCGGCAAGATCATCGCGCCCGAGCTCTACGTCGCGATCGGCATCAGCGGCGCGATCCAGCACCTGACCGGCATCAAGGACGCGCGCACCATCGTTGCGATCAACAAGGACGCCGAGGCGCCGATCTTCGAGATCGCGGACTACGGCCTGGTCGGCGACCTGTTCAGCCTCATCCCGGAAATCGAGAGCCAGCTGTAGTCGCGTACAGCAGCCACAGCGACAGGCCGATGACCACCAGCCAGGTGCCCGCGGTCCCGTAGAAGCGGCCGAAGCTGCGTCCGGCGCTGTGCGACAGGCCCCAGGCGTGCAGCATGCGGCTCACGACCAGGGCGATGCCGGCGACGTGCACGGCGCCCGTCGGCAGCCCGGACAGTTCCGCCAGCACCAGCAGCACGATCGCGAGCGGCACGTACTCGGCGAAGTTCGCCTGCACGCGCATGGCCTGCTCCATGCCCTGCTGCTGGCCGGCGCCCAGGCCCACGCGATAGCGGCGGCGCGCCATCACGACCTGCACCGACAATGCGATCAGCAGCAAGCCGCACAGCGCGGCGTAGAAAACCGACGGTGTGTCGATGCTCACGCGAGCTCGCCGAGGATGTGGTCGGCGCTCGACACCTTGAATTCGCCCGGCGCTTCGACATGCACCTGCTTCACGACGCCATCCTCGATGACCAGCGCGAAGCGCTTGCCACGCATGCCCATGCCGAAGCCGCGGGCGTCCAGCTCGAGCCCGAGCGCGCGCGTGTAGTCGCCGTTGCCGTCGGCCGCCATGACGATGGCGTCGCCGACGCCCGCGTGCCTGCCCCAGGCATTCATGACGAACACGTCGTTGACCGCGAGGCAGACGATCCTGCCGACGCCCTTGCGCTGCAGATCGCCGGCCTTCTCGATGAAGCCGGGCAGGTGCTTGGCATCGCAGGTGGGCGTGAATGCGCCCGGCACCGAGAAGGCCACGACCCGGCCCTGTCCGAGCAGTTCGCTGGCCTCGACGTTCGTCGGGCCGTCCTTGCCCATCACCTTGAGCTTCCCGTCCGGAATGCGGTCGCCTGCCTGGATCGTCATGTCGCGTCTCCCTGTCGTCCCGTGAATCAGGCCGTCTTCGTCGCCGCCGGCCGCCTGGCGCCGGGGAATGGCCCGGCCTTCAGCAGCATGCCGGGGACCGGGTGGCCGACCTGCTGCTCGATCCAGCGCGCCGCCTCGATCGCGCGGCCGAGGTCCACGCCCGTCTCGACGCCCATGCGCCCGAGCATGTAGACCAGGTCCTCGGTCGGGATGTTGCCGGTCGCGGCCGGCGCGAACGGGCAGCCCCCGAGGCCGCCCAGGCTCGCGTCCAGCACCCGGGCGCCGGCCATGCAGGCCGCGTAGGCGTTGGCAAGCCCGGTATTGCGCGTGTTGTGGAAGTGCCCGCGCAGCGGCATCCCCGGCAGAGCCTCGGCCACGCGGCCAAAGACGTCGGCCACCTGGCCGGGCACCGCGACCCCGATCGTATCGGCGATCGCAATCTCGATCGGGCTGCCGCCGGCGACTTCGCGCGCGATGTCGACCACGCGCTCCGGGGGCACCTCGCCCTCGAACGGGCAGCCGAAGGCCGCCGAGATGGTGAGCTGCGCCTTGATGCCCGCGGCCTGTGCGGCGGCGGCGATCTCGCGCCAGGCACGGATGGACCCGGCGCGGGTCGTGCCCTGGTTGCGCTCGTTGAAGGCATCAGTCGTGAACACGACCATGCCGATCTCTTCGCAGCCGGCGGCGGCAGCGCGGTCGAAGCCGGCGCGGTTCAGCACCAGGCCGATGTAGCGTACGCCCGGCTGGCGCGGCAGCGCCTTCAGGACTTCCTCGGCATCGGCCATCTGCGGCACGCGCCGCGGGCTGACGAAGCTCGCGACCTCGATGCGCGTAAGGCCCGCCGCGACAGCGCGGCGGATGAACTCGACCTTGATCGCGGCCGGGACCCTGGCCGCTTCGTTCTGGAGGCCGTCCCGCGGCCCGACTTCGACGAGCCCGATGCTGCGCGGGACGGTCATCCCGCCATGCTGGACCAGAGGTCGGCCACGCCCTTCAGCTTCTCGTTCGCCGCCGCGGCCGCCTTGAAAGCGTTCTTCGCCTCGGCCGCCTTCTTGATCTCGACCAGCGCGATGCCGAGCAGCATGTGGAGGTCGTCCGGCCGGCGCAGCTTGCCCTTGGTCACACCGCGCTTCGCCGCTTCGCTCGCCTTGGCATAGTTCCTCAGCGTGAAGTAGGCGGTCGCGACCTTGGCTTCGGGTTCACCGGCCTGGATCGCCTGGGCTTCGCGTTCCTGCTGGGCCAGCGTCGCCTTGACGCGGTCGACCTGCGACTTGGCGTCCGCCAGCAGGCGGTTGTTGCGGTCGTCCTTCTTGATAGCGCCGCTCGCCATGCCCTTTTCGAGCATCGTGACGGCTTCGCCGGGGCTCGACATGTCGAGCGCAGTCTCGGCGTACTTGGCGTAATGCTCGCCCGACAGCAGCCCGCGCGAGGCGCCGAGCCGGTAGATGTTGATCATCACGACCGGGTCGCGCTGGGTCTTCACCTCGTAGGCGCTGGCGATCCACTTGAAGGAATCCCGGCTCGGCGCGATCAGCATCAGCCGGTGCAGCGTCTGCAGCTTCGCCGTCTCGTTACCGGTCTGCTGGTAGGCCTCGTGCAGGGCGAGCAGCAGCTTGGAGGTCACGGCGACGGGCTTGCGCGCCTTGTCCGCGCCGGCGATGGCTTTCTCCAGGGTCGGCGCCGCGGCGCGGAAGTCGCGCAGCTGCATCTGGCAGTTCGCGAGCAGGATCAGGTCGTCGGTGTTCAGCGCCCCGGTGGTCGCCAGCCGGTCGAGCGCCGCCTTGGCGTCACGGTACTCGCGCAGCGAATAGTGCGTGGTCGCCTTGAGGCGCAGCTTCTTCTGCAGCTCCGCGCCACTGACGCGACCCGTCGCGATCCGCTCGTCCACCGTCTGGATGACGAGGCGGTGGTCGTTGGCGCTGGCCGCCGCGTAGATCAGGTACTCGTTGACGCCGTGTTCTTCCTGCGCCGACAGCGGCGCCTTGGCCTTGGCTTCCTTCAGCAGGCGGATCGCCTCGTTGAAGCTGCCCTTCTGCGCAGCTGCCTGCGCGCCGGTGAGCTTGTCGGCCACTTCCTTGCGCCAGCCGCCGGCCGTCTGCGCCCAGGCGTCGGCCGACAGCGTGAGCGCCGCCAGGCCCGCCAGCGGCAGGGCCATGAGGGTCGCCAGCATGCTGGCGCGTAGCTTCTTGGTCATCAGCATCACGTCATACTCCTGCTTCAACCGCCTGCCGGCGCCGGCGCTGGATCGAGCGCCGGGCGCGCCAGGCGCGCCAGCCACAACCGTGCGATCCCCGCCATTGACGGGTTGGCCGCCCCGTTCAAGGCCGCTTCGAATGCGCTCCTGGCTTCGTCGCGGCGCCCCAGCTCCATCAACGCGGCGCCGAGCAGCAGGTTCGCGTCGTCCGCGCGCGTGACCCCGCCCTTGGCGAGGCCCAGCTTGACCAGCTCGGCCGCCTTTTCATAGTTGCCGGTGCTGTAGAAGCCGAGGCCCACTTTCACGGCGACGTCGCCCTTCGGGCTCTTGGCCGCCGCGGCCGCTTCCGCCGCAAGCGTCTTCTGGTCCGCCGCAACCGCGGCCTTCGCCTCCTGCAGCAGCTGCTGGTTCGTGCCCACACCCGGCACGACGCCGTCCTTGATGCCACGCTCGAGCCCGCGTTTCGCTTCGCCCGGGCTGCCGGAATTGAGCGCCGCGTCGGCGTAGCCGAGGTAGTCGCCGACCTTGTCGAACCCTCCCTCCTCGTCGGTGGCCGCCACACGGTAGGCGTTCAGCATCACGGTGCGGTCATCCTTCGACAGGATCTGCATCAGCCTGACGACGTTGCTGTAGTACTTATTGTTCGGATAGTCGCTGATCAGTTCCACCAGGTTGGTCAGGCGCTCGGCGGAATTCTCCTGCTTGAAGAGGACGTCGTCCCGCAGCACGTACAGCTCTTCGCTCGGCCGCTGCCCGCGGCTGCGGGTCATGTCGATCGCCCGCGTGATGGCCTGCCCGGCCTCCGCGAAATTCGAGTTCTGCCGATACAGCCTGCCGAGCGTGGCCACTTCGTCCGGCTCGATGTCCGGCGTCGCGTCCACGAACAGGCGGTAGTGATACAGCGCCTTTTCGCGGTCCTTCTTGTTGTTGTAGTGCGCAGCCAGCAACTGGTGCATCGAGCTGATCTGCGCCGCGTCGGCGTAGCCCTTGGCGAGGAAGCTCTCGACGGCCGCCGCCAGCAATTCCTTGTCGCCACTGCCCTGGCTGGCCTGCAGGCGCCAGGTCGCGATCGCGCGATCGTCATCCGGCGTCTTTTCCGGAATGGCCTCCAGCGCCGGCAGCGCGGCGAGCACCTCGGCCCACTTCTTGTCGTTGACCAGCGGCTGGATCTTGGTC
>DATBMQ010000257.1:0-5690 GCA_036554765.1 Steroidobacteraceae bacterium | reverse complement strand
GCCGACGAGGTGCGCGTGGCGGCCAGCGCCTTCGTCTCGAACAACACCGTCGCAGTGGTGCTGATCGACCCGGACGGCACGCGCTACGGCTCGGCGATCTCGCTGCCGCTGCTCGGGCCCTCGATCGCGGCCTCCGCGCCGGCCAAGCCCGGCACCTGGACGCTGACGGTGCGCGGCATCGGCAGCGTCAGCGGCGTCGCGCTCGACCCGCTCGGGCTCACCAACGGCACCGCCGTGCCCGCGACCATCAACGTCCGGCTCAAGACCTGGAGGGTCAACGGCTTCACCGGGCTGTCCGACATCTCCGGCCATCCGGCCCAGGGCATGATCGAATTCGCGGTGCGCGAGCGGCTGGTGGACGGCCTCGCCAAGGGCGTGTTCAAGCCAGATGCACTCCTGACCCGCGGCCAGCTCGCCGACTACCTCGTGGCCGGCGCCGGCGTCCGCCAGTTCCTGCCGCTGGACGGCAGCCGCACGTTCCCCGATGTGAACGGCACGCTGGCGCCTTTCGTCGAGGCTGCCACGGTGCGCGGCGCGGCGCTCAAGGACCGCGCGCATCGGCACGACGGCGTGATCCGCAGCAGCGGCGGCAAGTTCCGGCCCGGCGGCGCGGTGAGCCGCGCCGACCTCGCCTACTCGCTGGTGCAGAGCCTCGGGCTCCAGGACGCCGCGCGCGCGTTCAGCGGCGAGCTCACGGTGCGCTTCAACGACCAGCGCATCCCGCTCGAGGACGCAGCCGAGGTGCCGGCCGAGCTGCGCGGCTACGTCCAGCTCGCACTTGATCTGCCGGTCATGAATGCCTTCTTCACGCTGGAGCAGGGTCCATTTGACCTGGTGCCGGTGATCAAGGCGCGCTTCAAGCCCGCGCAGGCCATGACCCGGGCCGGCTTCGCGAGCTACATGAACCACTACTTCGACGTCTACCGCCAGTCCATCAACTGACGGCTGTCCACCGGCGGCGGTGCCCTGCGCCGCCGCCGGCCGTCACCAGGCGCCGGTATTGGGCATCGAGGCCCAGGGCTCGGCCGACGGCAGGGGCCGCCCTTTCTGCAGCAGCTCGATCGAGACGTCGTCCGGCGAGCGGACGAAGGCCATGCGCCCGTCGCGCGGCGGGCGGTTGATCGTGATTCCGGCGGCCTGGAGCTTCGCGCAGATCGCGTAGATGTCGTCCACCTGGTAGGCGAGGTGGCCGAAGGCGCGGCCCATCGTGTACCGCTCGGGATCCCAGTTGTACGTCAGCTCGACCTGCGCGTCCTCGTTGCCGGGCGCGGCCATGAACACGAGCGTGTAACGGCCGCGTTCGTTGTCCATGCGCCGAAGCTCGACAAGCCCCAGCAGCTGGTAGAAGGCGACTGACTTCGCGAGGTCGGTCACGCGCACCATGGTGTGCAGGTACTTCATGCGAGGTAGCCTAGCGCAAGGCCGGCCGCCGCGCCGCCGGCGATGACCCAGAGGACGTCCAGCCTGCTGCGCTCGAGCAGCAGGAGCGCGACCAGCGCGATCGCGATCGCGCCCCACTCCGGCGCCGACGGCCCCGCGGGGAACAGCACGTTGCGCCCGAAGGCGACCGCGAGGCTGCCGATGACGCCGACCACCGCCGCGGTGACGCCCGCGAGCGCGCCGGCGAGGCGCACGTTCGCCGCCAGGCGCTCGACGTAGGGCGCGCCGACCAGGATGAAGACGAAGGACGGCAGGAACGTCGCCCAGGACGTCAGCAGCGCCGCCACCGTCGCCGACCCCGGGTCGCCGCCCGAGCCGTTCCAGCCGGCCATGAACCCGACGAACTGCAGCACGATGATGAGCGGCCCCGGCGTCGTCTCGGCGAGCGCAAGGCCCGCGATCGTCTCGGCCTGCGTCAGCCAGCCGTGCACCTCGACCACCTGCTGGCTGACCCAGGCGAGCACGGCATAGGCGCCGCCGAAGGTGATCAGAGCAGCAGTCGTAAAGAACCGGTAAAGCTCCGCAAAGAACGACTCCTGCCCCGCGAGCGCGACAATCGCGATCGCCGGCAGCGCCCAGAGCGCGAGGCCGGTTGCCAGGCTCTTCCACGGGAATCGCGCAGGCGCGAGCGGCGCACCCGGCGCCGGATCGCGGTGCGCGAGCAGCCCGGCGAGCGCCGCGCCCGCGAGGATCAGCGGGAACGGCGCGAGGCCGGTGACCATCAGCGCGAAGGCCGCGCCGGCCAGCAGCCAGTGCAACGGATGCGACAGCGCGCGGCGCGCGAGGCGCAGCAGCGCCTGCGCGATCAGCGCAATCACGGTCGCCTTGAGGCCGAGCAGCACGGCCGCGACCGCCGGCACGTCGCCGTGCAGCGCGTAGACAAAGGAAAGGCCGAGCAGCAGCAGCATCGCCGGCACGATGAAGCAGACGCCGGCGACGATGCCGCCGGCCGTGCCGTGCAGCCGCCAGCCGATCCAGATGGCGAGCTGCAGCGCCTCCGGACCCGGCAGCAGCATGCAGAAGTTGAGCGCGTGCATGAATGCGCGATCGTCCAGCCAGCCGCGGCGCTCCACGACCTCGCGGTGCATGATCGCGATCTGGCCGGCCGGGCCGCCGAAGGAGATGAACCCGAGCTGGAGCCAGAACCGGAAGGCCTCGCGGCGGGTGGGCGGCAACGGACCCTACCGGCGGAAGATGAGCCAGCTCAGGTAGGCGATCAGCAGGATCACGACCGGGAGCACGACCGCCAGCGAGCGGCGCGCGGTCTTCATGATGCCCATGCCGCTGCTCTGCAGTTCCTCGGCGCGGTCCTGGAGCCTCTCGGCGCGGTCGGCCTGCCGGCGGAATATCTCGAATTGCTCCTTCTGCAGGGCGAGCGCCTCGGCCTGGCGGGCGAGCTGCGCCGCCTGGTTGTCGCGGACCTGCTCCAGCAGCGCGACGATGCGATCGGCATTGCGGTCGTCCATGGGGCGGAATCCTCAGGACTCGGTGATCGGCGAGTACCAGGGCAGCCGCTTGAAGCGCGCGATCCAGGCGTCGATCGCCGGGAATGCGGCGAGCCGGTAGCCCGCCTCGCCCGCGACGTGCGTGTAGGCGAAGAGCGCGATGTCGGCGAGCGTGACCGAGTCCCCCACCAGCCAGTCGCGGCCCGCGAGGCCGCGCTCGAGCACGGCCAGTGCCTCCGCGCCGCGCTGGAAGCGCTCGGTGTACTTCTCGCCGAGCTCCTCCGGCTTCTTGCCGAGGCTCTTCAGCCAGAAGCGCAGCGTGCCGACGCCCGGCTCGAGCTGGTATTGCTCGAAGCACATCCACTGCCACATCAATGCACGCTCCCAGGGATCGGCCGGCACCAGCTTCGAGCCCTCGGCGAGGTAGCCGATGATCGCGTGGCTCTCGGCGAGCGCCCCGCGCCCGGGCACCACGAGCACCGGGATCTTGCCGTTCGGGTTGATCGCGAGGAATTCGGGCGTGCGGGTCGCGCCCGCGACGATGTCCATGATCCTGATCTCGTAAGGCATGCCAAGCGCCTTCAGCACCAGCCGGCACTTGTAGCCGTTGCCGGAGGACAGGTAGTCGTACAGGACCAGGCTCATGCGAACGACCCCGCGAGCAGGCGGCGCGCCTCGGCGGCGGCGCGCAGGCCGGACAGGTGCGCACCGTGCAGCGTGCCATACGCGGACTGCTCGGTGTGCTCGCCCGCAAAGACGAGCCGGCCGCCGACCGGGCGCGTGAGCACGGCGCGCGCGCCGAAGCGGCCGGGCAGGCAGTGCGAGTAGGAGCCGCGCGCGTAAGGATCCGAGGCCCAGGCGGTGGCCGCGCCGCGGTCGAACTGGCGGCGGACGTCGCCGCCCAGCATCGAGGCGAGCTCGCCGAGCGCGTGCTCGATGGCGGCGGCCTCGCCCGCCGCTTCCAGCTCGTGCGCGAGGCGGCCGGCGGACGCGGCGACGCAGACGTTGCTGCCGTCGAGTCGCGTCAGGTAGCTCATGCCGCGCCCGTCGTCGCGGCGCAGACGCCAGAACTCGGTGCGCTCGGAGGGGAAGACGTTGCGCCTGAAGCGCAGCGCCACCTTGTTCATCAGGCCGAGCGGCAGGTCGTGGTGGGCCTGCAGCACGTGCGGCGGCAGGTGCGGCGCGAAGATGACCGCGCCCGACGCGATCACGGCCGACGGCAGCGCGACGATCGCGACGCGCGCGGCCTGCGTGCCCGAGGGCGTGTCCACGGTGACGCCGCCGGCGCTCCAGCGGATGCGGCTGACCGGCGTGCGCAGGCGCACCGGGACGTCCTTCGCATAGTGCGCGAGCAGCGCGCCGTAGCCCTTCGCGACCAGCATGTCGTCGCCGCGGAAGTCGAAGTGATGCTGGTCCAGCGCGGAGAAGTTCGCGGGCTCGATGCCTTCCCAGGCCGTCATGCCCGCCGCCGCCATCGGGTACCAGGGATCGGCCAGCGTCGCCTGCGTAAGCGCGGCCTCGGCGGGGATGTCGAGCCCGCGGCGCCCCGCGTCCGCGAGTTCGCGCTCGATGCGCTCGTTCACCGCCCGGTAGCCCGCGGTTTCGGCGCCGCTCATGCGGTGCGTGCCGCGATACAGGTGGCGCGGATGCTCGTCCACGTAGGGCTCGAATCCCTGCTCGCGCGCGTAGCGCACCAGCGGATTGACCTCCGACGCATGCAGCCAGGAACAGCCGCGGTCCCAGGGCGCGCCGAGGCTGGTGTCGGTGAAGGCGCGCCCGCCGATGCGGTCGCGTGCCTCGAGCACCAGCACGCCGTGGCCGGACTGCAGCAGTTCCTTCGCCGCGGTGAGCCCGGCGCCGCCGGCGCCGATCACGACGACGTCGGGCGTGGCGGGCGCCTGCGCCGCGAGGCGCGCCGCGTAGCCGCCGCTCAATGCGGCGGCCACCATGCCCTGCAAGAGTTGCCTGCGATTCATGTCCCGAGTGCGCCGCGCCAGATGCGGAGTTTCGAACGATAACCCATCCCGGCGTGCGCCGGGCTCGTGGACGGCAGCAGCCGGTACTCGAGCGCGGGTTTCACGGCCCATTGCGGCAGCACGTGGCGGCGCCATGCGGCCTCGGCCTTGCGGCCATTGAAGCAGACGCGCGTGATGCGCCGGTGCGCCGCGAGGAAGCCGGCGAAGTCGTTCGCGACCAGGGAGTCCTCGTCGATCGCGGAATCGAGGCTGCCGTCGCGCTTGCAGCTGGCGATCACGTCCCAGAGTGCGATGCCGGCTTTCATGAGCGCGGCCTTGCGCCGTGCGTAGGGTGCGCGCGCGTCGAAACCGAGGAGTTCGCCCATGATCGGCCAGAAACGGTTGTGCGGATGCGCGTAGTACTCGCCGGCCCGCAGCGAAGCGACGCTCGGCATGCTGCCGAGCACCAGGATGCGCGCAGTACGGCGCGCGACCGGCGGGAATCCGTAAAGGGGACGCACCCCATAATCGTAATTGGGGACGTTTCCCAATCAGGCCCTAATTGGGAAACGTCCCCAAAAGGAAAGGCCCGCCGAAGCGGGCCTTTCACCTGCGTTGCGGGGGCTGCTTACCAGCGTCCGCCGCCACCACCACCACCGCCGCCGCCGCCGGAGCGGAAGCCGCCACCGCCACCGCCACCGGAGCGGAAGCCGCCGCCACCGCCCGGACGCGGGCCGCGCGGACGATCCTGGGCTTCATTGACGCGCAGCTGGCGGCCGCCCATCGAGAAGCCGTTCAGGGCTTCGATGGCCTTGGTCGCCTCGGCCTGCGGCATTTCGACGAAGCCGAA
>DATBMQ010000245.1:0-23496 GCA_036554765.1 Steroidobacteraceae bacterium | reverse complement strand
GAATTCACCGACTGGACCGAAGTCCGGCGTTACGCGGAACGGATCACGGCGCTGGCTCGCGGCCAGGCTGCTGCACAGGGGGACTCCAGATGAATGCATTGGCTTCCGAGATTGCGGGCGCGCCGCTGTCGCTGCACCGCGGCGAGCAGCAACTGCCGTTCGTGCCGTACCAGGAAGGCGTCGTGTTCCAGTTGCTCCAGGTCGACCTCGACGCCGGAATCTCGATGCGGACGGCAAGGTGGAGGTGGTCCTCGACGCGGCAACGGTGCTGGAGATCTACCGGGGGCAGTGCCGCGAAGGCGGACTGGCGGCGCCAGGCGTCATCGGCGCCTGATTTCAGCCGGCTGAACAGTGCTGTAGTGGGCTGAATCAGCCGGTATCGGCCCGGGATCCACTGGTTCGCATAATGTATATTATGGTAAATAACAGATATGGGATGCCCTGACCCATGCCGTCAAGGCACGGCTGACAGGTGCTCGCCCAGGAAGCGTTCAAGCTCCTGCAGCATGCGCAATCGTGAGGCTGCGCCGGAGAGCCAGTGATCTTCGCCTTCGAGGCGGATGAACCGGTGCGGCTTGCCGGCCTCCTCCAGCGCCCGCGCGAAGCTCTCGCTCTGGCTGATCGGTACGACGATATCGTTGGTACCATGCACGAGCAGGATGGGAATGCGGATCGCAGCGACCGAGCGTGTCGGAGACCGGGCTGACAGGTCTTCGGCGTACAGGCGGCCGACGACGCGCTTCCATTCCGCCAGCGAGTCGGATTCCTGGCCGTAGCGGTCGGTCAGGTAGCCGTACATGCCTGCAAGATCGGCGATGCCGTTGACGCTTGCGGCGCATGCATACTGACCCGGCGTGAATGCGGCACCCGCCAAAGCCGCATAGCCCCCGTAGCTGGCGCCGACGATGCAAACGCGCTGCGGGTCCGCGATGCCACGCTCGATCATCGCCCGGACGCCGTCGGTCAGGTCATCCTGCATGGCCTGACCCCACTCGCGTTCTCCGGCGCGCGCGAACTCGGCACCGAAACCTGCCGAACCGCGGAACTGCGGCTGCAGCACGGCATAGCCGCGAGTCGCCAGGAACTGCGCCCACCAGTCGAAGCCGGAGTCATCACGCGAATAAGGGCCGCCATGCGGGAAGATGACGAGCGGCAGCTTGTCCGCAGCGATGCCGGGAGGCAGCGTCAGATACGCTGGAATGTCGATCCCGTCGCGGGCCTTGTACGAGGTTTCCACGCGTTCGCCCAGCGCGGCTCCGGCCAGGTCCGGGTAGGCGTCGCCGATCGTATCCGCAGTGCCCTTGCTCAGGTCGACCAGGTAGTAGACCGGCGGGCTGCCCGCCCCTTCCACGCGCGTGATTACGCGGCTGAAGTCCTCGGATCGGTCATAAATCGTCAGCGTGCGCCCGGCAAACGTGCGACCGAGCGACTGCTGGATCCGGTCGAGCTTCGGGTCGAGCCACTGGATCGCCTGCACCAGGCCGCCCAGCTGCAGGCCCGCGACCGCGCCCGTGAAGCGGTCCTCGATGATGTTCTCGACGTCGGTGGAGTCGTCCGAGATCGGGGTGATCTCGCCGCCGTCGAGCGGAACGTTCCACGCGCGCTCGCGTGATCCGCCGCGCGAGCCGACTGCAATGATCGCGGTACCGTCGGCCGACATCGCCTCCGGACGCAGCTCGTCCGGCTTGGATCCACGGTACACGGTCCGCCAGCGGCCCTGAACCTTGCCAAGAATCTCGAATGTCTGCTCTTGCGGATTCCATTCCGACCGTGCGGCAGCCTGACCGTGGCGGTCCACGACCCACACGTCCGTAAACGGCGTGCCCGTGTCAATGCGCTTGCCATTGCCGGTCCGCGTGTCAACTTCAAACAGTGAGTACACCACGCCGGAGTCCTTGCGGCCTCCGGTCAGGCGCGAGCCCGTCTCCATGCGGTACGCAGTCTCAAGGTATTCGGTGCTCGCCATGACGACCTGATGCGGACGACCGGTGTGCGCACGCAGCAGCTGCGCGCTGTTCACCCAGTGCCGGCCAACGTGGTCGAGCAGCAGGATGCGAGCCGGACCGCCCGCGACGTCCCAGGCGATCGTGCGGAAGTATTCGCGCAGTTCGCGTGCGGATAGGTCGGCCGACTGCGACTTCTTGAAGCTGAGGGTGATCAGGAGCGTTTCATTGCTCGCCCAGTCGAGATTGCGCAGCACGATCGACGCGTCGTCGCTGGGTGGTATTTGCCGGAGATACTTACCTTCCGCGAGACCGTAAACGACGACCACCGGCCCGTCCTTCGAACGGTCCGCCCAGGCCAGTTTCTGGCCATCGGGCGAGAGCCTGACCATGTTCATCGCGGGCAGGCGCGCAAAGGCGGCAGCCGGAGGCGGGACTTCGGCCGCCTGCGGCGGTGCGGCGAGCAACGTCATTGCCACGACGCCCGCGGTGCGCGCGGCGCGGACCTGGTTACACCTGAGGTGATTCACCGTGTGTCCTCCCTGGCCAGATACTCCTGCGCCAGCCGCTCGAGGTGCAGCCGCCCTTCCGGCTGCAGGAACGGAGCGACCAGCATCAGCACCTGGTAGGCGCCCCGCGCCATTCCGGTGCCTGCCGGATCGCGCCGCGGATGGCGGGCGGACTCGAAAGAGAGCCAGTAGAGCGCGACCACCGCGATGTTGTGGCTGAGCGCGTCGATCTCGACGCCGGTGGCGACCAGCTGGTTGCGCTCGGCCAGCCCGAGGCAGATCCCGCGCGCGGCCTGCACCGAGCGCTCGAACACGGTCGCGAGCCTCGCCCCGGCGCGCCGGTCGCGCGCCATGATCCCGGACAGGTCGCGGAACAGGAACCGGTAGCGCCACAGCGCTTCCAGGATCAGGTGCAGCAGGAACCAGACGTCCTCGACGTTGTCGGCGCGCCAGCCTGCGGGTGGCAGCAGCCCGTCCAGTTCGGACACGAACTGCTCGAGCAGCGCGGCGGACAGCTCGTCCTTCTTGCGGAAGTGGTAGTGCAGGTTGCCCGCGCTGATGCCGAGTTCGGCGGCGATCAGCGAGGTGGAGACGTTCGGCTCGCCCTGCCCGTTATAGAGCGCGAGCGTGACGTCGAGGATGCGCTGGCGGGTTCGGCGTCCGGGAGCGGACTTGGGACTCTGCGTCATGGCGCTGGTGCACGATGGGAGGCCCCATCGTACACCAGCGTCGCGACCTCACTCAGGCAGCGCGGCGGGACGCGCGGCGCGGCGCCTTGCGGGGCTTGCGGGCCTCGACGCGGGCGGCGAGCGCTTCGACGCGGCGCGACAGCGCGTTCACGTCCTTCGCGGTCGGCAGGCCGATGCGGTGGATCACGCGGCTGACGCCCTGCTGGACCGCCTGTTCGATCGTCGAGAGACGCTCGTCGGCGGCGCCGGCGAGATCCTCGACCACGCCCTCGGCCCTGTTGCGGCCGCGGACGGTGAACTTCTGGCCCTGCTCCAGCGCCGCGCCGAGGACCTTGCCGGCCTCGTGGCGGGTCGTCTCGAAGGCGCTCTTGTGCGCATTCCAGACCGTGCGGGCAGACCGGCGGGCGGCCTTGCCAAGATCGGTGTGGGCCATGTTGCCCAGGAACTCGTTGATGTTCTCGATCATTGCGGACTCCTTGTGATCATTCGGTCATCCCGATGCCGCAAGTATCCGGATCGCCCCTAGGGAGTGCACCCTAGCCCGCGGATTCCCTCAGAGCCCCGCAAACCAGCGCGAAATGGCGGCCCGCTGGGCCGCCGCAGGCACGATGCCGGAGGCGCCTTCGAGGTTCTCGGCGGCATGGCGTGGGTTGCGGGTGCCGGTCAGGATCACGGTGACCGCGGGATCGGCCAGCACCCACTTGATGAAGAGCTGCGCGGCGCTGCGGCAGCCGAGATCCCTGGCCACCGGCGGCAGCGGCTTGCCGGCGGCCCGCTCGATCATGGCGCCCGTCGTGAAGGGACGGTTGACGAGCACGGCGACGCCGAGGTCGCGCGCCGCCGGCAGCAACCGGTCGCCGGCCTCGGGTTCCGCCAGCGAATAATTGATCTGCAGGAAATCGGGCTTCTCGCGCCGCAGCACGCGCTCGAGCTCGGCATGCGCGCTCGCGACGTAATGCGTGACACCGACGTAGCGGACCGCGCCCGCCTCCCTGGCGGCGCGCAGCGTGGCGAGCTGCGTGTCGAGGTCGAGCAGGTTGTGCACCTGCACGAGGTCGATCGTGTTCGCGCGCAACAGGCGCTGAGACTGTGCGAGCTGCGCCTTGCCGGCTTCGCGGCCGCGGGTCCAGATCTTGGTCGCGAGGAACGCCGGCGGCTGCGGCCGGATGCGTGCGAGGATGTCCCCGATTCGCTCTTCGGCACGGTGGTACATCGGCGAAGTGTCGATCAGGCGCCCGCCGGCATCGAGGAAGCTCTGCACGGCGCCGGCGGCTGCATCGAATTCCGTGCCGGCGGCCGGCACGTCGAGCACCTGCCAGGTGCCGAGACCAAGCACCGGCAGTCGCTCGCCGGTCGTGGGTATCGCGCGCAGCAGCGGCTCAGGTCGTGCGAGCGCCATGCGCGGAACGGCGAGCGACGCCCCGATCATGGCCACGACGTCGCGCCGGGAGCAGGCAGGCATGGCGCATTGGACCGCCACGGCCTCAGGAAGTGCCGGCGCGCCGCCGCTCGAAGCTGCGTCCGAGGCCCCAGGAAACCGCGATGGCCCCGACCATGCCGGCACCGCAGATCAGGGAGAACCCGAACAGGCCGACGCCCAGCGACTGCAGCCCGACGTGCAGCCAGACCCCCACCAGGTCGCTGCCGCGCTGCATGACGGTATCGATGAAGTTCTTGGCCTTGTACTTGGTTTCGACGTCCACGATCGTGTACAGCACCTCGCGGCTCGGCTTGGCGATGCCGAACTCCCCCGCCCTGCGGATCACCTGTCCGCCGGCGAGCACCATCAGGATCGGCATGGCGGCCAGGAAGGAGAACGAGAGAGCGGCGAACGACAGCAGCGCCGCGATCGGGATCACGACCAGCGCCCCCGACAGGTTGATGGTGCGGATCAGCCAGGCCACGACGAAGCCCTGGAACACCCACGCCAGGATGTTCACGGCGGTGTCGAGCCGTGCGAAAAACTGCGTGCGGCTCTCGAGGTCCGGGTAGGTGTCACCGACCAGTTGCAGGAGTTCCTGGTACATGAATGCGCCGGCGATCGAGCCGATGCCGATGATCGCGAAGATGCCGAGCAGGTACGGCGAGCGTGCGACCAGCAGCATGCCGGCCATCATGCGGCCGCCGATGCGGGCCTCGGGGTCCTCCGGCGGCAGCACGAAATGGCCGTGGCGCCGCTCCGCCCAGCGCGCGAGGGCATGGATGCAGGGCAAGGTGCCGAGCAGCAGCAGCATGGCGAGGAACACGACCGCGTCCACGCCGATCCAGGGCACCAGCAGCTGCATCAGCGAGGGCCCGACGATGGCGCCGGCGCCGCCGCCGGCCGTGATCGGGCCGAACAGGCGCTTGGCCTCCTCGTCGCGGAACACGTCCGCCATGAAGCTCCAGAAGACCGAGACCACGAACATGTTGAAGACGGAGAGCCATACGAAGAACGAGGCGGCGAGCCAGAACGAGTCCGGTATCGCCTTGAACAACAGGTAATAGACCAGCAGGTTGGAGGCGAAGAAGCCGTAGGTGACCGGCAGCAGCAGCTGCTTGCGCACGCGCGACACCAGCATGCCGAAGAACGGCGTCAGCGCGAGCATGGAGACGAAGGTCGCGATGTAGAGCCAGCGCTGGTTCTCGACGCCCGCGCTGATCGCCATCGCGTCGCGCAGCGGGCGCAGCAGGTAGTACGCGCACAGCAGCATGAAGAAATAGCTGAATGCGAGACCCACGGCGGCTTCCTCGCCGGGTTTCGCCCGCAGCACGCCGCGCACCAGCCAGTCGAAGGACTTGCGCATCCTGGCCTCAGCCCGGGCGCGTCGAGCCGGCGAGATGCGGTCGCTGGCCCTCCGCGTCCTTGAGCACGAACACGTGCCGCCCGTCGCGGGGCCAGTGCTCGAGCCGCGCCGTGGAGGGCAGGAACAGCGGCAGCTTGAACTCGACGTGCACGCGCACCGGCGGCGCGAGCGGCCCGGGGCCGAGGGCCGCCAGCGAGCGCGCCATGGACCACATGCCGTGCGCCACCGCGCGCTCGAAGCCGAACAGCCTGGCGCCGCGGTCGCCCAGGTGGATCGGGTTCAGGTCGCCGGAGAGCCAGCCGTAGCGGCGGCCGACCGAGCGCGAGGCGTGAATCTCCGCGAGCGCCGGTGAATCCTTTTCCTGAGGGCGCTCGTAGCGCAGGGTCTGGCGCGCGCTGCGTGCGGCCTGTCCGCCGCCGGCGGCGCGCCGCGCGAGCAGCGTGGACTTCTCATGCCAGGCCATGCCGCTGGCGTCGTCGAACTCCGTGTACAGGTCGAACTCGTGCCCGCGGTCGCCGTCGCGATGCCCCTCGACCCAGCTGCGGACGCGGTAGCTGCCGTCCACCGGCAGCGGCCGCGCCTGGTGGATCTCGTTGGCGACGTGGATGAGCCCCATCAGCCGCACCACGAACTTCGGGTGCGTGAGCAGCGCGACGTGGATCGGCATCGCGAGCAGGTGCGGATAGGTGATGGGCATGGCGCCGCCGCCCGCGAAGCCGCAGACCGCGCGATAGCGCGCGAGATGCGCGGCGCGCGCGTGCACGGATTCGACCGTGGCTTCCAGGCGCGGCACCGACCGGCCCTCGGGCACGAGCGAAGCGCGGCGGCCGAACACGGCCCGCGGGTAGTAGCGGTACGTGGAGGGCAGGCGCTGGAATCGGTAGCTGACGGCGGCGGGCCGGCCCATCGCACTCCTCCGGCCGCAGTATTACGGAACGATCCGGTCGATGGTCACCGTCACCGGACGGGCCGAGGAGAAATCATAGCCGACCTCGCCATAGAGGTCGCCGCTCGCCGCCGCCGGGCCGCCCTGCCGCGAAATGCGGGCGACGAGGCGCAGCGGACCGGCCGCCGCCAGCGACGTGCCGGGCAGCATGGCGTTCGCGTCCGTCATCGAGACCGCGACCGGCCACGAGCCCACGGCGCGGCGCACGACTGCGAGCGGCGGTCCGCCCGCGCCGCTGCGGGCGATCACGAACAGCGTCGAGCCCGGCGGTACTTGCTGCGCGAGCGCCGGCGCGATCGCGATCGTGAGGTTGGCGCCGGACCCGTCCGGCGGCGGCGCGGAGGCGGCGGTGGCGGTGGCGCCGGTGGCAGCGGAAGCTGCCGGCGGGCCGCCCTGCGCCCGCTCGATTTCCGCGAGACGTTCGGCCACGACCTGGCGCAGGTCCGGTGGCAGGTCGTGATTCTGCAGCTCCACCCAGCGTTGCTGCGCCAGCGACAGGTCGCCGCGACGGAAGGCGATGATGCCGCCGTACCAGAGCGCGCGCGCATTGTCCGGATCGAGCTCGAGCGCACGCTCGAACAGCGGCACCGCCTGGCCGTCGATCTCGCGTTCGTCGTTCAGGATCAGGGATTCCGCGAACCCGGCGACCGCCTCCGCATCCTGCCCCTTGCTGCGCGTGTAGGCCTCGCCGAAAGCGGTCCGTGCCAGCGGGTAGTCGCCGACCACGGCCGCCGACCGGCCGAGCAGCTTCCAGCCCTCGAGGTCGTCCGGCTGTTGCGCCAGCCGGCCCTGCAGCTGCTCGATCATCTGGCGGATGTCCGCGGCGGACGCCTGCGTTGCGTGATCCGCCGGATCCCAGGACCAGTTGCTGGCCCAGAAGTAGATGCCGAAGGCCGCGAGCGGCAGCCACGACGCGACCAGCGTGGCCGCGATGCCGGCGCGCGGCGGTGCGGGCGCATCGCCCTGCGCACGCGGCCGCAGCAGCGGCCAGGCGAGCAATGCGGCCGCCGCGATCGCGAGCAGCGCCGCGATGACGATGAACGCCGTCACGGCCGGTCCGGCTCCTCGTCGAGGGCGGCGGGGTTGGCCCGGGCCGCGCGCGAACGGCGCAGCACCACCATGCCGGTCACGCTGATCCCGCCCAGCAGCAGCAATGCCGGCGCAAGCCACAACAGCCAGGTGCGCGGGGCCATCGGCGGCTCGTAGAGCACGAAGTCGCCGTAGCGTTCGGTCATGAAGGCGCGGATCTCGTCGTCGCTGCTGCCGCCCTGGATCATGTCGCGCACTTCGCGGCGCAGGTCGGAGGCGAGCGTCGCGTTCGAGTCGGCGATGCTCTGGTTCTGGCACACCAGGCAGCGCAACTCGCGGATCAGCTGTTCGTAGCGTTGCTGCTGCGCCGGATCGTCGAAGGCCTGGCCGGTATCGATGGCGGCGGCCGGCAGCGCCATCCATGCGGCGACCAGGAAAGCGGCGAGCCGTGCCATCACCCCTGCCCTCCCGGCGGCGGCAGGTGCGGAACGAAGTCCCGCTCCCAAACCTCCCGCGTCATCGGGCCGATCCGCTTCTGCAGGACCCTGCCGTCGGCGCCGATCAGGAAAGTCTCCGGCGCGCCGTACACGCCCCAGTCGATCGCCGTCCTGCCGTCCGGGTCGAATGCCACGGACACGTAGGGGTTGCCGAGCTGCTCGAGCCAGCGCAGCGCGAGATTGCGGTCATCGCGCCAGTTGAGGCCCATCATCGGCACGCGATTCTCGCGCGCGATGGCGAGCAGCAGCTCGTGTTCCTCGCGGCAGCCCGCGCACCAGGTGGCCCAGACGTTGAGCAGCCACACCCGGCCCGCGAAGTCCGCGGAGCCGACGCGCCAGCCGGGATCGCCCAGCGACTCGTTGGAGAACGCCGGCGCCGGCTTGCCGATCAGGGGCGATCGGATCTCGCCGGGATCCTGCTGCAGGCCCACGATGAAGAAGCCCACCAGCGCCGCGAAGGCAATGGCCGGCAGCAGGAATCGCCACTGCAGCGTCATCCGGAAGCGTCCGCGGCGGCGGCGGCGACCGTCGCGCGCGCCTCGGCGCGCCGCCGGTAACGGCGGTCGAGCGCCGCGATCCCGCCGCCGAGCGCGATCAGCAGCGCGCCCAGCCAGATGTAGCGGATCAGGGGCTTGTACTGGAGGCGCAGGCTCCAGCGTCCCTGGCCGAGGTCCTCGCCGAGCGCAGCAAAGAGGTCGCGCGCGGCGCCGACTTCGATGCCCGCCTCCGTCATTGGGTTGCCGCCGGAGTTGTACAGGCGCTTCTGGGGCTTGAGCGTGGTGACCGCGCGCCCGTCCTTCGACACGAGCACGTCGGCCTCGACGCCGATGAAGTTCGGGCCGCGGACGTCGCGCATGGCCGCGAGCCGGAAGTCGTAGCCGCCGACGGTCGCTGCCTCGCCGATGCCGAGCGCCACGTCCTTCTCGATCTTGAAGGACTGCACGCCGGTGATGCCGAGCGCCGCCAGGCCGAGCCCGAAGTGGGCGATCACCATGCCGAGCACGGCTCCAGGCAGCCCCAGCCGCCCGCGCAGGCGCAGGAACACCTCGAGCAGCGCCGTTCCCATGACCCAGAGCGCCAGCGCGAACCCGACCGTCGTCAGCGGCCGCAGCTCGCCGTACACGAAGGCGCCGGCGATGATCGCCGCGACGGCGGCGGCGGCCGCGACCGCGGTCAGCCGGCGGCGCTTCGACTGCAGCAGCCCGCGCTTCCAGGCCGCGTGCATGCCGACGCCGAGCAGCGCCAGCAGCGGCAGCATCGGGACCAGGAACACCAGCTCGAAGTACGGCGGGCCGACAGAGATCTTGCCGAGCTCGAGCGCGTCCATGAACAGCGGGTACAGCGTGCCCAGCAGGATCAGGCCGAGCGCGGCGACCAGCAGCGCGTTGTTGAACAGCAGGAAACTTTCGCGCGAGGTGATCTCGAAGCCCGCCGCCGACTTGAGCGAGGGCGCGCGCCAGGCGTAGAGCAGCAGCGCGCCGCCAATGACCGCCGTCAGGAAGCCGAGGATGAAGATGCCGCGTGCGGGATCGGTCGCAAACGCGTGCACGGAGATCAGCACGCCGGAGCGCACCAGGAAGGTGCCGAGCAGCGACAACGAGAAGGCCGAGACCGCGAGCAGCAGCGTCCAGCTCTTGAACAGGCCGCGCTTCTCGGTGACGGCGAGCGAGTGGATCAGCGCGGTGCCCGCGAGCCACGGCATGAAGGACGCATTCTCGACCGGGTCCCAGAACCACCAGCCGCCCCAGCCCAGTTCGTAGTAAGCCCACCAGCTGCCGAGTGCGATGCCGACGGTCAGGAACATCCAGGCTGCCAGCGTCCACGGCCGGGTCCAGCGGGCCCAGCCCGCGTCCAGGCGGCCCTCGACGAGGGTGGCACAGGCGAAGGCGAAGGCGACCGCGAAGCCGACGTAGCCCAGGTAGAGGATCGGCGGGTGCACCGCGAGCGCGAAGTCCTGCAGCAGCGGATTGAGGTCGTTGCCGTCGGCTGCGGCCGGCACCAGCCGCTCGAACGGATTCGAGGTCGAGATCATGAACAGCAGGAAGCCGATGCTGATCAGGCCGAGGATGCCGATCACGCGGCTGCGGAACGGAGCATCGAGGCTGGTCGAGGCCGCCGTCACCGCCACCGACCAGGCGGCCAGGCTGAGCGCCCACAGCAGCAGCGAGCCCTCGTGGCCGCCCCAGACGGCGGCCACGCGATAGAAGGTCGGCAACTCCGAGTTCGAGTTGGTCGCGACGTACAGGACCGAGAAGTCCTTCTGCACGAAGGCGTAAGTGAGCGCCCCGAAGGCCAGCGCCGTGAACACGAACTGGCCGACGACGGCGGAGCGGCCCGCCGCCATCCAGCCGGAATGCCGCCGTGCCGCGCCGGCGAGCCCGAAGACCGACTGGGCTATCGCGAGCAGCAGCGCGAGGATCAGCGCGAAATGGCCGATTTCGGGGATCATCCGGCCGGTTCCGTGGCTGCCGGCTGGTGCAGCGATTCGGCGACTTCAGGCGGCATGTAGTTCTCGTCGTGCTTGGCGAGCACTTCGTCGGCGATGAAGTCGCCCGATCCCGTCAGGCGGCCATGCGCGATGACGCCCTGCCCTTCGCGGAACAGGTCCGGCAACAGGCCCTCGTAGCGCACCGGGATGGACTCCTTGAAATCGGTGACCACGAAGCGCACTTCGAGGGAGCCCTCGGCGCGCTGCACGCTGCCCTGTGTCACCAGCCCGCCGATGCGGAAGGTGCGCCCGGTGGGCGCCTCGCCCGCCACGACCTGTGTCGGGTTGTAGAAATAGAGCAGGTTGTCCTCGAAGGCGAGCATGGCGAGCGCGGTGGCCGCGCCCACCCCCGCCACGATCGCGAGCACGGCGAACAGCCGCTTGCGCCGCGGGGTCATGCGCGCACCCCGGCGCCGCTGCGCCGCAGCGCATCCCGGCGCGCCGCGGCGTGCAGCCTGCGCGCGGCGACGACGTTCCAGACCAGGGCGAACAGCACCAGCCCGTAGCTCGGCCAGACAAAGCCGGCATACCCGCCCATCGCGAAGAACTCACCGGGGCTCATGAAGACAACTCCTGCCGCAGCCAGGCCGCATCGCGCTCGCGCCGCAGGATCTCCGCGCGCAGGCGCACCAGCACCACGGCGACATAATAAAGGGTGAATGCCAGCAGCATGACGAGCAGCGGCCACAGCATGTCGCCCGTGATCGAGGGCTTGCCGATCTTGGTGATGGTCGAGCCCTGGTGCAGCGTATTCCACCAGAACACAGAGTAGTGAATGATCGGAAGGTTCACGACACCGACCACCGCGAGCACCGCGCTCGCCCGGTCGGCGCGGTCGCGGTCGTCGAACGAGCCGCGCAGCGCGATGTAGCCGAGGTACAGGAACAAGAGGATCAGTTCCGAGGTCAGGCGCGCATCCCAGACCCACCAGGCGCCCCACATCGGCTTGCCCCAGAGCGAGCCTGTCGCGAGCGCCGCGAACGTGAACCAGGCACCGACGGGCGCCGAAGCCGCGGCCACCGCGTGCGCGAGTTTGATGCGCCAGACCAGGCCGATCGCCGCTGCGACCGCCATGGTCCCGTAGACGAACATGGACATCCACGCGGACGGCGCGTGGACGTACAGGATCCGGAATCCGTCGCCCTGCTGGTAATCGGGGGGCGCGAGCACCAGTCCGCCGTAGAGGCCGACGGCGATCAGCAGGAAGGCCGGCCAACCGAACCACGGCACCAGGCGCCCGGCGATGCGGTAGGCATGCGGCGGGGACGCGAACTTGTGCAGCCAGGTCCAGTTCATCTGCTCACTCCGCGCTGATCCGCAGCGCCGCCGCCGTCGCGAGCGGCGCCAGCGTCACCGCCAGCACCAGCATCGAGGCCAGCAGCAGCAGCGGCCCGCTCGCGGCCTCGCCGTGGATCGCCATGTCGATCGCCCGCGCCCCGAAGATCAATGCCGGCATCGCCAGCGGCAGCACGAGCAGCGACAGCAACATGCTGCCACGGCGCAACCCCAGTGTCAGCGCGGCGCCGATGGCGCCCAGCGCGCTCAGTATCCCGGTGCCGAGGGCGAGCGACAGCACGACGGTGAGCAGGGCCGCGGCCGGCACGCCGAGGCTGACGGCGAGCAGCGGCGAGACCAGCACCAGCGGCAGGCCGCTGGCGGTCCAGTGCGCGGCACCCTTCGCGAGCGCGATCAGCGCGAGCGGCTGGCCAGACAGCAGCATCTGCTCGAGCGTGCCGTCCGCATGGTCGGCGCGGAACAGGAATTCCAGGCCGAGCAGCGCCGCCAGCAGCGCCGCGACCCAGAGCACGCCGCCCGCCAGTTCGCGCAGTTCGCCCAGTTCCGGGCTGAGCGCGAGCGGGAAGAGGGTCGTGACCATCGCGAAGAAGACCACGGGCTGCGCGACCTGGTCCCAGTGCCTGAACGCCAGCACCAGGTCGCGCCGGTACATCAGCAGCATGGCGCTGGCGGCGGTCCTGCCCGGCATCAGGCGAGTTCCACGCGCCGGGCCGGATGGCCCGGGATGACGGGCGGCTGGTGCGACGCGATCAGCGCCGCGCCGCCGGCGTCGAGATGCTGCGCGACGACACCGGCGAGCATCTGCACGCCATCGGCATCGAGATTGGTGAATGGTTCGTCGAGCAGCCACAGGGTCGCGTGCGACAGGATCACGCGCGCCGTCGCCAGCCGCCGGCGCTGGCCCGCGGAGAGCGAGCGCGCGGGCTGTTCGCGCGCGCCGGCCAGGCCGACCCGCCCCAGGACGCTGTCGATTTCATGCGCGGCGAGCACGCGGCGCAGGCCGCATTCGAATGCGAGGTTTTCGTGCGCCGTGAAGTCGGGCTTGAGCCCGTCGCTGTGCCCGAGATAGCTGATGCTGGTGGCGTAGGCGTCGCGATCCGCGGCGATCGGCCGGCCCCGCCAGCTGACGCTGCCCTGCTCCGGCGTCAGCAGTCCGGCAAGCACCCGCAGCAGCGTGGTCTTGCCGGATCCGTTCGGCCCGGCCAGGTGCACGCAGTCGCCGGATGCGGCTTCGACCGACAGGCCCCGCAACACGTGGCGCTCGCCGCGCCACACGTGCAGGTCTCGCGCCGAGACTCCCTGGAAGCCGTGCGCCTGCAATGTCAACGCCGCCGTGTCGCGACGACGACCTGGTACAAGCCGGCGAACCGTGTCCGCTTGTCCCACGCGAAATCCTGCGCCGACTCGGCGAATTCCGCGATCGAGCGGGATACCAGGCCGTTGGCGTAGGGCTCCAGGAAGCGGAAGATCACCGCCATCACCGGTCGCAACGGGTGCCAGCTCGCCGGTCGGTGGTAGTCGACGAACACGACCTTGCCGCCGGGCCGGACCGAGTCGAGCAGCGCGTTGACGATGCGGCGCTTCTGCAGGTCGGGCACTTCGTGCAGCAGGAAGAAACAGCAGACGCCGTCGTAATCGTGGCTGCCCCGGATGGTGGCATCCGCGATGCGGACCTTTACGTTGGCGCGGCCGGCCAGCTTGCGCCGGCAGTGCGCCACTTGCAGCGGGGCGATGTCGATGACGTCGAGGAATCCCTGGTCGCCGACCTTGTCCGCCAGCCTGCTCGAGAGGTTGCCGTAGACGCTGGCCGCCTGCAGCACGCGATTCCCCGCGACAAATTCGCTGCAGGCTTCCCGGACCAGGCGACGGTAATTGCCCCACAGGATCGCATTGACGACCAGGTGCCGATCGAGCAACCGCAGGCTGCGCGGCCGCAGGTAGGCCCAGGAGTAGGTGTCGACCAGGTAATCCGGAAGCGCGACGGCCGCATCCTGCTCTGCCACGGGCTGCTCGGGCGGCACGACGATGGGTCGGGTGGGAAGCATTCGCGAATCCAGCTCCTGATGCGCGGTGCCGGGGCGCCTCATGACCGGATCGTGACTATACGTGGTGCAACCATGCAATGTGCAAGGGTACAATGACTGTGGTTTACCACAATTGCGGTTTACCCCAGTAACCGCCGATCCTGCCGCCACTGGCGGCCATCCTCTGCGTCAACAGGAGTGAGAAATGAACTGGGCATCACGGATTTTCCTCGGGGCCACGGCCGCGTTGCTGGCCGCCGCACCGGCCGCTGCCAGCGACGGCAAGGCAGTCTGGGACAAGAGCTGTGCCGGCTGCCACGCCATGATGGCGCCGAAAACCAGCGACAAGGCGGCGTGGGCTCCGTTCGTCAAGATGGGAGCGGATCAGGTCACGGCCGTCGTCATGAAGGGCAAGGGCATGATGCCTCCGAAGGGGAACGCGGCGAGCGAGGCGGACGTCAGGGCCGCCGTCGAGTACATCCTCGGCCAGATGAAGTGATCGCCGGCCCGACGACTTGATCGCCCGGCGCGGCTGCCGGGTCGGGAGGACCGCCAATGTTCAGGCGCATCGATGTCCGTGGAGCGATGCTCCCCGTCCTGTTCCTGCTCGCCGCATGTTCGCCCCGCGAGGTGAGTTATTCCGCTGACGTGCGGCCGATCCTCGAGAAGTACTGCCTCGACTGCCACGTGCCGGGCGGCGCGGGCCAGGCCGCCAGCGGCTTCGACATGAGCAGTTACGAGTCGCTGATGAAAGGCGGGAATTTCGGACCCTTCGTGATCCCGGGCGATCCCTTGACGAGCACGCTCAACATGCTGGTCGAGGGACGCGCGGATCCCTCGATCCGGATGCCGCACGGCCGCGGGACGCTGACCGATCGCGAGATCGAGACCCTGAGGGCCTGGGTGCAGGAAGGCGCCAAGAACAACTGAAGCTGCGCACGGGCTACACCATGACGATGCGACCAGGGATTCCCGGTGCGGCCGCGTGGGTGGCTGCGGCCATCATCGGTCTGGCGCCCTCCCCGCCCGCGGTGGCGGCCGAGGGCGCCGACAATTCACTCTGCCTCGCCTGCCACGGCATGGAGGGATTCGCCATGCCGGGTGCCGACGGGCAACCCCGCCCCCTGCACGTGGTGCCCGACAGGTTCGCGGCCAGCGTGCACGGGAAGCAGTCCTGCGTCGGCTGCCACCAGGACGTCACCGCGATCCCGCACGAGCTGGGCGGGCGCATCAAGGTCGGCTGTGTGCAGTGCCACGAGGACCTCTGGGCCGAGGCCCGGCGGGAGGACCGGACCGAGGAGTCCGCCCGGCTCGGCCACGTGAAGGAACAGATCGACCGCTACATGCACTCCATCCATGCGCGGCCGAACCGCGAGGACCAGTCGCGCACCAACGCCACCTGCTACGACTGCCACGACGCCCACTACGTCTACCCCGCCGGCAGCGAGGTGCGCGCCGAATGGCGCCTCGACATCCCGAACACCTGCGGCAAGTGCCACGCCGGGCAGCTGCAGGCCTACGCGCAGTCCGTGCACGGCCGGGAAGTCCTGCAGAACGCGAACCCGGCGGCCGCGATCTGTTCCGACTGCCACACGACCCACGACGTCGAAAGCCCGGCGATGGACTCGACGCGGCTCGCGATCACCCGGAACTGCGGGAACTGCCACGAGGACAGCCTGAAGTCCTACACGCAGACCTACCACGGCAAGGTCAACGTGCTGGGCTATGCGCATACGGCCAAGTGCTTCGACTGCCATGGCAGCCATGGAATCCAGCGCGTCGCCGACCCGGCATCCAAGGTCCACCCGGACAACCGGCTGGAAACCTGCCGCGGCTGCCACGAGGGCGCGACCGCCGGGTTCGTCACCTTCGAGCCGCACGCCACCACCGACGACTACCAGCGCTATCCCTACATGTGGATCGCGTCGAAATTCATGGCGGGCCTGATCATCGGCGTGTTCCTGTTCTTCTGGACGCACTCGGCCCTGTGGTTCTACCGCGAATACAAGGACCGCCAGGCCCGCAAGGCGCGGCCGCACGTGCAGGCAGGCGAGCTGCCGCAGCTGCGCGGCAAGCAGGTCAGGCGATTCGGGCTCGGCTGGCGGCTGGTCCACCTGTTCTTCGCGGTTGCGCTGATGGTCCTCTCGCTGACCGGCATGGCGGCCTTCTACGCCGAGACCGGCTGGGCCGCGGCCGTCATGCAGGCGCTGGGCGGGCCGCAGGTCGCGGCCGTCATCCACCGGGTGGCAGCGGTCGTGATCCTCGCGCTGTTCATCGGCCACGTGATGTACTTCGCCGTGCACTTCGCCCCGCGCTGGCGCACCTTCAACTGGTTCGGGCACACCTCGCTCGTGCCCAGCCTGCAGGACCTGCGCGACATCATCGCCATGTTCAAGTGGTTCTTCGGCAAGGCGCCCAGGCCGGTGTTCGGGCGATGGACCTACTGGGAGCGCTTCGACTACTGGGCGCCGTTCTGGGGCCTCACGATCGTCGGCGGCAGCGGCCTGATGCTCTGGTTCAAGGAGTGGACCGCCGCGATCCTGCCCGGCTGGATCTTCAACATCGCCACGCTCGCGCACGGCGAGGAAGCGTTCCTCGCGATCCTGTTCCTGTTCACGGTGCACTTCTTCAACAACCACTTCCGGCCGGACAAGCTGCCGCCGCCCGACGTCGTGATGTTCACCGGCTCCATGCCGCTCGAGGATTTCCGGCGCGAACACCAGCTGGAATACGACGAACTGGTCGCGACCGGGCAGCTGGAGAAGTACCTGGTGGACGTCCCGTCGCGGCGCATGACGCGGGGCTCGAAGATCCTGGGAATCGTGCTGCTGGCCTTCGGGCTGACGCTGCTGGTGCTGGTGCTGGCGGGCTTTCTGGGCAGCCTGGGCGGCACGTGAGGGAGTACTATCCTCCCGGGCAGAGAGGTTTCGGATGAAGCGACTCTTGCTGGCTGTGGTCTGCTCGGCGGCGCTGGTCGGGTGCCCGGACCGGGATGGAACGACCTCGGCCACGGCGCCGGAGGCGCAGCCGGCCGACCTCGACGCCGGCAAGGCGCTCGCGGAACGCGACTGCAAGGGCTGCCACGGGCTGGACGGCAAGGGCGCTGCACCCGGCATTCCCCACCTCGCGGCCCAGGACGCGCGCTACCTGCATGCGTCCATCCAGGCCTACCTGGAAGGCCGGCGCACCCACGCAGCATTGCGCGACATGATCGGCGGCATGAGCGAAGCGGACGTACGCAATGTCGTCGCGTATTACTCCGGCCTGCCGGCGATCCAGGGCGCCGCCGATGCGGCGGCACCCCGCTTCCTCCCGTACGAGCACGGCAAGGCGCTGGCCGCGGACTGTGCGCGCTGCCATGGCGCGGACGGCAATACGGCCACGGCGGGCATGCCGTCGCTGGCCGGACAGCAGCCGCACTACCTGGTCGTCGCGGTCCATGAATACCTGAACGGCGTGCGTACCACGGATCCGATGCATTCGCTGTTGCGCCGCCTGAGCAAGCTGGACGTCGAGAGCGTCGCGCTGTACTTCGCTTCCCAGGCACCGGCTGAACGCGCGGCGCCGGCATTCGGCGACGCGGCTGCGGGCGAGCCGCTGACTGCGGTCTGCGGCGGCTGCCACGGCTCGCACGGGGTGAGCACCGACGCCGCGACGCCGAATCTCGCGGGCCAGGACGCGCAGTACCTGGTGAACGCGATCAAGGCCTACCGCAAGACCCGCCGGCATGCGGGGATGGAGGCCTACGTCGGCGACCTGAGCCAGCAGGACGTCGAGAACATCGCCGCCTTCTACTCGATCCAGAAATCGAGGCCGGCGGAGAGAGGCGAGACCCTGGTCCAGGACCTGATCGACAAGTGCGATCGCTGCCACGGCCCCGGCATCCAGAACGCCGCCGTGGCCACGCCGAAGATCAGCGGGCAGGACCGCGACTACCTGATCATGGCGCTGCGGGCGTATCGCGACAATCGCCGCGAGAGCTCGACGATGCACAACATGAGCCTGCCTTACAGCGACTCGGTCATCGAGAGCGTCGCCGCCTTCTACGCGAGCCAGCCCGCCCGCTAGGCGCTCAGCCGACGCCGTGCCGGTCGGCGGCTTCCCGCTGCGCGACCTTCGCCGGGGCCGGCGAAATCCACATCTGGTACATCGACACGACCCACATGAAAGCGAAGCACAGGCCCATGGTTCCGCCTGCGATCATCACCACCCACGCGAACGGGTGATACAGCTTGGTGAAGTACCACGAACTGACGTCGGTCATGACCGCGACGAATGGCAGCGTGATGACCAGCACCTTGAACCATACCGGCCGCACGTAGGCGTGGCTGAAGATGAGGCCGAGGATGAAGAAGATGAAGCTGATGCCGAACAGGTGGATGTGCGACACGCGCACCAGCGTGAAGATGTCCGCGCCCGTGTCCTGCTCGGTGACCTTCATGACGTTGTCGAAGCCCGCCAGGTTCGAGAGATGCGGATTGCTGCCGTCGTGGCAGCCCATGCAGCGCTCGTCCAGGATCGCGCGGATCTCCACCTCGTAGCCGTCGCGATCCGAGCCCTTCTGCACCCACTCCACGATCTGGTTGAGCTCGTCCTGCGGCAACATGGTGGACATCGGCCCGCGCAGCGCCGACTCGAGGCGCGAGGCCTCGCCGCTGCCCGTGTAGGCGATCACGAGGTCCTGGTACGACAGCGAGCCGGGATTCCCGTCCCGTGCGGAATACGTGTGGAACAGGTAGACGAGCGCGAACAGGTAGCCGAGGCCCAGGATGATCAGCACCGCCGTGTAGAGCGCGCGCAGGCTGTAAGGCAGTTCCGAGAAGTGGCGATAGAGCCGGTGGAGCGGAACGTCATTCATCGCGGGTTCCCTTTCGGCGGCAGCTGCACGTACACGACGGCGCGGGCCTTCTGGCGCGCATAGTGCCCGGCGAGCTGGCTGACATCGGCCTCGGTCAGCACCTTGGACATCGCCGACATCGCCTGGCTCCTGCGGGAGCCGGTGCGGTAGGCGTTCAGGATGGCCTCGATGTATTCGGCGCGCTGCGCTGCGAGTGCCGGCACGCGCGGGTCGGTGCTGTTGCCGTTGACGCCGTGGCAGCGGTCACAGCGATCGGCCCAGTCCGAGGTGCTGAGCGCCCGGGCGATCTTCGGCGGCTGCGGTTGCAGGCTCGCATAGTGCGCGGCCAGGTCCGCAAGCGCCGACTCCGCGACCGCCGACGCCGGGCCCTTCATCAGCGGGTCGGCGCGTGAACCGTCCTGGTACGCGCGCATCGCCGCGACGAAGTACTGGGCGTCCTGGCCGGCGAGGCTCGGCGTGGTGCCGGCGCTGACCCCGGACTCGCCGTGGCATCCCGCGCAGCCGGCGGCCGCCGCCTTGCCGGCAGCCTTGTTGCCGGCGGCAGGCGTCTTCGCCCTGGCCGGCTTCTGCGAGGCATAGAAGAGTGCGACATTCTCGATGTCGGCATCGGCCAGTCCCGCCACCAGCGCCTTCATCAGGTCATGCCTGCGCTGCCCGTTGCGATAGGCATTCGTGGCCGCCACCAGGTACTTCGGGTCGAGTCCGGCGAGGCTCGGCATGCCGGGAATCGCGCTGATGCCCGCCTCGCCGTGGCACGACCCGCATCCGGCGGCGACAGCCGCTCCGGCGCCGAGGGGGTCGGGCGTCGCGGCGGAATTCCTGGGAGCAGCCGCGGGCGCGGGCGAGGCGGGATCCAGGCTTGCGTACCACGCCGACACCTTCAGCAGCGCGTCGTCGCTCAGGAACGTGACCGCCTCGGCCATCATGTTCTTGCCGCGCGTGCCCTTCTTGTAGGCCAGCAGTTCCTGGTGCAGGTACACGGCGCGCTGGCCGGCCAGGTGCGGCACGCCCTTCGCGGTGCTGATGCCGCCGGGGCCATGGCAGCGGGCGCAGGAGGCGTCGGCGATGCGCTTGCCCTGGGCAATTTCCTGCGGCGTCGCGTACACGGCGCGAAAGTCGTCGGACACCGCCGGCCTGATCACCTGTGCCGACGCCGGGCTCGAATGCCAGATGCTCCCGCCCGTGATCCCGAGTACCAGGACCGCAGAACGTACCAGAGCGATTCCCGGGCCTCGCGTCATCGACCTCGGCTCGAAACGCCTCGCGTGCAGGGTTGACATACTATCGGAACCGAGGGCAATGCGGACGCAACTAGGGGTTTTCCACGCCTGACTTCCGGCGCGCCCGCAGCGAAAATGACGTTGCGGCGGGGCCGGTTTCCGCTCGACTAAGAAGGAGTCCAAGATGTTTCGGTCAATGCTGATCACAGTGGCTGTGCTCACCGTCATGCTGCCGGCAACCGCCGGGGCTGGCGACGCTCCCGTCGGCAAGGCGGTCTGGGACAAGGCCTGCGCCGGATGTCACGCGATGATGCCGCCGAAGACCGGCGACAAGGCTGCATGGGCGCCGTTCGTCAAGATGGGCGTGGACGCGGTGACGGCTTCGGTCGTCAAGGGCACGAAGTCGATGCCGCCCAAGGGTGGAGCCAAGACCGAAGCGGACGTCCGGGCTTCCGTGGAGTACATTCTGGGCCTGATGAAGTAGGCGACGGATCCGGCGGTCACGGACTCGCCGTTCGAGGGGGGACGGAGAATGAACAGTAATCTCTTGGCCATGCCCCGCATGGGCGTGGTGCTTTTCCTGTTGGTGCAATTGGCGGCTTGCGGTGGCGGAACTTCCGCGCCCGACGCGGCCCAGCCTGGCGCGGACGATGCCGCCACGGGCACGACGGCTGCGGGCACGCCGGCGCGTGGCCCGGATGCGGCACTCGGGCAGGAGCGGCTGCTCGCCAACGCCAACATGGTCGTGCCGGACGCCGCGCGCATCGTGTCCTACAAGGAAACCGCGGTGCGCTACGATGGCCCGCCGGAGATGCAGTCCGCGATCGTGAGCTACGAGGCGGAACTCGAGTTCACCGCGGACACCTATTTCCATACCGACCACAAGGCCGGCGATCGTGCCCAGGTCTACGGCGAGATCGAGTACCTCAACGAGGGCGGCAACTGGCGGCTCATGACGATGGGGATCTACCCCCGCTAGGGAGGTTTCATGAACCGCGTCGCCCGATCGCTCCTGGCGGCATCGGCGCTGCTGGCTCTTGCAGGCTGCGCCTCGTCGATCGCCTATCGCGCGGATTACGTCCCGGCCACCGCCGTGACCGCCGAGGAGAAGGTCCCGGGGCGCGTGCTCGTTTACACGACGCGCGCTGACGACGAACGGCTGGTCACCGCGGGTGCGACGAGCTTCACCGGCAGCGGAGCAAAACTGACCACGCCAATCGGGATGATGACCCGCGAGATCGCCTATAAGGTCTTTTCCGAGGCGGCCATGGAAGGGGCTACACTGTCCAACGAGCTCGCCGGTGCGGAACGGTACTCGATCGTGGTCCGGCCCGAGGCCAAAGATTTTCGTTATGGATTTCCGCAGCTGAAGAACCTCGGCTTTGCCATCACGCCCGAAGTCGAGATCAGCATGCGGGTTTCGGTGCTGGACGGTTCCGGCAAGATCCTGCTCGAGAAGGACTATGCGTCCGGCGTAGTCGAGGGCAAGAGCTACATGCTGTCGGGGAAGCCGAACGAGCGGATCAACCAGCTTGCCCACCAGGCGATCCACTCCCTGCTGCTGCAGGCCGTGGGAGACGTCCGCACGTTTCAGCGGAGCCGCGCTCCGTCGACGGCACCGTGACGCCGGCGCCGGCAAGGTCCTTGCCTGGCATGCGGCGCAGCGATCGTTACACCGCCGCATTCGTGTTCGCGGCCGTCACCGTGTTCGTGCCGCGGGTGGCGCCGGCTGCCGTGGACGGCTGTGTCGAATTCGGCAAGCCGGATCCCGCGACGACCTACCTGTACCGCCGCTCGGATTCGGGCGGTCCGGTCACTCAGTACTCCCACCGCTGGACCGAGTTCACCGCGGAGCGCGCGAGCGTCGCCGTCGCACGCGGCAAGGTCAACGAGGTCGTCACGAACAAGTACAAGGTCCAGGATGACGTATCGATGATCGCGGCCACGGCATCGCGCAGCTCTAGCGGAAGCTCGCGCACGGACTTCCGCCCTGCGCTCATGGGCGAGCCGATGTTCCGCGCCTGTGCAGGCCGCACTTGGAAGATCAAGGCGGTGGCCGCGACCTACACGGCGGGATCGCAGGTCTCGACCGCCTCCACCTTTGCCGGCACGATGAAGATCGTGTCGCTGCGCGAGACCATCCAGGTCCCCGCAGGCCGCTTCCAATGCGTGCGCTACACGCGCACGCTGGCGACGCCGACCGGCCCGTCGCTGGACGAGTACTGGAAGTCCATCGAGCACGGCGTCGTCGTGAAGCAGGTGTCGAAACTCGGTGGCGCGACGTCGACGACCGAGTTGAACGCGATCAAGTAGCCACCATTGGTGCCCCGGGCAGGAGTCGAACCTGCATGGCCTTGCGGCCAACGGATTTTAAGTCCGTAGCGTCTACCAGTTTCGCCACCGGGGCCCGTATTGCGAGGCTAGACGCTGCAGGATAACCGCTGCAAGCGGCAGGCTGGCACCGGCGTGGGCTTGGGCGTAAGGTAGGTTCGAACCGGACTGAAGCCGGGCTGCACCCGACTCGCCGGACCCGGAAATGTGCGCTCTACGGGGAGATGCGCATGGCAGGAAGCGGCAGCGAACGCAAGGTTCACCCTCACGGTGTCGTCGAGTTCGACGACCCCGACACCGGCAAGCACGTCGTGATGATGGACGGCATGACCGTCGAGAGCGGCGGCAACGACGCGCTCGCCGTCGTCTCGGTCGCGGCGGTCGTCAGCTGCGGCGCCTGCCTCAAGCGCTGGCTGATGCCGGTCGCCGACTATCGTCAGGGCTGGAACACCTGCCGTCATTGCAATGCCCGGCTCTATCTGCCGGCGCTGTTCGTGCAAGCCGGCAAGCAGGCGGGCGGCGCCCTGACGCTGATCCCGCTGCGCGGCCACGAGTTTGCAGACCCGGGCTGAGACCTCGCGCTAGAACGTCAGCAGCCAGTTCGCGAAGGCGTGCCACTCGGGCGTCTTCGAGAATGGGATGCGGCCGAACTGTATTGCCACCCAGAGCCCGCCTCCGATCCAGTAAGCCAGGTGCACGCGTCCGAGCGTGCGCCAGTCGCGAATCATCGCCGCCGCGATCAGGAGGTCGGTGCCGAGCGCCGGGACCGCGCTGAACTCGATTCGCGGCGGGCCGGGCGGGACCTCGGTCCCGAACACCAGGAACCGCACGATCCGGGCGATCGCCGCCATCAGGATCGCGATGCAGGCGAGCAGCATCC
>DATBMQ010000244.1:0-7273 GCA_036554765.1 Steroidobacteraceae bacterium | reverse complement strand
GCGGCAACGTCGTGGTGGGGGCGCTCGGCCATCGCAAGGCGCTGTTCGGCTACTCGGGGCACCTGCCGGAAAAGCTGGCGGCCGGCGACGTGATCCAGATGCTGAACATCGGCGGCGTGCTGGGCGTCTGCGACTCGGCGACTCCGGAGAAGGGCCGGCCCTTCGACTGCCGCGTGCTGGGCGTCGTGCTGCACTTCCCCTATCTCGGCGAGCGCATCGGCGTGCCGGCCCGCGCCGGCATGCGCAAGCTCGATCCCGACGCGAGGCTCGAGACCAACGGCGTGCCGGTCGTCGCGCTGGCGGGCTCCTGCATGGAGGCCGGCAAGACCGCGGCCGCTTGCGCGATGATCTCGCGCATGCGCCACCGGGGCCTCTCGATCGACGCCTTCAAGGCGACCGGCGTCTCGCTGCGGCGCGACATCCTGGCGATGGAGGACTCGGGCGCGCGCCGATCCGCGATTTTCACCGACTTCGGCGTGGTGACCACGACCGCGAAGAACGGCCCCGCACTGACGCGCACGATGCTGACCGAGATGGCCGCCGGCAAGCCCGACGTCATCGTCTTCGAGCTGGGCGACGGCATCCTCGGCGCCTACGGCGTCGAGGCCATCCTCGACGCGCCGGACATCCGGCAGGCGCTCACGGCCGTGGTGCTCTCGGCCAACGACCCGGTCGCGGCCTGGGGCGGCGTCAGGCTGCTGCGCGAGCGCTTCGGCATCGAGCCCGCGGTCGTCACGGGACCGTCGACGGACAACTCCGTCGGCGTGGACATCATCCGCGAGCAGCTGGGCGTCCCGGCGTTCAATGCCATGACGAATGGCGCGGCGCTCGGCGACTGCGTGATCTCCGCCGTCGGCCTGGACGCGGTCGCGCATTCCCGGGAGTTCGCGGAATGAGCGCGAAGGTGCCCGCGGTCATCCTGGGCGGCACCGGCTACGTGGCCGGCGAGCTGCTGCGCCTCACGCTCGCGCACCCGCGCCTCGCGCTGGCGGCGATCGCCTCGGACAGCCAGCCCGGCGAGCCGGTGGCGAAGGCCTTCCCGCACCTCGCGGCGGCCTGCGGGGATCTCCGTTACGTCTCCATTGCGGATGCCGGCGACGTCGTCGCGCGCAAGCCGCGCGCCGCCGTGCTCGCGGCCGCGCCGCACGGCGTCTCGGACGTGCTGATCGATTCCATCCTGAAGAAGGCCGAGGCCGCGGGCGCCAATCCCGCCGTGGTCGACATCTCGGCCGACTACCGCTATGCCGATCTCGCGGAATACGAGCGCGTTTACAGGCATGCGCATGGCGCGCCGGCCCGCGCGCAGCTGTTCACCTGCGCCGTGCCCGAGCACCTCGACCGCTCGCCGACGCCGCACGTCGCGCATCCCGGCTGCTTCGCGACGGCGACGCTGCTCGCCACGGTGCCGCTGCTCAAGCTCGGCCTCGCCGACGGGCCGGTGTTCGTGTCCGCGGTGACGGGCTCGACCGGTGCGGGGCGCAGCCCGATCGCGGGCACCCACCATCCGCAACGGCACGGCGACCTCTATTCCTACAACGCCCTCACCCACCGCCACGCGGCCGAGATCCGCGCGCTCGCGCGGGCGGCGTCGGGCCGCGACCTGCAGCTCGCCTTCGTGCCGCACTCGGGCCCCTTCGCGCGCGGCATCCATGCGACCGTGCAGGCGAAGCTGGCGAAGCCGCTCGACGGCGCGGGGGCGATCGCGGCGCTGCGTGCTTTCTACGCCGGCAAGCCCTTCGTGCGCGTCCTCGACGAGCCGCCGCGCGTAAAGGACGTGGTCGCGAGCAACTACGCCCACCTATCCGCCGCGGCCAACGGCGACACGATCGTCGTGATGGCGGTCGTGGACAACCTGGTCAAGGGCGCGGCCGGCGGCGCCATGCAGTGGATGAACCGGCTGCTCGGATTCGACGAGAGCGAGGGGCTGACGGCGCCCGCACCGGGCTGGACCTGACCGTGGACCACCTGGCCCCGGTCTTTGCGCAGTACCCGGTCGAAGTCGTCGCGGCCGAGGGCGTGTGGCTCACGACCCGCGACGGCCGCCGGATCCTCGACCTGTACGGAGGGCATGCGGTGGCGGCGCTCGGCTACGGGCACGCCGGCTGGCTGGCCGCGCTGGATTCACAGGCGCGCGCCGTGCACTTCCAGAGCAACGCGGTGCCGATGGAAGTCCGCACGCACGCCGCGCGCCGGCTCGTGGAGTTCTCGAAGCTGCCGCTCGACACGGTCTTCTTCGTCAACACGGGCGCGGAGGCGAACGAGAACGCGCTAAAGCTCGCCTGCCGGATCACGGGCCGTTCGCAGGTCGTCGCGCTGGAGGGCAGCTTCCATGGCCGCAGCGCGGCCGCCGGCGCCGTCACCTGGGGCGCGATGGCGAAGTGGTATGGCTTCCCGCGCGCGCCATTCGACGTGGCGTTCCTGCCGCGGCGCGATGCATCGGCGCTCACGGCCGGCATCACCCGGGCGACGGCGGCCGTGATCGTCGAGCCCGTGCAGGGCGTCGGCGGCGCCTTCGACATGGGCCGCGATTACCTGGCGGCGCTGCGCCAGCGCTGCGACGCCACCGGGGCACTGCTGATCTTCGACGAAGTGCAGTGCGGCATGGGCCGCACCGGGCACCCGTTCGCGGCCAACCTCTATGGCGTCGTGCCGGACATGATCACCACGGCCAAGGCGCTGGGCGCCGGATTCCCGGTGGGCGCACTGCTGATGGGCGCGAAGGTCGCCGCCGCGCTCAAGCCCGACGCGCTCGGCACGACCTTCGGCGGCGGCCCGCTCGCCTGCGCCGTGGTCACGGCCGTGATCGACGCGATCGAGGGCGAGGGCCTGCTCGGAAACGTGCGCCACGTGTCCGCCCTCATCCGCGAGACCTGCGTCGTCGGCCCGGTCACGGGCACCCAGGGCGAAGGCTTCCTGCTGGGCCTGAAGACACGCCGGCCCGCGAAGGAAGTCCACGCCGCCCTGCTCGCGCGCGACATCCTGGCGGGCACCAGCGGCGACCCGCAGGTGCTGCGGCTGCTGCCGCCATTCACGCTCGCGGAGTCCCACGTCGCGCTGCTGCGCGACGCGCTCGCGGACGTCGGCGCGTGAAGAACTTCCTCGACCTCGCGGACTTCGGCCGCGACCAGGTGGTGGACCTGCTGGCGCTCGCCGATCGCCTGCGCGAGCGGCCGGAACCGGCGGCGCTCGCCGGACGCGTGCTCGGGCTGCTCTTCTTCAATCCGTCGCTGCGCTCGATGACTTCGATGCGCGTCGCCATGGCGCGCCTCGGCGGCGAGTCCGTGACGGTGACGCCGGGCGCCGGCAGCTGGCAGCTGGAAACCCGCAGCGGCGTCACCATGACGGGCGCGGCGGCCGAGCACATCCGCGAGGCGATCCCGGTGCTCGACTCCTACTGCGATGCGCTGGGCGTGCGCGCCTTCGCCGAGGGCCGCGACCTGGCCGCCGACCTCTCCGAGCGCACCTTCGCCTCCATCGCCTCGCTCTGCCGCAATCCGCTGATCAACATGGAATCCTCCGCGAATCATCCCTGCCAGGCGCTGGCCGACTGGAAGACGCTCGACGACCTCGGGGTGCCGCGCCGCGCGCGCTTCGTGCTCGCCTGGGCGAACCACCCCAGGGCGCTGCCGCTCGCCGTGCCCGCGGCGGTCTCGCACATGGCGGCCCTGCGCGGCATGGAGGTGGTGGTGCTGCGCCCCGAGGGCTACGCGCTGCCGCCGCAACTCATGGAAAAGGTGCGGCGCGCGGCCGCGGCCTCGGGCGGCGGCGTCACCGAGACCGACGACCGCGACGCGGCGCTCGCGGGAGCCCAGGTCGTCTATGCCAAGGAATGGGGCTCGACGGCGCACTATGGCGACGCCGAGGCCGATGCGCGCGCGCGCGCCGGGCTCGCCGACTGGATGGTGCGGGAGTCCTGGTTTGCGCCGGCCGCGGCGGGCTGCCACCTGATGCACTGCCTGCCCGTGCGCCGCAACGTCGCGATCGCCGACGAGGTGCTGGACGGCCCGCGCAGCCGCGTGCTGCAGCAGGCCCACAACCGCCTCGTGGTGCAGATGGCGGTACTCTATCGTCTGCTCGGCGGCAACGGCCGCCGGCACTGAAGGGAGCGAGGAAACGATGGTGATCCACCGGGTCGACCAGGCCGCCGTGATCGCGGCGCTGCGCGGCGCGACGCCCTACATCCGCCTCTACAAGGGCAAGACCTTCGTGGTCAAGGCCGGCGGCGCCGTGTTCGGCGACGTCGGACGGACGCGCGCCCTGATCGAGCAGATCGCGATCCTGCACCACCTCGGCATCCGGGTCGTGCTGGTTCACGGGGGCGGGCCGCAGCTCGACGAGATGCAGCGCTCGCTCGGCATCGAACCGCGCATGGTGCGCGGCCGGCGCGTCACCGACGACCGGTCGATCGACGCGACCACCATGGTGCTGAACGGGCTCATCAATACGCGCATCCTCGCGGCCTGCCGCGAGCTCGGCATCGACGCGGTCGGCCTCTCGGGCGTGGACGCGGGGCTGGTGCGCGCGAACCGCCGCCCGCCGGTCAAGGTGGACGGCGAGTCGGTGGACTACGGCTTCGTCGGCGACATCGCCTCGATCGACACGGCCGTGCTGAAGAAGCAGCTCGACGCCGGCCTGATGCCGGTCGTCAGCCCGGTGTCGTCGGACGACGCCGGCGTCGTGCTCAACATCAATGCGGACACCGTCGCCGCCTCGATCGGCGCCGCGCTCGGGGCCGAGAAGCTGATCCTCTGTACCGGCGCGCCCGGCATCCTGGAGCGCAGGGACGACCCGCGCTCGCTCGTGTCCTACACCGACCTCGCCGGCCTGCGCCGGCTCGAGCAGTCCGGCAGCCTCGAGGGCGGCATGCTGCCGAAGGCGTCCGCGATCGAGGCCGCGATCCGGGGCGGCGTGCGCCGCGTGCACGTGATCTCCTTCGACGTGCGCGACAGCGTGCTGACCGAGGTGTTCACCAACGAGGGCACGGGCACGCTGATCGTCGCCGACGTCAAGGCGCTGACGCCCGCGGAGCAGCACCCGGAGTCGGCCGCGTCGTGACACGGCTCTGGGACAAGGGCGCCCCGCTCGATTCGCGCGTGCTCGCCTTCACAGCGGGCGAGGACCACGCACTCGACGACCGGCTCGTGCCTTACGACGTGCGCGCCTCGATCGCGCACGCGGAGATGCTGGCCGAGGCACGGCTGCTGTCGATGGAGGACCTCGCGAGGATCCGCGACGGCCTGCTGGCGCTCGGGTCGGCGCACGCGCGCGGCGACTGGCACGTCACGCTCGAGGAAGAGGACGGGCAGACGGCGCTCGAGGCGCGCCTGACGGTGCGCATCGGCGACGCGGGCGCGCGCATCCATCTCGGCCGCTCGCGCAACGACCAGGTGCTGGCGGCGCTGCGCCTCTACCTGAAGGACGCCGTCGCCGGGCTCGCGGCGGGCGCCGACGCGGTCGCCGAGGCGCTGCATGCGCTGGCCTCGCGCCAGGGCAACGTCGCACTGCCCGGCTACACGCACATGCAGCAGGCCATGCCCTCGAGCGTGGACTGGTGGGCGCGCGGCTTCGCGACCGAGGTCCGCGACGATGCACAGGGCCTGCGCCAGGCGCTGCGCCGCATCGACCGCAACCCGCTCGGCTCCGCCGCGGGTTACGGCACGCCGGGGCTCGCCATCTCGCGCGAGGCGACGCGCGCCAGGCTCGGCTTCGCGGAGACGCAGGAGCCCGTGACGGCCGTGCAGCTCTCGCGCGGCAAGGCCGAGGCGCAGGTCCTGTTCGAGATCACGCTGCTGATGCAGGACCTCGGCCGGCTCGCGGCCGACGTGCTGCTCTTCTTCACGCGCGAGTTCGCGTTCGTCGAGCTGCCCGAATCCGTGACGACGGGTTCCTCGATCATGCCGCAGAAGCGCAACCCGGACGTGTTCGAGCTCATCCGCGGCCGCTCGGCAACCGCGCTCGCCTGCCTGGTCGAGGCGCTGGCCGTCTTCGCGCGGCTGCCATCCGGCTACCAGCGCGACCTGCAGCTCATCAAGGCGCCGCTGTTCCGCGGCATCGATTGCTGCGCCGGGGCGCTCGCCATCCTGCCCGCGGCACTGGAAGGGCTGCGCTTCCTGCCCTCGAACATCCGTCTCGACCCGTCGATCCATGCCGCGGAGCGCGCCAACGAGCTGGCCGCAAGGGAAGGCTTGCCGTTTCGCGAGGCCTATCGCAAGGTGGCGGAGGAAATCGCCAAAGGAGGCGGCAAGCCATGAAGAACTGGATCCTGCCCGTCGCCGGTGTCGTGCTGGTCGTCGCGGGCGGCTTCGGCCTCGCCAAGGGTGAGTTCAGCTACACCAAGGACGAGCACGAGGCGAACATCGCCGGCATCGAGCTGTCGCTCAAGGAGAAGGAGCGCATCGAGGTGCCGAAGTGGGCGGCAGGCGGCGCGCTGGCGCTGGGCGTCGTCCTGCTGCTGATGAGCCGCAAGACGGGCTGACCGCCGGTGCGGCCGCGCGCGCGCGACGTCATCCTGGCCGGTGGCGCGGCCGCCGCGTCCCTCGACATCGTCAACGCCTGCGCCTTCTGGTATCTCTACGGCGGCACGCCGCCCGCCCGCATCCTCCAGGCGATCGCCGCGGGGCTGCTCGGCAAGGACGCCTTTTCCGGTGGCGCCGCGACCGCTGCACTCGGCCTCGCACTGCACTTCCTGATCGCCTTCGGCATGGCGGCGGTCTACTGGCTCGCCTGCCGCCGCTGGCCGGCGCTGGTGGAGCGCCCGGTCGGCGCGGGCCTTGGGTACGGCATCGTCACCTGGGCCGCGATGAACTACGTCGTCGTGCCGCTGTCGCGGGCGACGCCGCCGCCCTTCATCGCGGCCTGGTTCGTGGACGGCATCCTCGCGCACCTGCTGCTGGTCGGGCTGCTGCTCGCCTTCACGGCACGCTGGTCGGCGCGGCGGGCCGTCCGCGTGCGGACCTGAGGCCGCTGTTTTGGCAGTTTCACCCTGGCGACGTATGCTGTGGCCGCCCGCCCGCAGCCTCCCATGGAGACCCGGACATGAATGAAGACAGCGGCAAGCTCATCCTGCGCGTCACACTCGGCATCCTGATCCTGATGCACGGCATCGGCAAGATCACGAACGGCATCGACTGGATGGGCCCGGCGCTGAACGCGAGCGGTCTCCCCGCGTTCCTGAAGTACGGCGTCTACGTCGGCGAGCTGCTCGCCCCCGTGCTGGTCATCGCCGGCTTCTACACGCGCATCGGCGCCTGGCTGATCGCCGTCAACATGCTGT
>DATBMQ010000236.1:0-2368 GCA_036554765.1 Steroidobacteraceae bacterium | reverse complement strand
CGATGCCCGAGGCCGTCGGTGGTCATGACTGCGAGCTGCGGCCAGACGGCCGCCAGCGCTTCCGCGTCCGCGTAGGGGATCACCGCATCGCCGCGGTCGTGCACCAGCAGCGCCGGGATGCCGCAGCGCGGGCCGGTCGCGACGAGGTCGAGCTCGGCGATCGGCCGGCCGGCGTGGCCTTCCAGCAGGCACTCGTAATGGGGCATCGCCCTTGCCGGAAGCCCGGCGGACTTCGCGAACGCGGCGGGCATCCGGCTGACGCGCGTCGGTGCCGAGGCGATCACGAGCCGCTTTGGCCGCAAGCCGAGCGCGAGCGCCGCGCCCAGCGCTGCGCCGCCGAAGGAATGGCCGATGACGGCGTGCGCGCCACCCGCGATCTTCGCGACTTCGATCAGGAGCTCGCCATAAAGCTTCGGCGTCGCGTGCTCACCTTTCGAGCGCCCGTGGCCGGGTCCGTCGATCGAAATCGTGCGACAGCCGTGCGCCAGGAGCGCCGACGCCAGCGGGCGGAACTGCGTCGGCCGGCCGCGCCAGCCGTGCAGCGCGAGCACGGCCGGGCCGCTGTCGCCGGTGACGAGCGCGAACAATCCGGGGCGCAGCTCGACCTCGCGCTCCGCGACGGGCTTGACGAGCTCGAAGGGCTGCGTGGGGTTGCGTCCGCGCGGGCGGGAGATCAGCTCCGCCATGATGCGCGCGGCCAATGCTGGCGCGACCGCGCCCGTCGTCTTCAGCAGCGGCGGCAGCCAGGCAGGAAGGTTCTCGGCCAAGGGTGAAAAAAGCCGGCACGGTTGCCCGTGCCGGCTCCTGTTCGAAGCTCGCGCGTCGCGTCAGCCGGCGGCGGGCCCGGCAGGCGCTTCGCTGTCCGCAGGCGCTTCCGCGCCATCGGCCGGAACCGCGCCGTCGGTCGGCATTTCCAGCATCGGTATGGCTTCGGCTGCGCCGTTGCCGTTGCCGCCGCAGCCCTCGACGCCGTCGATGAACACGATCGACAGGTCGCCGTCGGCCTGGATGTTGCGCACGCAGGTCGTGGTGCCGGACGCGAGCGCCACGGTGAACTCCCAGTTGCCGGTCGCCATCGGCAGCGTCTCGCCGGTGCCGTTGCACATCGGTGCGCCGCCTTCGTCGGTCGGGCCGGTCATCGCGACCTCGGAGACCATCATCTTGTTGTTGGCGTACTTGTTCGACTGGCCGATCAGTTCCTTGGGCGTGAGGCGCACGCGCACGGAATCGCAGACGCCGCCCTGTGAGACGGTCTTGATCGTGAGCGTCGCGCGGATCAATGGCAGCGCGTCGTTGGCGCTGCCGCCGCTGCATGCGCTGAGCGCCACCGCCGCGGCCACCGCGGCACCGAGGGCACGCAGGCCCGGATTCTTCGGAAACGACATCGTCGGTCACTCCCCCGTGTTGGTGGTCCCGTGGGGACCTTGCTGGCAGTCGCCGATTCTAGATCAATTCGCCCGGCGGCGGGGCCGGCGGGCGGCTTTCGGCGCGGTCCATGGACGCTCCAGCTCCCACAGGAGCGGGTCGAAGCCGCGCCGGACCAGCAATCCCCCACCCAGGGGCCGGAAATGCCGTGCCAGACGGGTCCGGTACCAGGCTGCGGGCCGCAGGTGGACCGCGCCGTCGGTCCTGGAGGTGTCGGCGGTGCGCCGCCAGTCCTCCCGCGTCAGCACGCTGAAGTACAGGGCGCCACGGGAGAGCCGCGCCAGGTTGGCGAGCGCCGGGACGGCCTCGCGGTCCTCCAGGTACTGGAGCACGTCGTGGCAGAAGACCAGGTCGAACGGCTGCTTCGGCGCGGAGCGGGCGATGCTGCCGCGGGTCCAGCCGTGGCGCCGGCAGAGGTACTCGCTGGTCTCGAGTCCGACGTAGCGCGCGTGCGGAAAGAACTCGCGCACGGCGTGGCGCAGGTGGCCGAGGCCGCAGCCGGCGTCGAGCACGCGCCTGACCGTGAAGCCGAGGTAGGCCGCGTAGGCGCAGACGAAGCGGCCGAGCCGCACGGTGTCCTCGCGCGAGGCCACGCGCGTCTGCGGATCAACGTAATAGCGCTGGTAGAACCTGGCGTCGAACATCAGAAAAAGGTGTCTGCCTCCTTTTTGGCGGTGCCAAAAAGGAGGCAGACACCTTTTTCTGCTACTCGACGGTCACGCTCTTGGCGAGGTTGCGCGGCTGGTCGAGGTCCGTGCCTTTCAGCACGGCGGCGTGGTAGGCGAGCAGCTGCAGCGGCAGCGTGTAGACCGCGGGCGACTGGAAGTAGCTCACGTGCCTCGGCATCGTGATCACCTCGACGCCGTCCGAAGGCTCGATGCCGGATTCCGGGTCGGCGAACACGTAGAGCATGCCGCCGCGCGCGCGCACCTCCTGCAGGTTC
>DATBMQ010000235.1:0-1724 GCA_036554765.1 Steroidobacteraceae bacterium | reverse complement strand
CGCCGTGCCGTTCACGCCGGCGACCGGGCCGCGCGTGCTGGCGCGCTCGGAACAGCTGCGCGGCGAACTGGTGGCCGCCGCGCGCGAACTCGCGCGCGAGCTGCGCGTCTCCTCGCTGCACGTGCTGTTCCCGGCGGCGGGTGATCGTGAATCGCTGGCTGCCGCCGGCCTGTTGCCGCGGCTCGACTGCCAGTTCCACTGGCGCAACGAGGGGCACCGCGATTTCGACGACTGGCTCGGTTCGTTCACGTCGGAGAAGCGCAAGAAGATCCGCCGCGAGCGCCGTCGCGTGGCGGAGTCCGGCCTGCATTGCCGGCGTCTCGCCGGGCAGGAGCTCGACGCCCAGGCTCTGGCGACCCTCTATCGCCTGCATGCGCTGACCTTCGCGCGCTACGGCAACGCGCCCTACCTGAACGCCGACTTCTTCGCGCGCATTGCGCGCACCATGCCCGAGTCGCTGGTCGTCGAGTTCGCCGAGCTCGGCGGCGAACCGGTTGCCTGCGCGGTGTCGCTGCGCGGTGGCGGGGCCCTGTTCGGGCGCTATTGGGGCGCCGCCGGGGACTTCCACAGTCTCCATTTCGAGCTCTGCTACTACCGCGGCATCGAGTTCTGCCTGCGCGAAGGGATCGCGCGCTTCGAACCGGGCACGCAGGGTGAGCACAAGCTGCTGCGTGGCTTCGTGCCGACGCCGGTCTGGTCGCTGCACGACATCGCCGATGAGCGCTTCGCCGGGCCCATCGGCGCCTGGCTGGCCCGCGAGCGCCGCCGCCGCCGCCAGTGGCTGGCCCAGGCCGTGTGGCACCTGCCCTTCCGGCGCGAGGACATCCCAGCTAGGCTGCCTGCCGATGTCCGGGATTGCCTGGCTGCAGAAGACTGACGCGCCCGGCGCCTTGCCGCCGACGTCGCGCGCCCTGCGCGAGCCCAACGGCCTGCTCGCCGTCGGCGGGGCACTCACGCCGGAGTGGATCATCCATGCGTACCGCCACGGCGTGTTCCCGTGGTATTCGGCGGAGCAGCCGATCCTGTGGTGGGCGCCCGACCCGCGCGCGGTGCTGCTGCCCGGGGAGTTCCGGGTGTCGCGCAGCCTCGCGCGTTCGATGCGCCGGCGCGGCTATGAGACCCGCATCGACACGGCGTTCGAGGAGGTGATCGAGGCCTGTGCCGGCCCCCGGCACGGCAGCCCCGGCACCTGGATCACGCGCGAAATGCACGCGGCCTACCTCGAACTGCACCGGCACGGCATGGCGCACTCCATCGAGACCTGGGCCGGCGAGGAACTGGCCGGCGGTCTGTACGGCGTGGCGCTCGGGCGCGTGTTCTTCGGCGAATCCATGTTCACGCGTCGCACGGACGCCTCCAAGGTCGCGTTGGCACGCCTGGTCGATGAATGCAGGCTGCGCGGCGTGCCGCTGATCGACTGCCAGATGGCGTCCCCGCACCTATCGAGCCTGGGAAGCCGCAACCTGCCACGCCGCGAGTTCGAGCAGATGCTTGCCGGCCTCGTGGCCGATCCGGCCCCGGTGTGGCGCTGACGAGACATTTCATTGCGCCGCAGCACCGGCTCCGGCACAATCCGCGCGGTTTCCGCAACGGCAGCACCGGATGGCGAAGGAAGAAGCAATCCAGATGGACGGCGAGGTCGTCGAGACCCTGCCGAATACGACCTTCCGCGTGAAGCTGCAGAACGGCCACCTCGTGACGGCGCATATCTCGGGCAAGATGCG
>DATBMQ010000226.1:0-6839 GCA_036554765.1 Steroidobacteraceae bacterium | reverse complement strand
GGCCGTGCGCGGGGTGCTCGCGCGCGACGACGTGCGCGAGCGCATGGTGGCGCTGGGAGTGGATCCCGCCGAGGTGGATGGCCGCCTGGCGGCACTGACGGACGCGGAACTCGCCCTGCTCGCGGAGCAGCTCGAACAGGCGCCGGCGGGCGGCGATGCGCTCGCGGTCATCGGCATCGTGTTCCTGGTGCTGATGATCCTCGAGTTCACCGGCGTCATCGACATCTTCAAGAAGGCGTGAACCGGGCAGCGCTGCCAGCGGCAGCGTTGGTCGCCGGTCTCGCGGGTTGTGCGGCTTCGCCGCCACTCACGGACGGCCTCTCCCCACAGGCGCCGCGCTCGATCGAACTGAGCGCGGTGCCGTTCTTTCCACAGGAAGAATACCAATGCGGCCCGGCCGCGCTCGCGACCGTGCTGGCGGCCAGTGGCGTTGCCGTTGCGCCCGCCGCGCTCGCACCCCAGACCTTCATCCCAGGACGCCAGGGCGCGCTGCAGGCGGAGCTGATCGGCGCCGCGCGCCGGCACGGGCGCATCGCCTACGTGCTTGCGGAGCATGGCGATGCGCTGGTCGCGGAGCTCGCCGAGGGCCGGCCCGTGCTGCTGCTGCAGAACCTGGGCGCCCGGCGCCTGCCGCGCTGGCACTACGCGGTGCTGGTCGGCTACGACGCGGAGAAGAACGTCGCGATCCTGCGCTCCGGCCGCCAGCAGCGGCTCGAGATGCGCTGGCAACGTTTTGCCGCGAGCTGGCATCGCGCGGGACGCTGGGCGATCACCGTGCTGCCGCCCGAGGCGATTCCCTCGCACGCGACGGCCGACCGGTACCTCGAATCCGTGATCGGGCTGGAGGCGGCCGGCCAGCGCGAGGCCGCAGCCTCGGCCTACGACACCGCGATCGCGCGCTGGCCCGGGGAGCCGCTGTTCTGGCTCGGGCGCGGCAACGTCGCCTATGCCGGCGGCGACCTGGAGGCGGCGGCGGACAAGTACCTGCGCGCCATCCTGCTCGCGCCGCGCGATGCGGCGGCGCGCAACAACCTGGCGCTCACGCTGGCCGATGCCGGTTGCCTGGACGAGGCGCACCGGCAGCTCGAGCGCGCCGCTGACCTTGCCGCGGGCACGCCGTTCATGAACCCGGTGGAAGACTCCCGTGCGCGCATCCGCTCGCAGGCGGATGCGGGCGGCGGTTGCCGCCTGGCGGACCGCGCCTGGCCGGACTGAACGCCGCCGCTACCGCGAGTTGCCCTGCGCGGCGCGCCAGCGGACGAGGGCGCGGATCACGAACCCGATCGCGATCACGATCGCGACGTCGCGCACCGACGTCAGCGTCGCGGTGCTGACGATCGCCGCGCAGGCGGCGAGCGCCAGCGTCGCGATGACAGGCCCGCCGGGCACCGGCGCCGGGGCCGGGCCCTCGCGGCGGCGCAGCACGATCAGTGCGAGGCAGGTCGAACCATAGGCGAGCATGCGGGAGATCACGAACAGCTCGAGCAGGTAGCGGAACGTGCCGGTGATCGTGACCAGCCAGGACAGCACGGCGTAGACGACGATCGAGACCCATGGCGTGCGCCACTGCGGGTGCACCGCGGCGAACGCGCGCGGCAGGTCCTGCGCCTCGGCGAGCGCGAACATGTTGCGCGGCGAGGTGAGGATCGCGACCGCGAGCCCGCCGGCGCAGGAGACGACCGCGGCCGCCGCCATCAGCGTGCCGCCGGCCGCACCGAGGAAGTGCTCGGCAATGCTGACGAGCGGGCGCGCATGGGAGGCCGAATCCGCGAGGATGCCGAAGCTCGCCAGCATGAGCAGCAGGTAGAGCAGGCAGGAAATCCCGAGCCCCGCGAGGATGCTGAACGCGATGTCGCGGCGCGGGTCGCGCATCTCGCCCGCGACGATCGCGATCACCTCGAAGCCGAAGCAGGCGAACAGCGCGAGCTGCAGCCCCTCCACGAGGCCGCCCGGCTGCTGCGGCTCCGCCGTCGGCAGGTTGGTCCAGCCGGCGAACCAGATGCCGGCCAGCGCGATCGCGACCAGCGGCAGCAACTTGGCGATCGTCAGGACGTTGCCGACCCAGGCGCCGCGGGTGACGCCGCGCACGTTGACGGCGGTGAGCACCGCAGTGAAGAGCGTGATCGCGACCGCACGCGGCCAGTCGTCGTGCAGCGCGGGCCAGAGCGCTGCCGCGTAGTCGAGCATGACCTGCGCGATCAGCGCGAAGGACGCGAAGCGCGAGACGGTGAACAGCCAGCCGACGGTGAAGCCGGCCAGCGGGCCGAAGGTGGCCTGGGCGTAGACTTGCGGGCCGCCGGTGACGTCGAAGCGGCTCGCGACCTCCGCGAGCGACAGCGCGAGCGTGGCGACCACCGCAAACGCGGCGCAGACGACCGCCAGGCTCCAGCGTCCCGAGGACAGCGCGAGCCCCGCGGGCAATGCAAACACGCCGGCGCCGACGACCGAGTTGATCGTCAGCGCGGTCACGTCGAAGCGTGTCAGGCCGCGCAGCAGCCCGGGCGCTTCGACGCGACCCGCTCCGCCCACTCAGGCGGCCGTTTCGGCCTCGGGTGCGGCCGGTTCCTCGGCCTTCGGCGAAGTGCCGGCGTCGGCCGCCGCGCGCCATGCGCCGTCCACCTTGACCCACACCGTCACGAATTCGCCGCTGTCCGCCGGCTGCTCGCCATCGCCGTCCGGGTCGAAGGTCCATGATCCGGTCTCGTAGGCCATGTCGCCGGAGGAGGAGACGCGCACGTCGCTGGTGCTCCAGCTGATCGTCGCGTTCGGCATGGCCGCCGTCTCCGCTTCCATCCCGGCCTGGATCTCGGCCGCGCCATGGCGGATCGAGCCGTCGAACAGCGTCACCGCATCGGCCGTGTAGATGCCGCTCGCGATGCCGGCGGCGTCCTTCGCCTGGGCGAGCTTGAGCCATTCCGCCGAGCGGTCGCGCACGGCCTGTGCCTCCGCAGCGGTGTCCACCGCCGGCGCCTTCGCGGCGCAGCCGGATGCCAGCAAGGCCGTCGCGAGCACAGCCGAGAGCAAATTCATCTGACGCATGTTGTCCCCCTAAGTTGTTGATTCTACGGTGCTACCGGCAAAGGGGATCGTCCCCTTGTGCGCGAGCGATGTCGAGCGTCCCGCAAACCGCGCGTTTGCACAAGCCTCAGGCGCTGCGCATACTCGCGAGCGCCGCCGAGAACAAGCCGAAGAAGGCGACCCGTTGGTCTTCAACTCGCTCACCTTTGTCGTGTTCTTCGCGCTGGTGCTGCTGTTGCACCGGCTGCCGCTGCCGTGGACCGCGAAGAAACTCAATCTCCTGATCGCGAGCTACGTGTTCTACGCGGCCTGGAATCCGCCGTTCGTCATCCTGCTGTGGATCTCGACCATCGTGGACTGGTACATCGCGCGCGGCATCTGGAGCGCGCGCGCGAAGGGCCGGGCCGTGCGGCGCGCATGGCTGCTGGGCTCGCTGGCCGTCAACCTCGGCTTCCTGGCGTTCTTCAAGTACGGCGAGTTCCTGCTGGCGAACTGGCAGGCGCTGATGGCTTCGATCGGCGTCGAATACGTGCCGCCCGCTTGGGACATCATCCTGCCGGTCGGTATATCGTTCTACACGTTCCAGACCATGGCCTACACGCTCGATGTCTACCTCGGGCGCTCGAAGCCGCTGGGCTCGTTCCTGGATTTCTCGCTGTTCGTGACGTTCTTCCCGCAGCTGGTCGCGGGACCGATCGTGCGGCCGGGCCAGCTGGTGCCGCAGTTCGCGGCGCCGAGGCAGGCGACCCGCGACATGATGTTGTGGGGCCTCGCGCTCATGGTGCTCGGCCTCTTCATGAAGGTCGTGATCGCCGACAGCGGGCTCGCGGCAGCCGCGGACGCTGTTTTCGGCGCGGAAAAGGCGGTCGGCTTCGCCGACGCCTGGCTTGGCACGCTCGCATTCTCAGGGCAGATCTTCTGCGACTTCGCCGGGTACTCGACGATCGCGATCGGCTCGGCGCTATGCCTCGGCTTCGCGCTGCCAGACAATTTCCGCATGCCCTATGCGGCAATCGGCTTCTCGGATTTCTGGCGGCGCTGGCACATCTCGCTCTCGACCTGGCTGCGCGACTATCTCTACATCCCGCTCGGCGGCAACCGCGGAAGCGAGGCGCGCACCTACGTCAACCTGATGCTGACCATGCTGCTCGGCGGCCTGTGGCACGGCGCGAGCTGGACCTTCGTGGTCTGGGGCGGACTGCACGGCTTCTACCTCGCGGCGGAGCGCTGGATTCGTGGCCGCACGGGTGTGCAGGGCGATCCGGCGGGCGTGTGGAACCGCCTGGCGCTCGCGCTCCTGACCTATTTCCTCGTCAACATCACCTGGGTCTTCTTCCGCGCGGAGACCTTCGAGGGCGCGGCGCGCATCCTGACGGGCATGGCGGGGCTCGCCGTGGAGCCGCAGGCGGCGCTCGCGACGGTCGCGATGCTCAAGGTCGGAGTGATCGTCACCGGCATCGTGGCGACGCAGTGGCTGATGCGCAAGCGCGAGCTCGAGGACGTCGTCGCGCGCGCGCCCTGGTGGCTGACGGGACTCGTAGTTGCCGCGATGCTGTTCGCCGTCATCACGACCCAGGGCTCGGGCGAAGCCTTTATCTACTTCCAGTTCTGAGGAGGGAGAGATGGAACTAAGGCACGACGAAGTCACGACGCGCGGCATCCCGCCGGTGCGCTGGAGCGCGATCGGCTGGCTCGTGCTCGTGCTGGTCGTCGCCTCGATGGCTGCCTGGGAATGGCAGATGCGCCGGCTCGGCCTGCGCGCGGGGGACCTCGACGACAGCAAGTCGCACTGGGCGGTGGAGCGGCGCAAGGTCGCCTCCGGCGATCACGACGGAGTCGTGATCATCGGCTCCTCGCGCATCCTGTTCGACACCAACCTCGACGTGTGGGAGGAAGTGGCAGGACGTCGGCCCATCCAGCTTGCGCTGCCGGGAACCAATCCGCGCCCGCACCTGAAGGACCTTGCCGAGAGCAGCGACTTCGCCGGGCTGCTGGTGGTGGGTGTCACGCCCGACATCTTCTTCACCGACTGGCCGGGCATCCCCGTCTTCCAGGGCCTGACGAGCTTCTGGCACGAGGAGTCGCCTTCGTCGCGATTCGGGCACCTCCTGTGGATCGAGCTACAGCGGCTTTTCGCCTTCCTGGACGACGCCTACCGTCTCGGCAACCTGATCGACCGCGCGGCGCCCTTCGCGGACCGCCCGGGCGTGCGCGGGCCGGTCCGGGACGTCTGGAAGATCGCCGAGAGCTTCGAGGACCGGCAAACGACGATGTGGCCGCGGCTCGAGACTGACGAATACCTGCGTGACCACGCCCGCTGGGTATGGGGGCCGTTCAACGGCGAACCGCGCATCGAGGAGGCGGATGCGAAGCGCATTATCGCGGAGGCGAAGAAGCACGTGGATATGATCCGCGCGCGCGGCGGCGAGGTGGTGTTCATCCGCGCGCCGTCGGCCGGGCTCTACTACGAGAGCGAACTGCAGGGCCAGCCCCGGGCGCGGACCTGGGACCCGCTGCTCGCGGCGACCGGCGCTTACGGCATCCACTTCGAGGACCACGCCTTGATGCAGGGGCTGGAATCGCCGGAATGGTCGCACCTGTCCGGCGAGTCGCAGATGAAGTTCACGCGCGCCTACGTGGAATTGCTGATGCAGGACGTCCGCTGGCTGCGCGAACATCCGGTACCGGAGGCCGGCCCATGAACATCCTGGCGGCGGTGGACTTCTCGGCGGTCACGAAGGACGTGCTGGATGCCTTGGGGCGCATCGGGGCGTCGATGCCGGCAAAGGTGTTCCTCGTGCACGTCGCGCCGCCGGAACCCGATTTCGTCGGCTACAGCGCCGGACCCGACGTCGTGCGCGGGCAGGTCGCGATCGAGCACCGCGCCCGCCACCAGCAGCTGCAGCGGCTGGCGGAAGACCTGCGCGCGAACGAGGTCGAGACGACGGCGCTGCTGCTGCAGGGCGCGACGGTCGAGACGCTCATCGCGGAGGCGGGGAAGCTCGAGGCGGGTCTTATCGTGCTCGGCAGCCACGGCCACGGCGCCGTCTATGATCTGCTGGTCGGCAGCGTCGCCGAGGGTGTGGTCCGCCGCTCGACCGTCCCGGTCCTGCTGGTCCCGGCCCGCCCATGAAAAGGTGCCAGCCTCCTTTTTGGCACTGCCAAAAAGGAGGCTGACACCTTTTTCAACTTGTCAGGTCAGGGGGACGTAGGTCTGGGATGGCTTGCGGTAGCGCAGGCCCGCGGCCTCGCCGGCTTCGCCCTTGGCGCGCACGAAGCGCTGGTACTGGCCGGGCCGCCAGCTCGTGCCGCCGTCCGTGCTCACGTCGAGGCGCGACTCGAAGCGATCCGGCCCGGCGTTCAGTCGGGTGACGCGCAGCTGCACCTTCGAGCCATCCGGGGCCGCGACCGGCGCGGTGCTGCGCAGTTCCTTGCCCGCAGTGCCGCTCAGGACCGTGAGCTGGCCGTTGGCGTCCACCTGGGCCATCTCGAGTGCCGCGCGCTGCTCATTGACGTAGAAGAGGATTCCGGACATCTGCCCGAGCATGGGGATGTACGCGCGGCCCGAGACCACGCGGTCCGGCACGACCCAGTCGAACTGGTAGGTCCCGGCGACCGTCCTGGCGATCGTGCCGTCATTGCGGTATTGCGTCGTGGTGACGTTCCAGGTGCCGACCGTCTGGCGCAGCTGGTCGATGCCCTCGGCGAGGGCCGAAGCCGGCGTTTCCATGGCTTCGGCGGCGAGCGGCGAGCAGGCCAGGACGAGCGATGCGGACAGGCCACGCCAGGACGGCAGGATACGGTTCGACGCAGGCATGGAA
>DATBMQ010000209.1:0-4174 GCA_036554765.1 Steroidobacteraceae bacterium | reverse complement strand
GTTCGGCGCGAAGGTCTATCGCCTCGAGCAGAACTACCGCTCGACGCAGGTGATCCTGGCCGCCGCGAATGCGGTCATCTCGCGCAACACCGACCGCATGGGCAAGGAGCTGTGGACCGCGGTGAAGGGCGGCGAGCCGATTCGCGTCTATGCGGCCTTCAACGAGCGCGACGAGGCGGACTTCGTCATCGAGCGCATCCGCGAGCACGAGCGCCGCGGGCTGCCATTGTCGGGGGCCGCCGTGCTCTATCGCAGCAATGCCCAGTCGCGCACCTTCGAAGAGGTGCTGATGGCCTCGCGCATCCCGTACCGCGTGTACGGCGGCCTGCGGTTCTTCGAGCGCGCCGAAATCAAGGACGCGCTCGCATACCTGCGGCTCACGCAGTCGCGCGACGACGATGTCTCCTTCGAGCGCGTCGTGAACCTGCCCACGCGCGGCATCGGCGGGGCGACCCTCGAGCAGTTGCGTGCCCATGCGCGCGACCACGGCGTGAGCCTCTGGCGTGCCGGCCAGGCCGTCCTGCCGGCCTTGCCCGCGCGCGCCGCCGGGGCCCTGCGCGGGTTCTTCGGCCTGGTCGAGAAGCTCGCCGCGGACATCGCGCCCATGCCGCTGGAGGAACAGGTTCGCCATGTCATCCAGGCCTCGGGCCTGCGCGACCACCACGCGAAGGAGAAGGACCACAAGGGGGAGGCGCGCGTCGAGAACCTGGACGAGCTCGTGAACGCCGCGGAGGGCTTCGAGCCCGAGAACGACGACGGCCTGGCGCCGCTCGGCGCCTTCCTTGCGCACGCCACGCTGGAGTCCGGCGAGACCCAGGCCGCGACCGGCCTCGACTGCGTGCAACTAATGACGCTGCACGCCGCCAAGGGGCTGGAGTTTCCGACCGTGTTCCTGGTTGGGCTGGAGGAAGGGCTGTTCCCGTCGGAGCACTCGGCCTTCGATGCCGACCGCCTGCCCGAGGAGCGGCGCCTGTGCTACGTGGGCCTCACGCGGGCGATGCAACGCCTGTACCTGACGCACGCCGAGAGCCGGCGCATCTACGGGCACACGTCCTACCGCGACCCTTCTCGCTTCCTCTCCGAGCTGCCGCCCGAGGCGCTCGAGGACGTCCGCCCGCGCATCTCCGTGAGCCGGCCGATTTACGCGGCGCCGGGGCCGGCGATCGTGCGCAGCGCCTCCGCCCTGGAGGCGACCGAGACGCGCCGCCGCTCGCGGGCGGCCGCGCCGCTCGCGGGCGAGGACGTCCCGATGCGCCTCGGCGCGCGCGTGCGCCACCCGAAGTTCGGCGAGGGCACGATCCTGCGCTTCGAGGGCGCCGGCGAGAGCCGGCAGGTCCACGTGAACTTCGAGAGCGCGGGCCAGAAGTGGCTCATGTACGAGCTGGCGCGGCTCGAGCAGATTTCGTAGGACTGCGGCATCGCGTGGCAAGCGGCAGGCGGGCCGTTCGCTCGCTCAGCGCGGCGACCGCATTCGCTCGCTCGCGGCCCGCCTGCCGCCAGTTGCGCAGTGTCGCGGTCGCGCGCAATCCGCCCGGGCCGCCACCCTGCGTTCAGGCCGTGCGGGGCAGGGGCCTGCGAGGGCGCGAATGTCCTTTCTTCTGAGCGACCGAGCAGGGTTCCTGCCCCGCACGGCCGGCATGCCGGGTGACGATTCGGTCGCTGCGCTAGAATCCGCACGGTCGCGGAACCGGCCTGCGCGCCGGTGAGGGAGCCGCAGTGAAGATCATCATTCTCGGCGCCGGCCAGGTCGGCAGCACCGCGGCCCATCATCTTGCCCGCGAGCAGGTCAACGACGTCACGGTCGTCGACACCCGCGACGAGGTGCTGCGCGACCTGCAGGACCGCCTCGACATCCGCACCGTCTCGGGCAACGCGGCGCACCCGGCCGTGCTCGAGGCGGCCGGCGTCAACGGCGCCGACATGGTGGTCGCGCTGACCTCCAGCGACGAGGTCAACATGGTCGCCTGCCAGATCGCCTGGACCCTGTTCGGCACGCCGACCAAGATTGCCCGCATCCGCTCGGGGGACTACCACCGCCGACCGGAGCTGTTCGGAGACAACGCGATCCCGGTGGACCTCGCGATCAGCCCCGAGCAGCTCGTCACCGATTACGTCGCGCGACTGATCCGCTACCCCGGCGCCCTCCAGGTGCTCGACTTCGCCGACGGTCGGGTGCGCCTCGTGGGCATGCGCGCACTCAAGGGCGGCAAGCTGGTCGGGCACCAGCTCAAGGAGCTGCGCTCGCACATCCCGAACCGCGAAGTGCGCGTCGCCGCCATCTACCGCAAGGGCCGCAGCGTCAAGCCCGAGGGTGCCACGGTCATCGAGGAGCAGGACGAGGTCTTCTTCGTCGCGGCGCGCCCGGACATCCGGCCCATGATGCAGGAGTTCTCGACCGCCGAGTCCGCCGCGCGACGCATCGTCATCGCCGGTGCCGGCAACATCGGCTTCCGGCTCGCAAGCGCGCTCGAGGACCGCCTGCAGGTCAAGCTGATCGATCGCGACCCGGTGCGCGCGCGCCGTGCGGCCGAGGCTTTGCGCAACACCCTCGTGCTCACGGGCGATGCCGCCGACGAGGAGCTGCTGCTCGAGGAGAACATCGACGAGTCCGACGTGTTCGCGGCGGTGACGAATGCCGAGGAGGCCAACATCCTCTCCGCCATGCTGGCGAAGAAGCTGGGCGCCCGGCGCGTCATGGCGCTCATCAACAAGCCGTCCTATGCGGAGCTCATGGAGGTCGGCCCGATCGACATCGCCATCTCGCCGCAGACGGTGACGATCGGCGCGCTGCTCGCCCACGTGCGCCGCGGCGACGTGGTTCGCGTGCACTCGCTGCGCCGCGGCGCCGCCGAGGCGATGGAGGCGATCGTGCACGACGAGGACCACGGCTCGCGCGTCGCCGGCAAGCGCGTCGAGGAGATTGCGCTGCCGGAGGGCTCCACCATCGGCGCCGTCGTGCGCGGCGAAGACGTCATCATGGTGCACCACGACACGGTCATCCAGGCCGACGACCACGTGATTCTGTTCCTGACCGATCGCCGCCACGTGGAGGATGTCGGCAAGCTGTTCCAGGCCGGCACCCGCGCATGAACCTGTCGACGGTGCAGCGCATCCTCGGGCTGATGCTCATGCTGTTCAGCCTGACGATGCTGCCGCCCGTCGGCGTCTCCTTCGGTTATGCCGACGGCCACTGGCAGCCGTTCCTCTGGTCGTTCCTGGTGATCGCCGCCGTCGGGGCGCTGCTCTGGTTCCCCGTGCGCAAGGCCAGGCGCGACCTGCGGCTGCGGGACGGCTTCCTGGTGGTCGCCGTGTTCTGGCTGTTCCTCGGGTTCGCGGGCGCGGCGCCGTTCCTGATCACCGATGTGCCCGCGCTGTCATTCACCGATGCCGTGTTCGAGGCGGTCTCCGGATTCACCACCACCGGCGCCACGGTCATCGTGGGGATAGACTCCCTGCCCAGGTCCCTCCTCTACTACCGCCAGCAGATCCACTGGTTCGGCGGCATGGGCATCATCGTGCTGGCAGTGGCGCTGCTGCCCGTGCTCGGCATCGGCGGCATGTCGCTGTTCAAGGCCGAGACGCCGGGCCCGTTCAAGGACCAGAAGCTGACGCCGCGCATCACGCAGACCGCCAAGGCGCTGTGGGGCGTGTACGCCGCGCTGACCGCGCTCTGCGCGCTGCTCTTCTGGCTGGCAGGCATGAGCGCCTTTGACGCGATCGGCCATGCGTTCTCGGCGCTCTCAACCGGCGGGTTCTCGACCCACGATGCCAGCTTCGCGCACTGGGACAACGCCGTCATCGATGCGATCGCGACACTGTTCATGTTCCTCGGCGGCGCCAGCTTCGCGTTGCACTTCATTGTCCTGCGTGGCCGTGACCCGCGCCTGTACTGGCGAGATACCGAGTTCCAGGCCTATTTCTGGCTGGTCCTGCTGGTCGTGCTGTCGGTCGCCGTCTATCTCCGGATTGCGGGCGAGTTCGATTCGATGGCGGGGTCGCTGCGCCACTCCGCCTTCCAGGTCGTGGCGGTGCAGACCAGCACGGGCTTCCTCACCACGGGATTCGCGCACTGGCCCGGCGCGGTGCCGGTGCTGCTGATGCTGCTGACCTTCATCTGCGGCTGTGCAGGGTCCACGGCGGGCGGCATGAAGGTGATCCGGTGGCTCCTCGTCTT
>DATBMQ010000205.1:0-4469 GCA_036554765.1 Steroidobacteraceae bacterium | reverse complement strand
ACGGTCACGGCGGTGTCCGACTACGATTTCCGCGGCGTGTCGTTGTCCGCGAAGGATCCTGCGCTGCAGGCGAGCATCGACTATGCGCACGACAGCGGCTTCTATGCCGGCGCCTGGGCGAGCAACATCGACTACGGCTCCGACATCGACGGCGACATCGAGCTCGACCTCTACCTGGGCTATGCGGGCGAGACCGAGGGCGGCGTGGGCTGGGACGCCGGTATCGTCTGGTACACCTATCCTGACAGCTCCTCCTCGATGACGGCCTCGAGCATCAGCGACTACCCGGAACTGTATGCCGGCATCACGTTCGGGCCGGTCGAGATCAAGCAGTGGTACACCAACGATTACAGCGGCAGCGACAACGATGCGCTGTACACCGAGATGAACTACGGCTTCGAGCTGCCCGCCGATTTCGGGCTCAACCTGCACCTCGGCTACAACTACGGCGACGCGTTCGACGGCTTCGAGTACTTCGACTTCGCGGTCGGCGTCTCGAAGTCGGTCGGTCACTTCGACATGGAGCTGAAGCTCACCGGCACCGAGCTGGACGAGGATGACCTTGGCCTGCCGCCGGGCACGAGCTTCCCGGACGTGTTCAATCCCGAGCCGCGCGTGCTGTTCTCGATCTCGACGACGTTCCCCTGGAGCAGCGAGTAAGGAACACCCGCCGCCAGGGAACCCAAGGCGAATCGCCGGGCCGCCGCGAGGCGGCCCGGCTTTTTTACGGCAGCCGGTCGAGGATCGAGGCGATGGTGGCGAAGATCCGGTCGACCTGGGCGCGCTCGATGATCAGCGGCGGCGAGAGTGCGATCGTGTCGCCGGTCGTGCGGATCAGCAGTCCGGCCTCGAATGCCGCCACCATCGCCTCGTAGCCGCGCGCGCCGGGCGCGTTGGCGCGCGGCTCGAGCTCGATGCCCGCGACCAGGCCGTAGGCGCGCAGGTCCACGACATGGCGCCGGCCCTTCAGCGCATGCGCGGCGTCGGACCAGTACGGCGCCAGCGACCTGGCCTGCTCGAACAGCCCCTGGCGGTAGATGCGCTGCGTGGCCAGCGCCGCCGCGCAGGCGACCGGGTGGGCCGAGAACGTGTAGCCGTGAAACAGCTCGATCGATCCTTCCGGCCCGGACATGAAGGTGTCGTAGATCCCGCCCTTGACCAGCACCGCGCCCATCGGCACGGCGCCGTTGCTGATGCCCTTGGCGCAGGTGATGAGATCCGGCACCACGCCGAACTCCTGCGCCGCGAAGGCGGAGCCGGTGCGGCCGAAGCCGGTGATGACCTCGTCGAAGATCAGCAGGATCCCGTGCCGGGTGCAGATGTCGCGCAGCCGCTGCAGGTAGCCCACCGGCGGCAGCAGCACGCCGGTGGAGCCCGCGATCGGCTCGACGATCACGGCGGCGATGGTCGAGGCGTCGTGCAGCGCGACCAGCTTCTCCAGGTCGTCCGCGAACTCCGCGCCATGCGCAGGCAGACCGCGCGAGAACAGGTTGCGCGCCGGGTCGTGCGTGTGCCGGAGGTGGTCCACGCCCGGCAGCAGCGCGCCGAAGTACTTGCGGTTGTTGACCATGCCGCCGACCGAGATGCCGCCAAAGCCGACGCCGTGGTAGCCGCGCTCGCGGCCGATCAGGCGCGTGCGCGTCCCGTCGCCGCGCACGCGGTGGTAGGCGAGCGCGATCTTGAGCGCCGTGTCCACCGACTCGGAGCCGGAGTTGGTGAAGAACACGTGGTTGATGCCCGGCGGCGCGATGCCGACGATCGCGTTCGCCAGCTCGAAGGCGAGCGGATGGCCCATCTGGAACGGCGGCGCATAGTCCATGACGGCGATCTGCTTCGCGACCGCTTCGGTGATCTCGCGCCGGCCGTGGCCGGCGTTGACGCACCAGAGCCCGGCGACGCCGTCCAGCACCTGGCGCCCGTCCGGGGTCCAGTAGTGCATGCCTTCGGCGCGCGCGAGCAGGCGCGGCGCCGCCTTGAACTGCCGGTTCGCGGTGAACGGCATCCAGAATGCTTCGAGGGAAGCGCGGTCGGCGGGATTGGCGCTCATGGGCGTCGGCTCCGGTGCTGCGGGGCGATAAGGATAATTGACACTCGTGGAACGAAACCGCGATATTACGCCAGCACCGTTTAATATCCTAGACACCGCGGAGTCCGCGATGGCCAACGACGTCAGTGCCCGATTGAAGGCCGTGCGCCAGCAGCGCGGCCTGTCGCAGCGCGAACTGGCCAAGCGCGCGGGCGTGACCAACGGCATGATCTCGCTGATCGAGCAGGGCCGCGTCAGTCCTTCGGTCGCCTCGCTCAAGAAGGTGCTGGCCGGCATCCCGATGAGCCTCGCGGAGTTCTTCACGATGGACCCGGGCGAGACGCCGCAGGCCTTTTTCGCCGCCACCGAACTGGTGGAGCTCGGCGAGGGCGGAGTGTCGCTGCGTCTGGTCGCCGGGCAGCGGCCGGGACGGCGCATGGCGATCCTGCACGAGACCTATGAACCCGGCGCGGACACCGGTGCGGAGATGCTGACGCACGCCGGCGAGGAGGGCGGCATCGTGGTCGCCGGCCGCGTCGAGGTGACCATCGCCGGCCAGACGCGGGTACTGGGGCCCGGCGACGCCTACTACTTCTCGAGCGCGATGCCGCACCGCTTCCGCAATCGCGGGCGCGAGCGCTGTGAGATCATCAGCGCCTCGAGCCCGCCGACCCTATGAACCGGAGCGACGACCCGTGAACCGCGAGCAGAAACCCGTGGACTGGCGCGAGCGCGCGGCGTCGTTCGCGCCCAGGACCCAGGCCTTCATCGACGGGCGCTACGTGCCGGCGGCGTCCGGCGCCACCTTCGACTGCGTCAACCCCGCCACCGGCCAGGTGCTCGCGGCGGTCGCGTCCTGCGACGCCGCCGACGTGGACGCCGCGGTCGCGGGCGCCCGGCGCGCCTTCGAGGACGGCCGCTGGTCGCGGCTCGCGCCGGCCGCGCGCAAGAAGGTGCTGCTGCGCTTCGCGGAGCTGATCCGCAAGCACCGCGAGGAGCTCGCGCTCACCGAGACGCTGGACATGGGCAAGCCGATCACCGACTCGCTCAAGGTCGACATCCCGGCGGCCGCCCACTGCATCGCCTGGTACGCCGAGGCCGTCGACAAGGTCTACGACGAGGTGGCGCCGACGCCGCACGAGTCGCTCGCGCTGGTGACGCGCGAGCCGGCGGGCGTGGTGGCCGCGATCGTGCCCTGGAACTTCCCGCTGCTGATGGCCTGCTGGAAGCTCGGTCCCGCGCTCGCGACCGGCAACTCGGTGGTGCTGAAGCCCTCCGAGAAGTCCCCGCTCACGGCGCTGCGCGTCGCGGAGCTGGCGATGGAGGCGGGGCTGCCCGAGGGCGTGCTGAGCGTGGTCCCCGGATTCGGCTACACGGCAGGCGAGGCGCTGGCGCTGCACATGGACGTGGACTGCGTCGCCTTCACCGGCTCGACGCGCATCGGCAAGAAGATGCTGGAGTACTCCGGCCGCTCGAACATGAAGCGCGTCTGGCTCGAGTGCGGCGGCAAGGCGCCGAACATCGTCATGGCGGACGTCGCCGACCTCGAGCGCGCGGCGACGGCGGCGGCCTACGGGATCTTCTTCAACCAGGGCGAGATGTGCTCGGCCGCGTCCCGGCTGGTGGTGCACGAGTCCGTGCGCGACGCGCTGCTCGGGAAGGTCGTGGAGATCGGCCGCGGCATGGCGCCCGGCGACCCGCTGGACCCGAAGACCAAGCTGGGCGCGATCGTGGACCAGGTGCAGCTCAACACCGTCATGGGCTACATCGAGTCGGGGCGCAAGCAGGGCGCCGAGGTCCGCCTCGGCGGCCGGCGCGTGCGCGAGGAGACCGGCGGCTACTTCGTCGAGCCCACGGTGTTCGACCGGGTCACCATGCAGATGAAGATCGCGCGCGAGGAGATCTTCGGGCCCGTGCTGTCGGCGATCACCTTCCGCGACGCCGAGGAGGCGGTGCGCATCGCCAACGACGTCAGCTACGGCCTGACGGCCGCGGTCTGGAGCCGCGACCTCACGACCGCGCACCGGGTCGCGAAAGCGCTGCGCGCCGGGACCGTGTACGTCAACTGCTACGATGCCGACGACATCACCGTGCCATTCGGCGGCTTCAAGCAGTCCGGCAACGGCCGCGACAAGTCGCTGCACGCGATGGACAAGTACACCGAGCTGAAGACCACCTGGATCGACCTGTCATGAAGGTGACCGTCGCCGCGACGCAGATGGCCTGCGGCACCGACCGCGAAGCCAACATCGCGAACGCCGAGCGCCTGATCCGCGCGGCCGCGGGCCGCGGCGCCAACGTCGTGCTGATCCAGGAGCTGTTCGAGTCCCCTTACTTCTGCAAGGACCACCTCGCGCAGCACTTCGAGCTCGCCACGCCCGTGGCCGCGAACCCGGCCGTGCGCCGGCTCTCGAAGGTCGCGAAGGAACTGGGCGTGGTGCTG
>DATBMQ010000160.1:0-7890 GCA_036554765.1 Steroidobacteraceae bacterium | reverse complement strand
ACGCGCACCATGCCGCTCGCGAACCTCACGGCAATGACGGAAGAAGAACGCGATCTGCTCGCGGGCTGGTTTGCCGCCGGCGCGCCGACCGAATAGGCCGGCGGCGCCCCTGACTTTCCTAGGGTTTAGGCAACAGCAGTCCGCCGTCGCGGAAGTGGAACTCTTCGCAGTTCGCGCCGGCTCCGGCGCGGTCGAGCACCAGGAACTCGCCGGCGGCGAGAGCGATCAGCGGGTGATGCCAGCTGCCGCGGCGGAAGTTGACCCCCTGCCGGCCGTTCGTCAGGAAGGCACGCACGCCGGCGCGATCCGGCACCGCCGCCGCCGGCGCGACGACGACGAGGAACGGATCCGGCGACAGCGGCATGAAGAGCTGGCTGCCCTCCGGATGGCGCTCGAGCATCGTGATCGCGAGCGGCAGGTTCCGCGCCTCGGCCCGGTACAGGCTGACGCGCGGCCGGCCGCCCGCCACGTCGATCGTCGCGAGGTCCGCGTATTGCCGCGCAGTGCCCTCGTTGATGAGTTCCGGGGCGGCGCCCGCCTCCACCACCTCGCCGAAGGGCGCGAAGGCGGCGGCCGTCAGCTTCCCGATCGCGAGTTCGCGGGGACCCGTCACGGGCGAGCGACCGTGCCGAGGAGCCTGAGCCGCGAGATCCCGCCGTCCGGGTGGATGTTCATGCGCACGTGCGAGACCGGCCCGAGGGAGGCGACTTCGCGCGCGAACCCGTGCACTGCATCCGCGCGCAGCTTCTGCTCGGGTAGCAGCACGGGCCATTGCCCGCTCGCCTCCGGCAGCCCGTCCACCGATGCCTCCGGCGCGAGCGCAGCCTGGAGCGACACGCGGTCCGGGAAATTGCCGCGGAAATGCGCGGTGTCCACCTCGACCTCCCGGATGACGCCTGCATGCCCCAGCCGCATGATGACCCAGTCGCTGCCGGGCTCGCGCCGGCGACGCGTCTCCCAGCCGTCGCCCATGTTGACGCCGCGGCCCGGACGGTTGAGGTTGCGGATGTCGCCGTAATGCTGGTCGTTGGCGACGAGCGCGACGCCGCCACGCTCGATGGCGAAGAGGTCCACGACCTCGCCGTCCTTGACCGCCGACCAGTCGGCCTGCACCAGGCCCCAGGCGCGCAGGCGCGCGATGCCGCCGTCCGGGTAGATGTTGAGCCGCAGCGCCCGCCAGGGGCGCGGGTCGGACACCGTGAAGCGGTTCTGCCGGTCGCCGCCGAGCGCGCTCTTCGCCAGAATCGTCGTCCACCCCGCATCCTGCGCGAGCGGGTCGGCATCGTCGGTCGCATCCACCGAGGCCATCGGCGGGTAGTTGCCGGTGAAGAAATGCGTGTCGAGGTCGAGCACGCGAATGGCGCCGCGCAGCGCGAGTTTCACGATACAGGCGTCGTGCCCCGGCTCGCGGCGCCGGCGCGTCTCCCAGCCGTCCATCCACTGGCCGTGCGCGTCGTAGGTGCCCGGCTTCGAGACCGGCGGCGCCGGGTTCAGCATCCGCGCCGCAGCGGCGAAGAACTCGTCATTCGCCCACAGCGCAGTGGCGCCGAGCGAGGCGTCCGCGAGATTGACGAGCCCGGCCGGGATGTCCTGTTCCATCGAATGAATATAAACTGCGGCGATTCGCCTGACTAATCGGCATGCCCGCCCATGAATTCCGGCTACCCGCGCGATCTCCGTGGCTACGGCGCCAACCCGCCCGACCCGCGCTGGCCGGGCGGCGCGCGCATCGCGCTGCAGTTCGTGCTGAATTACGAGGAAGGCGCGGAGAACTGCATCCTGCACGGCGATGCCGCCTCCGAGACCTTCCTCTCGGACATCCCCGGCGCGCGCGCCTGCCCGGGCGCGCGGCACATGAGCATGGAGTCGCTCTACGAGTACGGCAGCCGCGCCGGCGTGTGGCGGCTGCTGCGCATCTTCGAGCGCCGCCGGCTGCCGCTCACGGTGTTCGCGTTCGGCATGGCGCTCGAGCGGAACCCGGAGGCCGCGGCCGCATTCCGTTCGGCCGGGCACGAGGTCGCCGCGCACGGCTGGCGCTGGATCGACTACCAGTTCGTGGATCCGGCCATCGAGCGCGAGCATCTCGCGCGCGCGGTCGCGGCGATTGAGAAGCTGACGGGCGAGCGGCCGTTCGGCTGGTACACGGGCCGCGACAGCCCGAACACGCGCCGCCTGGTGGTCGAGCACGGCGGCTTCCTCTACGACGCCGATTCCTACGCCGACGACCTGCCCTACTGGGTCGAGGTCGACGGGCGCGACCACCTCGTCGTGCCCTATTCGCTCGACTGCAACGACATGCGCTTCGCCACGCCCGCGGGCTTCGCGACCGGCGAGGATTTCTTCGCGCACCTGCGGGACGCCTTCGACCAGCTCTGGCGCGAGGGCGAGCGCGCGCCGAAGATGATGTCCGTCGGCCTGCACTGCCGTCTCGCCGGCCGCCCCGCGCGCGCGGCGGCGCTCGAGCGTTTCCTCGACCACGTGCAGCGCCACGATCGCGTGTGGATCTGCCGGCGCGTGGAGATCGCGCGCCACTGGATCGCGGAGCACCCCGCGCGCGGCGCGTGATGACGGGCACGCGGCTCTCCATCGCCGGGATCAACGCGCTCGATCGCGACGCGTTCGTCGCGCGCTTCGGCGCGGTCTACGAGCATTCACCCTGGGTGGCGGAGCAGGCCTGGGCTTCGCGGCCGTTCGCGGATCGCGAGGCGCTCGCCGCCGCCATGCGGGAGGCGGTCCTGCAGGCCGGCCGCGATCACCAGCTCGCGCTGCTGCGCGCGCACCCGAAACTCGGCACGCGCCTGACGCTGTCGGGCTTTTCGCGGGCGGAACAATCGGGCGCGGGCATTGCGGCCGCCTCCGCCGCCGAGCGCACCGAGCTCGAACGGCTGAATGCCGGGTACGAGCGCCGGTTCGGATTTCCCTTCATCCTGGCCGTGAAGAACGCGACCCTGCCGGAGATCCTGGAGAGTTGCCGCCGCCGGGCCGGCGCCGCGCTGGAGGCCGAGTTCGACGAGAGCCTGCGCCAGGTATTCCGCATTGCCGGGTTCCGGCTCGCGGATCTCTGCTGAGCGCGGCGGACCGTCGATGCGCATCCGTCCCGGAGTCTTCACCCTGCTCGGACTGGCGGCATGGCTCGCGGCCGGCCGCGCGGTGGCGATCGAGGAGATCGTCGTCACCGCGACGCGCAGCCGCGTCGCATTGCTCGATCACCCGGGCAGCGCCACCCGCGTGGAAACGGCGGACCTGGTGCTGGCGGGCGCGACGCATGCCTCGGAGGCCGTGAACCGCGCGCCGGGCGCGATGATCCAGCGCGGCAGCGGCCAGGAGTCGCTCACGGCCCTGCGTTCGCCGGTGCTGACCGGAGCCGGCGCCTGTGGCGCCGTGCTGGTGCTCGAGGACGGCATCCCGATCCGCCCGGTCGGCAGCTGCAACGTCAACGAACTGTTCGAGGTCAACGTCGAGCAGGCGGCAGCGATCGAGGTGCTGCGCGGTCCGGGCAGCGCGCTCTACGGCTCGAGCGCCGTGCACGGGATCCTGAACGTCATTCCGCCGCTGCCCGCGGAGCTGCCGGCCCTGGGCGTCGGCCTCGAGGGCGGCAGCGATGATTACTACCGGCTGCGGCTGGCGGCATCGGGCGAGTCGTCGGGCCGCGGCCTCGGTGTCGCGCTGCACGCGACGGACGACGGCGGCTGGCGCGATGCCGCGGGATTCTCGGAGCAGAAGTTTTCGGGCGCCTGGGCGCAGCCGCTGGCCGGCGGCGACCTGCTGCTGCGCCTGTCGGCGACGAATCTCGAGCAGGAAACGGCGGGCTTCATCGTCGGGCCCGATGCCTATCGCGACCGCGCGGTGGCGCGGTCAAACCCGAATCCGGAGGCTTACCGGGATGCCCGCAGCCTGCGCTTGACGGGGCACCTGGCGCGCGGCCGCGTCGACTGGCGCGGCTACCTGCGCAGTTCGCGCATGGACTTCCTGCAGCATTTCCTGCTCGGCCAGCCGGTCGAGGAGAATGGCCAGGACAGCGCAGGCGTCATGTTCTCGGTCCTGCTGCCTACCGCCGGCGGCGGGGACTTCCGGCTGGGAACGGATGCCGAGATGTCGGCGAGCTCGCTGCTGCAGTTCCAGGACGGGCCGACGACCGACGGTTCGCCCGCGGCGAACGCGATCCGTCCCGCGGGCCGCCACTACGACTACGACGTGGATTCGCGCCTGGCCGCGGCCTATGCCGAGTGGCGCCGGCCGCTGGCGCCGCGCTGGACCCTCGAGGCGGGCCTGCGTGTCGAGCACGTCCGCTACGACTACGACAACCGCATGCTGGACGGCAATACGGACGAGAACGGCGTGCCCTGCCCCGGCGGTTGCCTGTACTCGCGGCCGGCGGACCGCAGCGACGATTTCACCAACACGGCACCGCGGCTGTCGGTGGTATGGCGGCCCGGCGATGCGAGCGCTGCCTACCTGTCGCTGGCGCGCGGCTTCCGCGCGCCGGAGATGACCGAGCTCTACCGTCTCCAGCGCCAGCAATCGGTCGCCGACCTGGAATCCGAGCGCATCGATGCGGCGGAACTCGGCTGGCGCTGGCGCGGCGCCGCGGTCGCGCTCGACTTGGCGGCCTTCGCCATGGAGAAGCGCGACGTCATCCTGCGCGACTCCGCCGGCTTCAACGTCGGCGGCGGGCGCACGCGCCATCGTGGCCTCGAGTACGAGTTCGACTGGAGCATCGGCGGCGGATGGACGCTCGCGGGCAGCGGCACCGTCGCGCGTCACGAGTATCGCTTCACGGCGGCCGTCGAGCAGGGCGAACAGATCACCGCCGGCAACGACGTGGACACCGCGCCGCGCGAATTGCATGCCTTGCGCCTGCAGTACGCGTCCGCCGCCATGGGCGCGGAGCTGGAGTGGCTGTGGGTGGGCGACTACTGGACCAATGCGGCGAACACCGCGCGTTATCCGGGCCATGACGTCGCGAACCTGCGCCTGTCCTGGCAGCCGGCATCCGGCTGGGCGCTCGCGGCGCGCGTCACCAACCTGCTCGACGCGAGGTACGCGGACCGCGCCGACTTCGCCTTCGGCAGCGACCGCTATTTCCCCGGCCGCCCGCGCGCCTTCTTCCTCGAACTCGCCTGGTCAAAGTGATGGCCGAAAAAGGTGTCAGCCTCCTTTTCTGCAGTGCAGAAAAGGAGGCTGACACCTTTTTCGGCCATCACTTCGGGACTTGCTGGGTGATGCAGTGGATGTTGCCGCCGCCGAGCAGGATCTCGCGCGAGGGCACGCCGATGACCTTGCGTCCGGGGAACATGCGCGCGAGCGCGGCCCTGGCCCGGCCGTCGTGGCGCTCATCCAGCAGCGGCATCACGATCGCGCGATTCGCGATGTAGAAATTGACGTACGACGCCGCCAGCCGCTCGCCGGCACGGCGCAGCTTGGCACCCGGCGCGCGCTCGATGCCCGCCGCCTCGGCCTCCGTCATGTACAGCGGCCCGGGCTGATTCAGCTTGTGTATTTTCAATGGTTTACCGCGCACATCTCGAGCCAGTCGCAGCACCTCGTAAGCCTCGCGCGAGATGTCGTACTGCGGATCGCTGCGGTCCTCGCACCAGGTCAGCGCGACCTCGCCGGGACGCACGAAGCAGCACAGGTTGTCCACGTGCCCGTCGGTCTCGTCATTAAACACGCCGCGCCCGAGCCAGATGATCTTGCGCACGCCGAGGTGATCCTCGAGCAGCGACTCGATCTGCCCGCGGCGCAGGTCCGGGTTGCGGTTCGGATTCAGCAGGCATTCCTCGGTCGTGAGCAGCGTGCCCCTGCCGTCGACATGGATTGCGCCGCCCTCCAGCACGAAGGGCGCGCGGTAGCGCTCGCAGCGCTCGATCTCCAGCACTTTCGCCGCGACCTGGTCGTCGAGGTCCCAGGGCGAGTAGATGCCGCCCTGCAGTCCGCCCCAGGAATTGAAGATCCAGTCCACGCCGCGCTTGTGGCCGCGGGCGTTGACGACGAACGTCGGCCCGACGTCGCGCATCCAGGCGTCGTTCGACGACATCTCGACCACGCGCACCGCCGGCGGCAACGCGCGGCGCGCGGCCTCGAACTGCTGCGCCGAGACCGCCATCGACACCGGCTCGCTCTGAGCGATCGCGGCGGCGACCGCGGTGAACGCACGCTGCGCCGGCGCCGCGCCCTCCCGCCAGTTGTCGTGGCGCTCGGGCCAGAGCATCCAGGTGCCGGAGTGCCGCTCCCACTCCGCGGGCATGTGGAAGCCGTCCCTCGCCGGTGTCTTCATGGCGGCGATTCTACGCGATGTGGCGCCGCTTCCAGAGCAGGAACAGCGCAGGGATCACGACCAGCGTCAGGACCGTGGCGCTCGCCATGCCGCCGACCATGGGCGCCGCGATCCGGCGCATGACCTCGGACCCCGCGCCCTCGCCCCACATGATCGGCAGCAGGCCCGCGACGATCGTGAGCACCGTCATCAGCTTCGGGCGCAGGCGCAGCAGCGCGCCTTCGGTGATCGCCTCGCGCACGTCGGTCTCCGCCAGCGCCCGGCCCGCGGCCGCCGCGACGGCGGTCCGCCGCGCCCAGGCCTGGTTGAGGTACAGCAGCATCACGACGCCGGTCTCGGCTGCGACGCCCGCGAGCGCGATGAATCCCACCACCACCGCGATGCTGACGTTGTAACCGAGCGCGAACAGCAGCCACACGCCGCCGATGAGCGCGAACGGCAGGCTGCCGAGGATCAGCGCGACGTCGCCGAAGCGGCGGAAATTCAGGTACAGCAGCAGCACGATCACCGCAAGGGTCGCGGGCACGATGACCTTCAGCTTCTCGAGCGCGCGCTCCCAGTACTCGAACTGCCCCGACCAGTGCAGCCGGTAACCGGGCGGCAGCGTCACGGCGTCCGCAACCCGCGCGCGCGCCTCGGCGACGTAGGAACCGAGGTCCCGGCCCGCGATGTCCACGTACACCCAGCCGGAGGGCCGCGCGTTCTCGCTCCTGATCATCGCCGGGCCGTCGGTGATTGCGACGTCCGCCACGTCCGCGAGCGTGAGCTGCGCGCCGCCGGGCGCCACGATCGGGAGGTTGCGCAGCCGCTCCGGTGAGTCGCGCCAGTCCTGCGGATAGCGCAGGTTGATCGGATACCGCTCCAGGCCCTCGACCGTCCAGCCGACGTTCATGCCGCCGATCGCGGAGGTGATCGACTCCTGCACGTCCGCGATGTTGAGGCCGTAGCGCGCCGCGTCCGCGCGGCGGATCTCCACGTCCAGGTAGCGCCCGGTCGCCGCGCGTTCCGCATAGATCGAGGCCGTGCCGGCAACGCTGCGCAGCGCCGCCTCGACTTCGCCGCCGATGCGCTCGATCACCGCCAGGTCGGGTCCGCTGACCTTGATGCCGACCGGCGTCTTGATGCCGGTCGCCAGCATGTCGATGCGGGTCTTGATGGGCGGCACCCAGACGTTGGCGATGCCCGGCAGCTGCACCGCCGCGTCCAGCTCCGCGCGCAGCTTCTCCACCGTCATGCCCGGCCGCCACTCTTCGCGCGGCCTGAGCTTGATGGTGGTCTCGAACATCTCGAAGGGCGCGGGATCGGTGGCGGTCTCCGCCCGGCCCGCCTTGCCGAACACGCGTTCGACCTCGGGCACGGTCTTGATCAACCGGTCGGTGCGCTGCAACAGCGCGCGCGCCGCATCGGCCGAGATCCCGGGCATGGCGGTCGGCATGTACATCAGGTCGCCCTCGAACATCTCGGGCATGAACTCACGCCCCAGTCGGCTCGCGGGCCACAGCGTCAGCAGCAGCAGCAACCCCGTGACGCCGACCACCGCGCGTGGATGCGACAGCGCCAGAGCCAGCGCCGGCCGGTACGCCGCCATCGCGGCGCGATTCACCGGGTTCGCG
>DATBMQ010000136.1:0-9764 GCA_036554765.1 Steroidobacteraceae bacterium | reverse complement strand
GATCGCGAGCGCAAAGGCCTTCGGGTTGCGGTTGATCGTCGAGCAGACGACATCGCCACCCGGTCGGACCAGCCGCGCGATCGCCTGCAGGACCCCGGCGGGATCCGGCACATGCTCCAGCATCTCCAGGCAGGTCACCAGGTCGAACGCGCCGGGGTCGGTGGCGGCCAGCGCCTCGACCGTGACTTCGCGGTAATCGACGTCGATGCCGGCTTCGAGGGCATGCAGCCGCGCGACCTCGAGGGCGGCCGGCGCGAGGTCGATCCCGGTGACGCGCGCGCCGCGCCGTGCCATGCCCTCGGCCAGCAGGCCGCCGCCGCAGCCGACATCCAGCGTGCGGCGGCCGGCAAGCCCGGCCCGCGCCTCGATGTAGTCGAGTCGCGCCGGATTGAGGTCGTGCAGCGGCCGGAACTCGCCGTCCGGGTCCCACCAGCGCGGGGCCGCGGCGTCGAATTTCGAGATCTCCGCGGGGTCGACATTGGCGCCGGAATGCATCCGGAAAGTATACCCCCTGTGCTAAAATTCGCGCTTTCCACGACCCCTGATTTCCCGGGAAAAACGACACCCGCATGAGCGAGATCGCGCGCGAAGTCCTGCACGTCAACCTCGAAGACGAGATGCGCCGTTCCTACCTCGATTACGCGATGAGCGTGATCGTCGGCCGCGCGTTGCCCGACGTGCGCGATGGCCTGAAGCCGGTGCACCGGCGCGTGCTGCACGCGATGCGCGAGCTCGGCAACGACTGGAACAAGCCCTACAAGAAGTCCGCCCGCATCGTCGGCGACGTCATCGGCAAGTACCACCCGCACGGCGACGCCGCGGTCTACGACACGATCGTGCGCATGGCGCAGCCATTCTCGCTGCGCTACCTGCTGGTGGACGGGCAGGGCAACTTCGGTTCCGTGGACGGCGACGCGCCCGCGGCCATGCGCTACACCGAAGTGCGCATGTCGCGCATCGCGCACGAGCTGCTCGCCGACATCGACAAGGAAACGGTCGACTTCACGCCGAACTACGACAACAGCGAGCAGGAGCCCTCGGTCCTGCCGGCGCGCGTCCCGAACCTGCTGGTCAACGGCTCGGCCGGCATTGCGGTCGGCATGGCGACCAACATCCCGCCGCACAACCTGGGCGAGATCATCGACGCCTGCATCGCCCTGATCGAGAGCCCGGAGCTGTCGCTCGCCGACCTGATGCGCATGGTCCCGGGCCCGGACTTCCCGACCGCCGGCATCATCAACGGCGCGGCCGAGATCGTGCTGGCCTACAAGACCGGCCGCGGGCGGCTCTCGGTGCGCGCGCGCACCTCGGTCGAGGACATGGACGGCCGCGGCCGCCAGGCGATCGTCGTGACCGAGCTGCCATTCCAGGTCAACAAGGCGCGCCTGCTCGAACGCATCGCCGACCTGGTGCGCAACAAGGAGATCGAGGGCATCTCGGAACTGCGCGACGAGTCCGACAAGGACGGCCTGCGCGTCGTCATCGAGCTGAAGCGCGGCGAGAACCACGAGGTCATCCTCAACCAGCTGTTCAAGCTGACGCCAATGGAATCCGTGTTCGGCGTCAACATGGTGGCGCTGATCGACGGGCAGCCGAAGCTGCTGTCGCTGCGCGAGATGCTCGATGCGTTCCTGCGCCACCGGCGCGAGGTGGTCACGCGGCGCACCATCCACGACCTGCGCAAGGCGCGCGAGCGCGCCCACGTGCTGGAGGGCCTCGCGGTCGCGCTCGCGAACATCGACGAGGTGATCGCCGTCATCAAGGCCTCGCCGTCGCCCGCGGACGCGAAGGCGGCCCTGCAGGCACGCGCCTGGAAGTCGGGGGCCGTGCCCGCGATGCTCGCGCGCGCCGGCAACGTGCCGACGCGCCCGGACGGCATCGCCGAGGAGCTCGGCCTGCAGGGCGAGGTCTACCGCCTGTCGGAGGCGCAGGCACAGGCCATCCTCGACCTGCGGCTGCACCGGCTGACCGGCCTGGAGCAGGACAAGATCGTGGCCGAGTTCGGCGAGCTGCTGGACCTGATCCGCGACCTGGGCGACATCCTGGCGCGACCCGACCGCCTGCTCGCGGTGATCCGCGAGGAGCTCAAGGCGGTCAAGGAGGCCTACGGCGACGCGCGGCGCACCGAGATCGTCACCGACCAGTCGGACGTGACCATCGAGGACCTGATCGAGCGCCAGGACCTGGTCGTCACGCTCTCGCACGCCGGTTACGCCAAGACCCAGCCGGTCACCGACTACGAGGCGCAGCGCCGCGGCGGCAAGGGCAAGATGGCGACCACCGTCAAGGACGAGGACTTCGTCGACAAGCTGTTCATCGCGCACAGCCACGACACGCTGCTGTGCTTTTCGGACCGCGGCCAGTGCTACTGGCTGAAGGTCTACCAGTTGCCGCTCGCGAGCCGCGGTTCGCGCGGCAAGCCGATCGTGAACCTGCTGCAGCTCGGGGAAGGCGAGCGCATCACGGCCGTGCTCGCCGTGCGCGAGTTCGACGACACCCGCTTCGTGTTCATGGCGACCAGCCAGGGCACCGTCAAGAAGACGCCGCTGTCGGCATTCTCGCGCCCGCGCGCGAACGGCATCATCGCGGTCTCGCTCGAGGGGGACGACTGCCTGGTGGACGTCGCGCTCACGGACGGCGAGCGCGAGATCCTGCTGACGACGACCGACGGCAAGGCGATCCGCTTCGCCGAGGACCAGGTGCGCCCCATGGGCCGCGAGGCCGCGGGCGTGCGCGGCATCAAGCTTTCCGAGGGCCAGCGTGTCACGTCGCTCATCGTGCTCGGCGAGGGCCACATCCTCACGGTCTCCGAGCGTGGCTACGGCAAGCGCACCGACATGGAGGACTACCCGCGCCACGGCCGCGCCGGGCAGGGCGTCATCGCCCTGCAGACCAGCGGGCGCAACGGCGCGCTGGTGGGCGCCCGCCAGGTGCGCCCGGACGACGAGGTCATGCTGATCAACTCGAGCGGAACGCTGGTGCGCGTGCCGGTCAGCGACATCCCCGTGCTCGGCCGCAACACGCAGGGCGTGCGCATCATGCGTCTCGAGGAAGGCGAGGAACTCGTGGGGCTGGAGCGCATCGCCGGAGAGGATTCGCAGGACGGCGAGGCAGGCTGAGCGGCGGGGCTCCCGGATTGCGCGTCTTCAATTTCTCGGCGGGACCGGCGGCGCTTCCACTGCCCGTGCTCGAGCAGGCCCGCGACGAGCTGCTCGACTGGCAGGGCGGCATGTCGGTGATGGAGGTCAGCCACCGCAGCAAGGCCTTCATCGCGGTGGCGCGCCAGGCCGAGGCCGACCTGCGCGAGCTGCTGGCGATACCTCCGTCGTACCGGGTCCTGTTCATGCAGGGCGGGGCGACTGCGCAGTTCTCGGCGGTGCCGCTCAACCTGGCCGCGGCGGACGCCACGGCGGATTACCTCAACACCGGTCACTGGTCGGAGCGCACGATCGCCGAGGCGAAGCGCTTCGTGCGCGTGAACGTGGCGGCGGACGAGGGCGCCAGCAACTATTCGACGGTACCCTCGCAGTCGTCGTTGCGCCTGACGCCGGGCGCGGCGTACGTGCACTACACGCCGAACGAAACGATCAACGGCGTCGAGTTCCCGTACGTCCCGGAAACGGCGGGCGTGCCGCTCGTGGCCGACATGTCCTCCACGATCCTGTCGCGGCCGATCGACGTTTCGCGCTTCGGGCTCATCTACGCCGGCGCACAGAAGAACATCGGCCCCGCGGGCATCACGGTCGTGATCGTCCAGGAAGCGCTGCTGGGCCGCGCGCGGGCCGGCACGCCGCTCGTGTTCGATTACCGCGCCGTGGCCGCGGCCGAGTCGATGCAGAACACGCCGCCCACCTTCGGCTGGTACTTCGCCGGGCTGGTGTTCCAGTGGCTGAAGCGCGAGGGCGGGCTGGAGGCGATGGCAGAGCGCAACCGCGCCAAGGCGGCGCTGCTCTACCAGGCGATCGATGCCTCGACCTTTTACACGAACCCGGTTGCCCGCGATTGCCGCTCGTGGATGAACGTGCCGTTCCGGCTGGCCAGGCCGGAGCTCGAGCCGGCGTTCCTGGCCGAGGCCGGGACGGCGGGCCTCGCCAACCTCGCGGGCCACCGCGCGGTGGGCGGCCTGCGCGCCAGCATCTACAACGCGATGCCGGCGCAGGGCGTCAAGGCCCTGGTCGACTTCATGCGCGAGTTCGAGCGAAGGCACGGCTGATGCACTTCAAGGTCCGCACGCTCAACGACATCGCGGCCAGGGGCCTCGGGCGCCTGCCGCGCGACCGCTACGAGGTCGGCGCTGCGATCGACCAGCCGGATGCGATCCTGGTGCGTTCGGCCGACATGCACGCGATGGAGATCCCGGCGAGCGTCAAGGCCGTCGCGCGCGCGGGTGCCGGCACCAACAACATCCCGGTTGCCGCGCTATCGCAGCGCGGCGTACCCGTGTTCACCGCCCCCGGCGCGAATGCGAATGCGGTGAAGGAACTGGTGCTGGCGGGTCTCCTGCTGGCCGCGCGGCACGTCTGTGAGGCCTGGGACTTCGTGCGCCGCATCGAGGGCGAGGGCGAGGCGCTGGAAACCGCGGTCGAGCAGGGCAAGAAGCGCTTCGTCGGCCATGAGCTGCCGGGGCGGACGCTCGGCGTGATCGGGCTCGGCGCGATCGGGGTCGAGGTCGCGAATGCCGCCCACCTGCTCGGCATGCGCGTGCTCGGCTACGACCCACAGATCACGGTGCAGCGCGCCTGGCAGCTTTCCTCGGGTGTCGAACAGGCGCTGTCCCTGGACGACGTGTTCGCGCGCTCCGACGCGGTCACGGTGCACGTGCCCCTGACCGAGCAGACCCGGGCCCTGGTCAATGCCCGGCGCCTGCAGCTGCTGCGGGATGGCGCCACCCTGCTCAACTTCGCGCGTGCGGCCATCGTGGACGAGGAGGCAGTCATCGCGGCGCTCGATTCCGGAAAACTGTCCGCTTATGTCTGCGACTTTCCGACCTTCAGGACCAGGAATCATCGCGGCGTCGTGGCGCTTCCGCACCTGGGCGCCTCCACGAGCGAGGCCGAGGAGAACTGCGCGATGATGGTGGCGGACACGCTGCGCGACTTCCTCGAGAACGGCAACATCCGTCATTCGGTCAATTTCCCGGAAGCGGCGCTGCCGCGGGTGCCGGCGACCTCGCGGATCGCGATCGCGAACAGCAACGTGCCGAACATGGTGGGTCAGATCTCGACACGCCTCGCCGAGGCCGGGCTCAACATCTCCGACCTGCTCAACAAGTCGAAGGGCGACGTCGCCTACACGCTGATCGACATCGACGGCCAGGTGCCCGCGGGGCTGGTCGCGCGGATCGCGGAGATCCAGGGCGTGCTCTGCGTGCGGGCCGTCTAGGAATGGCGAACCGTTTCGAGAGGCTGGCGGCACCCGGTGTGCGGCGTCTGTCGCCGTACGTCCCGGGCAAGCCGCCCGAGCAGCTCGAGCGGGAACTGGGCATCCGGGACAGCATCAAGCTCGCCTCGAACGAGAACCCGCTGGGCCCGGGGCCGCTGGCTCAAAAGGCGCTCGCTGACGCAGTCGCGGGCGTCGGGATGTACCCCGACGGCAGCGGGCACGAACTGCGTGCGCGCCTGGCCGCCAAGCACGGCGTGTCGCTCGCGCAGGTGACGCTGGGCAACGGCTCGAACGACGTCCTCGTGCTGCTCGCCGAGACGTTCCTGACGCCGGAACTGGAGGCCGTGTACTCCCGGTACGCATTTGCGGTGTACCCGATCGCGGTGCAGGCCGTGGGCGCCGGCGCGCGCGTGGCGCAGGCGCGGCCGCCGGATCACCGCATGCCGCTGGGCCACGATCCCGCGGCGATCCTGGCGGAGATCGGGCCCAGGACCCGCGTCGTGTTCCTCGCAAACCCGAACAACCCGACCGGCACCTGGCTCGATGAACACGAGCTCGACGTGCTGCTGCGCGCGATCCCCGACGAGGTCATCGTCGTGCTCGACGAGGCCTATCACGAGTACGCGGCGGAGCGCGGCGTGCCCGACGGCACGCTCTGGCTCGCGCGGCACCCGAATCTCGTGGTCGTGCGCACCTTCTCGAAGGCCTACGGCCTCGCGGGCCTGCGCGTGGGCTATGCGCTGTCGGACCCTGACGTCGCCGACCTGCTGAACCGCGTGCGCCAGCCCTTCAACGTGTCGGTGCCGGCGCTGGCCGCCGCCGCGGCGGCGCTCGAGGACCGCGCGCACCTCGAGGCGACGCTCGCCCTCAACCGCAGCGGGATCGCGCGCCTCACCGGTGGGCTCGGCGCGCTCGGGCTGAAGGTCGCGCCCTCGGCCGCGAACTTCGTGCTGGTGGACCTCGGCCGGCCGGCGGCGCCGGTCAGCGACGCGCTGCAGCGTGCCGGCGTCATCGTGCGGCCGCTCGCAAACTACGGGCTGCCGGATCACCTGCGCATCTCCACCGGCACCGCGGCCCAGAACGAGCGCCTGCTGGTCGCGATGGCGGCGGCGCTCGCGGCGCCTGCGTGAGCACCGCGCGCGCCAGCTGGATTGCGGGCCCGGGCGGGCAGGTCGCAGGCGCGACGACGGTTCCCGGCGACAAGTCGATGTCGCACCGCGCCGTCATGCTCGCGGCCATCGCCGACGGCGTCAGCGAGATCCGTGGATTCCTCGACGGCGAGGATTGCCGTGCGACGGCGGCCGCATTCGAGGCCATGGGCGTGCGCATCGAGCGCGGGGCCGCCGACCGGCTCGTCGTCCGTGGCGTGGGCATGCGCGGCCTGCGCGCGCCGGATGCTGCGCTCGATCTGGGCAATTCCGGCACGGCGATGCGCCTGCTCGCGGGCATCCTGTGCGCGCAGGAATTCGATACCGTGCTGATCGGCGATGCCTCGCTGATGCGCCGGCCCATGGAGCGCGTGGCGGCGCCGCTGCGGCGCATGGGCGCCGACGTGCGCACCAATGCGGGCCGGCCGCCGCTCGCGGTCGCAGGCGGACGGGTGCTGCGCGGCGTCGCCCACGTGCTGGACGTCGCGAGCGCGCAGGTGAAATCCGCGATCCTGCTGGCCGGCTTGTACGCGCGCGGGCGCACGACCGTCACCGAACCGCGGCGCTCGCGCGACCACACCGAGCGCATGCTCACGGCATTCGGCGTGCCGGTCGATCGCACCGACGGGACCGTGTCCGTGAACGGCCCTGCGGCGCTCGCGGCCACGCGCATCGAGGTGCCCGGCGATTTCTCCTCGGCCGCGTTCCTGATGGTCGCCGGGCTGGTCGCAGGCCGGGCGCCGCTGCTGATCCGCGACGTCGGGGTGAATCCCACCCGCACGGGCCTGGTCGAAGTCCTGCGGCTCATGGGCGCCGATATCCGCCTGCATCCGAAACCGGATCCCGGCGGCGAGCCGGTGGCGGACATCGAGGTCCGCCCGTCGCGGCTGCGCGGCATCGCCGTGCCGCATGAGCATGTCGAGGACATGATCGACGAGTTCCCGGTGCTGTTTGCGGCGGCCGCGGTCGCGGAGGGGGAGACCACGGTGACCGGCGCGGCGGAACTGCGGGTCAAGGAGTCCGACCGCATCGCCGTCATGGCCGATGCACTGGCCGCGCTCGGGGTCCGGGCCGAGGCCCTGCCGGACGGCATCCGCATCCACGGCGGCCCGGTCACGGGCGGCATCGTCGAGAGTCGTGGCGACCATCGCGTGGCCATGGCACTGGCGGTTCTGGCTGCCCGCGCGACCGCCCCGGTCGTCATCCGCGACGTGCAATATGTCGCCACGTCGTTCCCGGGCTTCGCGGCCAGGGCCCGCGACGTGGGGCTCATGCTCGAAGAGGAGGGCTGAACCTGGTCCCGGTCATCGCCATAGACGGCCCGAGCGGTTCCGGCAAGGGCACCGTCGCCCGCCGTGTCGCCCGCAGGCTCGGCTGGCACCTGCTGGACAGCGGCGCCCTGTATCGCCTGGTCGCACTGGCGGGCATGCGGGCCGGGCTGGCCCTCGACGACGTCGAGGGCCACGCACGCCTCGCAACATCCCTCGACGTGCAATTCGGCATGGATGAACGCGGGGACGAGCAGGTGCGCCTGTCCGGCGCCGACGTGACCCGTGACCTGCGCGCCGAAACGACCGGGGAGGCTGCCTCCCGGGTCGCGGCCTGGCAGCCGGTGCGATCGGCCTTGCTGGGGCGCCAGCGCGCGTTTGCCGCGGCCCCCGGACTGGTGGCTGACGGCAGGGACATGGGGTCGATCGTTTTCCGCGATGCCGGGCTCAAGATATTCCTGACCGCGACCCCCGCGGAACGGGCCCGCAGGCGCCATAACCAGTTGAAAGAAAAGGGGTTGAGTGTTAGCCTTGCCGCCCTTTCCGCGGAGATCGCCGAGCGGGACAGGCGGGACACGACGCGCGCCGTGGCGCCGTTGGTGGCTGTTCCGGATGCGATCGTCGTGGATTCGACCGCGTTGTCCATCGAGGAGGTCGTCGGGCGGGTGCTTGCACTCGCGCGCGAGAGATTCCCGGAGGCTGCGTGCGGGAGCGAGACATAGGGCCGGCGGATGCCGGTCCGGGACGGCGCGGCAGGATGCCAGCGCCGGATTGACAGGACCCGTCCCGGCAGGAGGCCGGACGGCACGCAAACCAGAGTGGGCCGCGTGGCCCGGAAAACCCAATGACCGAATCTTTCGAGCAACTTTTCGAGCAGAGCCTTGCCAGCCAGCAGATCAGACCCGGCCAGATCCTGACCGGCACCGTCGTGGACGTGAATGCCGACGTCGTCATCGTGAGCGTCGGCCTGAAGTCCGAGGCCGTGATACCGGCCGACCAGTTCAAGAACGAAAACGGGGAAATCGACGTCGCCATCGGCCAGCAGGTCGAGGTGGCGCTGGATGCCGTCGAGGACGGCTCCGGCGAGACCCGCCTGTCGCGCGAAAAGGCCAAGCGTGCCCGCACCTGGACCCGCCTCGAGGAGGCCTTCACCAAGGGCGAGATCGTCAAGGGCGTGATCAACGGCCGCGTCAAGGGCGGCTTCACGGTCGAGCTCGACAACGTGCGCGCGTTCCTGCCCGGCTCGCTCGTGGACGTGCGCCCGGTGCGCGACCCGAGCTACCTCGAGGGCAAGGAACTCGAATTCAAGGTCATCAAGCTGGACCAGCGCCGCAACAACGTGGTCGTGTCGCGCCGCGCGGTGGTCGAGCAGGAATACAGCGCGGAGCGCTCGCAGCTGCTCGACAACCTGAAGGAAGGCGACGTCGTCAAGGGCGTGGTCAAGAACCTGACCGACTACGGGGCGTTCGTGGACCTCGGCGGCATCGACGGCCTGCTGCACATCACCGACATGGCGTGGAAGCGCGTCAAGCACCCCTCGGAGGTGGTCAAGGTCGGCGACGAGATCGACGTGCGCATCCTCAAGTTCGACCGCGAGCGGCAGCGCGTGTCGCTCGGCATCAAGCAGCTGGGCGCGGACCCGTGGCAGAACATCGCGCGGCGCTACCCGCCCAACACGCGCCTGTTCGGCAAGGTGACGAACATCGCGGACTACGGCTGCTTCGTCGAGATCGAGGAAGGCGTCGAGGGCCTGGTCCACGTGTCCGAGATGGACTGGACCAACAAGAACGTCAATCCCGCCAAGGTGGTGCACGTGGGCGAGGAAGTCGAGGTCATGGTCCTCGACATCGACGAGGAGCGCCGCCGCATCTCGCTCGGCCTCAAGCAGTGCAAGCCGAACCCGTGGCGCGAGTTCGCGGAGAGCTTCAACCGCGGCGACAAGGTCAGCGGGCAGATCAAGTCGATC
>DATBMQ010000129.1:0-20343 GCA_036554765.1 Steroidobacteraceae bacterium | reverse complement strand
CCGTGGTGGCGCTGGCCGCTGAGCTTGCCGGCCTGCATCGCGCGGTCGAGCAGCGGCTTCAGCGGAAACTGCCCGGCCGTGCAGCCGGCGAAGAGCTGCGGGTCGAGCACCGAGATGCCCGCATAGGTCAGCCGGTTCGGCAGCGGCTGGATGCTGCCGTGGGCGTCGAGGCTGTAGTCGCCGCCCGGGTGATGCGACGGATTCCCGACCAGCACGAGGTGCGCAAGCGAACCGGCCGGCCGGCGCAGCGCCGCGAAATCGAAGTCGCTCCACACGTCGCCGTTGATGACGAGGAACGGCTGGTCGCCGAGCAGCGCCAGCGCCCGGAACAGCCCGCCGCCGGTGCCGAGCGGCTCCGGTCCCTCGTCGCTGTAGCGGATCGCGATGCCGAAGCGCCCGCCGTCGCCCAGCGCCTCGCGAATCTGTGCCCCCAGCCACGAGAGGTTGACCACGACTTCGGCGAGCCCGAGCTTCGCGAGTGCGGCCAGGTGGTACTCGATCAGGCGGTGCCCGCCGGCCTCGAGCAGCGGCTTCGGCCGCGCCAGCGTCAGCGGCCGCATGCGCTCGCCGCGCCCGGCCGCGAGGATCATCGCCTTCAACGCGCGGTTCCCGCGCGGCGTGCCGCCGCCGCGAACGCCGGCACCACCTGCCGTCGCAGCCAGGCATCCAATCCGGCGAGCGCGGGCTCGGCCGCGGTCACTTCCAGCGCGTAGTCGAGCACGCGCGGCAGGTCGCCGAGGTATCCGGGCTTGCCGTCGCGGTGCCACAGGCGTGCGAAAATGCCGAGCACCTTGATGTGGCGCTGCAGTCCCATTCGGTCGAACCACTGCAGGAACTGCGCGCGGCTGGCGCCCGCGTCGATGCCCGCCGCGGCGGCGAGTTCGCGGTAGTGGTCGAGCCACGCCAGCACGCGCTGGCGCGGCCAGACGATGTAGCAGTCCTTCAGCAGCGACACCAGGTCGTAGCTGACCGGACCGAGTACCGCGTCCTGGAAGTCCACGACGCCCGGGCTGCCCTGCGGCCGCACCAGCAGGTTGCGCGAATGATAGTCGCGGTGCACGAGCACGACCGGCTGCGCGAGCGCCTGCTCGCAGAGCCAGTCGAATGCGTCCGCGATCGCCCGCCGCTCTTCCGGAGCGGGCACGAGTCCCAGGTGGCGGCCGAGGAACCACTCCTGGAACAGCTCCATCTCGCGCATCAGCAGGTCGCGGTCGTAGCGCGGCAGCCCGGCGGCCGCCGCCGTGCCCGCCGCCTGCAGCCGCACCAGCGTGGCGATCGCATCCGCGTACAGCGGCTCCGGGTCGGCGCCCGCCGCCAGCGCCTCCAGGTAATGCTGGCGGCCGAGGTCGCCGATCAGCACGAAGCCCTGGTCGGCGTCCGCGGCGATGACCTCGGGCACGTGCACGCCCGCGCCGGCCAGGATGCGATCGACCTGCAGCCAGGCGTCCAGCCCCTCGCGCTCGGGTGGCGCGTCCATTGCGACCTGCGTGGCGCCGCCTTCGCGGAACACGCGGAAGTAACGGCGGAAACTCGCATCGGCAGAGGCAGGCAGGATGCGCTGCACGGGCGCGCCGGGCAGGCCCGCGATCCAGCGTTCGAGGTTCTGCAGCCGCAGGTCAGCGTTTGGTATCGAGGTCATGCGCAGGCGACGGCCGGGGGGCTCGCATTATAGACTTGCGCGCTACCGTGTTTTCCCGCCGCACCATCGCCTCGCTCGCTTCGGCCTTCCTGCTCGCGCCCGCGGCGGCCGAGGAATGCCCGTGGCCGGCGCCCGACCCGGTGGCGCCGGCCGCCGGCCAGGACGGCGGCATGACGCTCGCGGACGGCGAACTTCCGATCCAGGTCACGAGCGGCGCCGCCGAGATCTCGCGCGAGGGCGACGCCACGCTCACCGGCGGAGTCACGGTGCGCCAGGGCGACCACACGCTGACGTCGGAGACCGCGGCCTTCGACGCCGCGGCGCAGCGCTTCGAGGTCGATGGCGACGTCGAGTACCGCACGCCCGGACTGCGGCTCAAGGGCACCAGCGGCTCCTGGAACACGGGCGGCGGCGGACGCTTCACCGGCGCCGAGTTTGAGCTCCCGCTGCGCCCGGCGCGCGGCTCCGCGAGCGAGCTCGTGATGACGGCGACCGGCGACCTCGCGCTCGAGGCAGTCCGCTTCACGACCTGCCCGGCCGGCAACGGCGACTGGTTCCTGCGCGCCTCGTCCGTGGACATCGACCAGCGTGCGCAGCAGGGCCGCGGCCGCAACGTGCGCGTGACGCTCAAGGGCGTGCCGATCCTGTACGCGCCGGTCATCTCCTTCCCGGTCGGCGACGCGCGCAAGTCCGGCTTCCTGTTCCCGTCGTTCGGCAACTCGGACAAGAGCGGCTTCGAGGTCGGCCTGCCCTACTACTTCAACCTCGCGCCGAACTACGACATGACGCTGAAGCCGTTCCTTCTCACGCGGCGCGGCGCAGGGATCGACACCGAGTTCCGCTACCTGACCGGGCGCAGCCGCGGCGAGGTCACCAACCGGTTCCTGCCGAGCGACAACGTGGCGAGCCGCGATCGCCGGCTGAGCGCGCTCGCGCACCGCACCGACTTCACCGACCGGCTGCGCTTCGACGCGGACTTCTCCGATGCGAGCGACCGGCTGTACTTCGAGGATTTCGGGCTGGGACCGGATGGCACCAGCATCACCTACCTCGACCGCTTCCTGCGCCTGTCCTGGCTCGGGTCCGGCTGGCGCCTCGACGGCCGCGTGCAGGACTTCCAGACCATCGATCGCACCGTGGACCCGGCCGCACGGCCGTATTCGCGGCTGCCGCAGCTCGCCTTCTCGGGCCGCTGGCCGCTGGGCACGGCCGGCTTTTCGGCGGCGCTCGACTCGGAAGCCGTCTGGTTCGAACGCGACGTCGGCGTCACCGGCCTGCGCCTCGACCTCGCGCCGCGGCTCGCGTGGACGATGGGCGGGGCCGGATGGCACCTCGAACCGAGCGCGGCCTGGCGCATGACGGGCTACAACCTCTCGGGCACCGCGCCCGGCCAGGACGATTCGCCCGACCGCGAGGCGCCCATCCTCTCGCTCGACGCGGGCCTCGTGTTCGAGCGCGAGGCGGGCCGGCCGGGCGGCATGATGCAGACGCTCGAGCCGAGGCTGCGCTACACCTGGATCCCGTTCCGCGACCAGTCGGACCTGCCGGTCTTCGACACGGCGCTGCCCGACCTCAACCTCGTTCAGCTGTTCCGCACCAACCGCTACGTCGGCGCCGACCGCCTCGGCGACGCCAACGAGCTCGCCGCGGGCATCACCACGCGCTTCGTGCATGGCGACACCGGCCAGCAGTTCCTGACCGCGACCGTCGGCCAGCGCTTCTTCTTCGGGCGGCCGCAGGTCACGCTGCCGGGCGAGCTGCCGTCCGCGAGGGACTCCTCCAACATGGTCGGCGAGATCGAGCTCACCGGCTGGCGCCACTGGAGCGCCCGGCTGGCGATGGAGTGGGACGACGATGCGTCCAACACGATCCTCGGCCAGGCGGGCGTGCAGTACCGGCCGCGCCCGGATTCGGTCGTGAACCTCGGCTACCGCTATCGCGAAGGACTGCTGGAGCAATGGGACGCGTCGGCCGCCTGGCGGCTGTCGCCCCGCTGGCAGGCGTTCGCACGCCAGGTGTACTCGGTCAAGGAAAGCGACTCGATCGACCGCTTCGTCGGCGTCGAGTATGGCAGCTGCTGCTGGCGTTTCCGGCTGGTCGCGCGGCGCTACGTCTCCAACCGCACCGGCGAGGAAGACACCTCCGTGATGCTCGAACTGGAACTCAAGGGCCTGTCCTCGGTCGGAACCCGGGACGACACTTTCCTGCAGCGGAGCATTCGTGGATACTCCCCCGGCTCCGCCGTCCTGCCCTGAACCGGAACCGCCATGAGACGACTGCTGATCGCCCTGACCGCACTCGCGCTGCCGCTTGCCGCGCTGGCCCAGACCCGCGAGCTCTCGACCACCGGCGTCGCGCTCGACCGCGTGGTCGCCATCGTCAACGACGGCGTCGTGCTGCAGAGCCAGCTCGACAACCAGACCGGCCTGATCATGGGCCGCCTGCGCGACCAGGGGACGCAGCTGCCCTCCGCCGACGTCATCCGCCAGCAGGTGCTCGAGCGGCTGGTGCTGCAGGAAGTCCAGATCCAGCGCGCGCAGCGGCTCGGGGTGCAGGTGTCCGACGAGATGCTGAACGAGGCACTGCGCGACGTGGCCCGCCGCAACGCCATTCCCTTCGAGCAGATGCCGGTGGCGCTCGAGGCCCAGGGCATCGACTACGCCTCGTTCCGCGAGGAGATGCGCCGCGAGATCACGCTGTCGTTGCTGCGCCAGCGCGACGTGATCCCGCGCATCCACGTCTCGCCGCGCGAACTCGACGCCGCGCTCGAGCGCCAGGCCGGCCAGGCGGACGAGAATGCCGAGTTCGACGTCTCGCACATCCTGCTGTCGCTGCCGGAATCCGCGACCGCGGACCAGATCGCGAAGGTCGAGCAGCTGGCGCGCGAGATCCACGCGCGCGCGAAGGGCGGCGAGGACTTCGGCCAGCTCGCGCTCGCCTACTCGAACGCGCAGTCCGCGCTGGAGCGCGGCAAGCTCGGCTGGCGCCGCATGGGCCAGCTGCCGCAGTTCATCGCCGAGATGGTGGTGAAGATGCAGCCGGGCGACGTCAGCGAGCCGGCGCGCACGCCGACCGGCTTCCACATCGTGCGGCTCGACGAGACGCGCGGCGGGGACAGCGGACCGATGCTGGTCGAGCAGATCCACGCGCGCCACATCCTGATGCGGCCGAACGAGGTCCAGGACGACGCCACCACGCGCCAGCGCCTGGCCGCGGTCCGCGACCGCGTGCTGGCGGGCGAGGACTTCGAGGCGCTCGCGAGCGTCACGTCCGAGGACCCCGGCTCCGCGTCGCGCGGCGGCGACCTGGGCTGGAACTCGCCCGGCACCTTCGACCCGCAGTTCGAGGAAGTGCTGGCCGGGCTCGCCGAGAACGAGATCAGCGAGCCATTCCGCACGCAGTTCGGCTGGCACATCGTGCAGATGCTCGGCAAGCGCACGCACGACCAGAGCGACGAGGTGCGCCGCCAGCGGGTGCTGACCGCGCTGCGCGAGGGCAAGGTCGACGAGGAGACCGAGCTGTGGCTGCGAAGACTCCGCGACGACGCCTACGTCGAGATCCGCAGCCGCTGAACGCGAAGCGTCTCGTCGTCACGACCGGCGAGCCGGCCGGCATCGGCCCCGATCTCGCCATCGCCGCCGCCCTCTCGGACTGGCCCTGCGGGCTCGCGTTCGCGGGTGACCCCGCGCTGCTCGCGGCCCGCGCGCAGGCACTCGGCGTCGCGGTCGCGATCGCCGAATGGCGCGCGGACGCCGCACCCGGCCCGCACCGCGCGGGAACCCTGGCGGTGCTGCCGGTTCCCCTGGCCAGGCCCGTGGTCGCGGGCCGCCCCGATCCGGCCAATGCCCGTTACGTGCTCGGCCAGCTCGATGCCGCCGCCGATGGTTGCCGCGACGGGCGCTTCGCCGCCATGGTCACCGCGCCGCTGCAGAAGTCGGCGATCAACGATGCCGGCATCCCGTTCACCGGGCACACCGAGTACCTCGCCGCGCGCACCGGCGCCGCCCACCCGGTCATGCTGCTGGTCGCGGGGTCGCTGCGGGTCGCGCTCGCGACCACGCACCTGCCGCTCGCCGCGGTGCCGCGCGCGATCACCCGCGAATCGCTGGGCTCCACGCTCGAGGTGCTGCACGAGGGCCTGCGCGATGCCTTCCGCATTGCCGCGCCGCGCATCCTGGTCTGCGGCCTCAACCCGCACGCGGGCGAGTCCGGCCATCTCGGCCGCGAGGAGATCGAGGTCATCGCGCCGGCGGTCGCCGCCGCCCGCGGGCGCGGCATCGCCGCCACGGGCCCGGTGCCGGCGGATACGGCCTTCACGCCGGCTTCGCTCGCCGGCTGCGACGCGGTGCTCGCCATGTACCACGACCAGGGCCTGCCGGTGATCAAGCACGCGGGCTTCGGCCGCGCCGTGAATGTCACGCTCGGGCTGCCGATCCTGCGCACTTCGGTGGACCATGGCACGGCGCTCGATCTCGCGGGCACCGGCCGCGCCGATCCCGGCAGCCTGTTCGAGGCGATCGCACTGGCACAGCGCCTCGGATGATCCGCGCACGCAGGCGCTTCGGCCAGCACTTCCTGCACGACCCGGGCGTGATCGCGCGCATCGTCGCGGCGATCGATCCGAGGCCCGGCGAGCGCGTCGTCGAGATCGGCCCCGGAACCGGCGCGCTGACGCTGCCCCTGCTCGCGCGCTGCGGGCGGCTCGACGTGATCGAGATCGACCGCGACCTCGCCCGGGACCTGCCGCGCCGGGCCGCCGGCGCGGGCGTGCTGGTCGTGCACCAGGCCGACGCGCTCGAGTTCGACTTCCGCGCGCTGCGCGCCGGCGGTCCGCGGCTGCGCCTGTGCGGCAACCTGCCCTACAACATCTCGACGCCGCTGCTGTTTCACCTGCTGGAGGCGCGCGAGGCCATCGCCGACATGCATTTCATGCTGCAGAAGGAAGTGGTCGAGCGGATCGTCGCCAGGCCAGGTGGCAAGGACTACGGGCGGCTGACCGTCATGCTGGCGGCGGCCTGCCGCAGCCAGTCCCTGTTCCGCGTCGGGCGCGGCGCGTTCCAGCCGCCCCCGGCGGTGGACTCGGCCATCGTGCGCCTGGTGCCGCACGACCACCCGCCATTCCCGCTGGCCGATCCCGCGCGATTCGCGCGCCTCGTGGCGGCGGCCTTCCAGATGCGCCGCAAGACGCTGCGCAATTCGCTGCGGGGGCTGCTCGACCCGGCCGCGTTCGAGGCCGCCGGCATCGACTCCGGGCGCCGTCCCGAGACGCTCTCGCCGGAGGAGTTCGCCCGGCTCGCCGGGCAGCCGGCGGCGCCCGGCCTATAATATGAAGATGGGCATGTACCGCAGGATCCTGCTGGTCGTGGATCTCGGCGAGCACAGCGAGCAGATCGGCGCGCGCGCGCGCGACCTGGCGTCGCTGCTGGGCGCCGAGCTCGCGGTGCTGCACGTGGTCGAGTACGTGCCGGTCGAGCCGATGGGCGAGACCCTGCTGCCGGCCGTGCAGATCGAGGAGGAGCTGGTGCAGCGCGCGAGGCGCCAGCTCGAGCAGCTCTGCGACCGGCTGGGCATCGGCGGCACCCGGCGCGAGGTCGCGGCCGGCAACGTCAAGGCCGAGATCGTGCGCGCGGCGCAGGAACAGCAGGCCGATCTCATCGTGCTCGGCAGCCGCGAGCGCCGGGGCCCCTCGATCCTCGTGAACTTCACCGAGGACACCGTGCTGCACGCTGCGCCCTGCGACGTGCTCGCGGTGCGCATCGCGAGGCCGTCGGCATGAGCGAACCGGACCCGCACCGGATCACCGTGGACGTGGACACGCGCTACCTCGAGGACCAGTCGGACCCCGACGAACGGCGCTACGTGTTCGCCTACACGATCACGATCCGCAACCGCGGCGCGGTCCCGGCCAAGCTGCTGACCCGGCACTGGGTCATCACCGACGCCAATGGCAAGGTGCAGGAAGTGCGCGGCGAGGGCGTGGTCGGCGAGCAGCCGCACCTGATGCCGGGGCAGGGATTCCGCTACACCAGCGGCGCGGTGCTCGAGACGCCGGTCGGCGCGATGCAGGGCTCCTACCAGATGCTCGCGGACGACGGCGTGCGCTTCGATGCGCCGATCCCGCCGTTCACGCTCGCGATACCGGGCACGATCCACTAGGACTCCACGTTGGCCGTCTACGCGGTCGGCGACCTGCAGGGCTGCCACGCCGAGTTCGTGGCGCTGCTCGACCGCCTGCGGTTCGACCCGGCGCGCGACGCGCTCTGGCTGACGGGCGACCTCGTCAATCGCGGCCCGGATTCCCTCGGCGTGCTGCGCGAGGTCCGCGCGCTCGGCGCCTGCGTGACGGCGGTGCTCGGCAACCACGACCTGCACCTGCTGGCGATGGCGCTCGCGCCGGCGGGCGTGCACCGGCGCGAGCCCGGATTGCAGGCGGTGCTCGACGCGCCGGATGCGGCCGAGCTGGTCGCCTGGCTCGCCGCGCGCCCGCTCCTGCACCGCGACACCGGCCTCGGCTGGACGCTGATCCATGCGGGCCTGCCGCCGCAATGGTCGCTCGCGGATGCCGAGTCGGCGGCGCGCGAGGTCGAGGCCGCCCTGCGCCACGACCCGGCGGCGCTGTTGTCGCAGATGTACGGCGACCAGCCCGATACCTGGTCGCCGGCGCTCGCGGGCGCCGGGCGGCTGCGCTTCGCCGTCAACTGCCTCACGCGCCTGCGCTTCGTCGACGGCGACGGACGCCTGCTGCTGCCGCTCAAGGGACCGGTGGCGGATGCGCCGGCCGGCGCGATGCCCTGGTTCCGCCATCCCGGCCGCCGCACGCGCCGGGACGGCCTGGTATTCGGACATTGGTCCGCGCTCGGCTTCCTCTCGGAACCCGGATTGCTCTGCCTGGACACGGGCTGCGTCTGGGGCGGGTCGCTGGCCGCAGTCCGCCTCGACGGCGGCAAGGTCGAACCGGTGTTCCTGCCCTGCAAGGGCAGCCTGCGGCCGCCGCGCTGACTACTGGTTCTGGGCCTGCACCGACTCGACGTCCTGCGCGCCCGTCAGGACCTCGAAGCGCAGCTCGATGCGGTTGCCGACCAGCTGGTGCGGGATGCAGTTGACGTCGCCCTGCATGTTGCGCGTGCGGAATTTCGGCAGGATCCGGTCGCGGAACAGCTCGACCAGCTCGCAATCGCCCATCTCGAGGCCCCTCGGCGAATTGCGCTTGAGCACCACCGGCTTCCAGACTCCGAGCACGGGCTCGCCGGCGTCGCGCGCGCCGTCTTCCGGTATGCCGGGCACGTAGAAAGCGACCTTGAGGTGCGGGAAATCGGCGACGTACTGGTAGCCGAACTCGCAGCCGCGCTCGGTGATCTTGATGTCGGGGCGCGCACCGAGGTGCTTCAGCAGCAGCTTGACCTTGCTCCTGAGGCCGCCGCAGGAATAGCGCGTCGTGAAGCCCATGTAGACGAAGTCGACCTCCTGGCGCTGCCAGGCGGCGGCGACTTCCTCGTAGCCGGCATCGCTCGCCGCGGCCGGCAGCGCTGCCAGCAGTGCGCAGGCCAGGACCCCGGCGCGAACCATCATCTGTCGAGCTCCTCTCGGCCAAACCCGCTGATCAGACCCGCGCGGGCGGGAGGGGTTCCGTCGGCTGCATATAATGGCACGATGACGATCATGCGTTTCGAGCTGGCGGGCCGGCGCCTGCGCGCCGACGTCGGGGAGCCCCTCTCGATCGCGATTCCGCTGGATTTCGGCGGCCCGCAACCGTCCTGCTTCGGCGCTCCTTTGGCCGCCGCCAGCCCGTTGCGTTCCGGCGGCTTTGTGGGCGATACCCGCGCCGGCGGCAGCTGCAACTGCGAGCTGCTGACCCTCGCCCCGCATTGCAACGGCACCCATACGGAGTGCGTCGGCCACGTCACCGACCAGCGGATCGCGGTGACCGAGCGCCTGCGCGGCGGGCTCGCGCTGGCATTGCTCGTGTCGCTGCACCCGGTCGCGGCCGGCACGGCCGGCGAAGACAGCGACCCGCCGCCCGCGCCCGGCGACCGGCTGCTGACGGCGCAGGCGCTGGCCGAGGCCGCCGCCCGGCACCCCGGACCTGCGCCGCAGGCGCTCGTCATCCGCACGCTGCCGAACCCCGCCGCCCGCCTGCAACAGCGCTATCAGGGACCGGCGCCGGCACCCTTCCTGTCGCGCCAAGCCGCGCAATGGCTGGTCGACCAGGGCGTCCAGCACCTGGTCCTCGACCTGCCGTCGGCGGACCGCGCCGATGACGGCGGCCGGCTGACGGCGCACCGCGTGTTCTTCGGCCTGCCGCCGGGTTCGCGCCACGCGCCGGATGCCGCCCGCCCGCAGGCGAGCATCACGGAACTCGCCTGGATCGCGCCCACCATCCGCGACGGCTGGTACCTGCTGGACCTGCAGATCCCGCCCTTTATGGCGGACGCCGCGCCATCGCGCCCGCTGCTCTACCCGGTTCACTTCGAATGAGCGGCGACGCGTCGCTGGAGTCGGCGCGCGCGCAGGATGCCGCCGATCCGCTGTCGCGGCTGCGTGCGGCATTCCATTTCCCGCTGACGCCGGACGGACGGCCCGTCACCTACCTGTGCGGCAACTCGCTCGGGCTGCAGCCGCGGCGCGCGCCGGACGAGGTGACGAAGTTCATGCAGGAATGGCAGCGCCTCGGCGTGCTCGGCTACCACGACCCGCAGGCCGACTGGCTCAAGCTGCACGAGCGCCTCGCGCCGACGGCGGCGGCGCTGGCGGGCGCGCGGGCGGTGGAAGTGATCGTGATGCACTCGCTCACGATCAACCTGCACCTGCTGATGGCGAGCTTCTACCGCCCGACCCGCGACCGCCATCGCATCCTGATCGAGCAGGGCGCGTTCCCGTCCGACCGCTATGCGGTCGCCTCGCAGCTCGACTGGCACGGCTTCGGCCGCGACGCGCTGGTGCAGGTGGCGCCGCGCCCCGGCGAATCGCTGCTGCGCGAGGAAGACGTCGCCGCGGCCATCGAGCGGGAGGGCGAGCGGCTGGCCCTGGTGCTGCTGCCCGGCGTGCAGTACCTGACCGGCCAGTGCCTGGACGTGGCGCCCCTGATCGACGCCGCGCACCGCGTCGGCGCGGTCGCCGGGCTCGACCTCGCGCACGCGATGGGCAACGTCGTGCTGCGCCTGCACGACTGGGACGCGGACTTCGCCGCCTGGTGCTCGTACAAGTACCTGAACGGCGGACCGGGCGCGACCGCGGGCGCCTTCGTGCACGAGCGGCACTTCGACGCCGCGATGCCGAGGCTCGCGGGCTGGTGGGGCAACGACCTCGCGACGCGCTTCGACTTCGCCGAGTCCATGACGCCGTATCGGGGTGCCGCCGGCTGGCAGGTCAGCAACCACCCGCTGCTCGGCATGGTGCCCCTGCTCGCTTCCTTCCCGCTGTTCGACGAGGCCGGGATGCCGGCACTGGCCGCGCGCTCGCGCGCGCTCACGGGATACCTCGAGCGCCAGCTCGACGAGCGCCTCGGCCGGCGCATCGAGATCCTGACGCCGCGCGACCCCGCGCGCCGCGGCGCGCAGCTCTCGGTGCGGCTCTCCGGCACGCGCGGCAGCGGGCGCGCCCTGTTCGACGGGCTGATCGCGCGCGGGCTCACCTGCGACTGGCGCGAGCCGGACGTGATCCGCCTGGCGCCTGCGCCGCTCTACAACTCGTACCAGGACTGCTGGCGCGCGGTGACCCTCGTCGAGGAAGCGCTCAACGCCGTTCGAGCGTGACGAAGCTGTAGGGATGCGCGTGGCGCGCATCCGCGGCATGGTCCTCGCGGAAGGTCTCGCGCCATTCCCGGCGGTCGAAACCCTCGAGGCGGGTGTCGCCCGGGACCTCTGCGTGCACCTCGGTGAGCTCCAGGCGGCCGACGAACCCCCAGCAGGCGCGATACACCTCGGCGCCGCCGATCACGAACAGCGTCTGCGGCGGCTCCACGAGCGAGAGCGCCGCCTGCGGGCTCGCGACGGTCTCGCAGCCGGGCGCGCGCCAGGCCGGATCGCGCGACAGCACGAGGTTGCGCCGGCCCGGCAGCGCGCGGCCGATGGACTCCTGCGTGCGGCGGCCCATCAGCAGCGCGTGGCCCATGGTCAGCGACCTGAAGCGCTTCAGGTCCTCCGGCAGCCGCCACGGCAGGCCGCCGCCGCGCCCGATCACGCCGTTGTCGGCCATCGCGACGATCGCGACCGGCGCCGCGGCCACGTATCCGGCTACACCGCGACCGGCGCGCGAATCGCCGCGTGCGGCTCGTAGCCGACGACCTGGAAGTCACCGACCTCGTAGGACGCGACGTCGTCGGGGCGCCGCAGCAGCGCAAGCCGCGGCAGCGGCCTTGGCTCCCGCGCAAGTTGCTCGTCCGCCTGGGCGAGGTGGTTCAGGTAGAGGTGGCAGTCGCCGCCGGTCCAGATCAGCTCGCCCAGCGCGAGGTCCGATTGCTGCGCGAGGATGTGGGTGAGCAATGCATAGGACGCGACGTTGAACGGCACGCCCAGGAAGATGTCGCAGCTGCGCTGGTACACCTGGCAGGACAGCCGGCCGTCCGCGACGTGGAACTGGAAGAACGCATGGCAGGGCGCGAGCGCCATCTGCTCGAGTTCGCCGACGTTCCAGGCGCTCACGATGATGCGCCGCGAGTCCGGGTCGTGCCGCAGCTGCTCGAGCACGCGCGCGATCTGGTCGATGTGCCTGCCGTCCGCCGCCCGCCAGGCGCGCCACTGGCGGCCGTACACGGGACCGAGATCGCCGTTCGCGTCGGCCCATTCGTCCCAGATGGTGACCCCCTGCTCGTGCAGCCATTGCACGTTGGTGTCGCCGCGCAGGAACCAGAGCAGCTCCGCGATCACGGACTTCAGGTGCACGCGCTTGGTGGTCACCAGCGGGAAGCCCGCGGCCAGGTCGAAGCGCATCTGGTGGCCGAACACCGCCAGCGTGCCGGTGCCGGTGCGGTCCGCCTTGCGCGCGCCGCGCTCGCGCACCAGCTTCATCAGCTCGAGGTACTGGCGCATCAGGCGTAGTTCCCGGAAGGCTGGCGCTGCTTCACGGCCCAGGCCAGCATCGCGAGCCCGATGGCGAGCATCGGCAGCGACAGCAATTGGCCCATCGTCAGCCAGCCGAAGGCCAGGTAGCCGATGTGCGCGTCCGGCAGGCGCACGAACTCGACCAGGAAGCGGAAGGTCGCGTAAGCGGTCAGGAACAGGCCCGCCGGCGCGAGCCGCGGGCGCGGCTTCGAGGTGAACCACCAGACGATCGCGAACAGCACGAGGCCCTCGAGCGCGGCTTCGTAGAGTTGCGACGGGTGGCGCACCTCGCCGTTCACCAGGAAACCCCAGGGCAGGTCGGTCGGCGCGCCCCAGAGTTCCCCGTTGATGAAGTTGCCGATGCGCCCGGCGAACAACCCGACCGCCGGCAGCGGCGCGGTGAAGTCGAAGACGTCCGCGACCCGCCGCCCGCGCCGCTTCGCGAACAGCGCGACCGCGATCATCACGCCGGCCAGGCCGCCGTGGAAGGACATGCCGCCCTCCCAGACGCGCAGGATCGCGAGCGGGTCCACACGCAGCGCCTCGAACCCGTACACCAGCATCCAGCCGAGCCGGCCGCCCAGGATCACGCCGATCGCGGCGAAGAAGATGAGGTCGTCCACGTCCACCGGCTTCCAGGTCGAGCCGGGCGCGGCCGCGCGCCGTCGCGCCAGCCACCAGGCGGCGATGAAGCCGACCACGTACATGAGCCCGTACCAGTGCACCTTGACCGGGCCGATGGAGAACGCGACCGGGTCGAAGCTGGGATAGGTCAGCATGAATCGGTCACCCGGAACAGGAAGGCGCGCAAGTAACGGGTCTCCTCGATCGCCGGATGCACCGGATGATCCGGGGATTGCGCCCCCACTGCAATGAGCTGTGCGAAGCGTTCCAGGTGACGCGCGGCACGCTGCACGCAGTCGGTCAGCTCGCCCGGCGCCAGGTGGTAGGAGCAGGAACAGGACAGCAGCAGCCCGTCGCGGTCCAGGGTCTGCATGGCGAGCTGGTTGAGCCTGCGGTAGGCCGCCAGGCCCTTGGGATGGTCCTTGCGCCGCTTGATGAAGGCCGGCGGATCCACGATCACGACGTCGAAGCGGCGCCGCTCCGCGACCAGCTGCTCGAGCGCGTCGAACACGTCGCCCTGCAGCAATTCGACGTCGAGCTCGTTCGCCTCGGCGGTCGCGGCGGCGGCTTCCAGCGCCGGCGCGGAGGAATCGACGCAGGTCACCTCGGCCGCCCCCGCCTTCCTGGCCTGCAGTCCGAAGCTGCCGGCGTAGCTGAACAGGTCGAGCACGCGCTGCCCCCGGACATGCTGGGCGATCATCGCGCGGTTCGCGGTCTGGTCGTAGTACCAGCCGGTCTTCTGGCCGGCCGCGAGCGGCACGCGGAACTCCACTCCGCCTTCGGGCACGATCACGTAGTCCCGCACGGTGCCGAAGGCGGTCTCGACGTAGCGTTCGAGCCCCTCCAGCTCGCGGATCGCCGCATCGTTCTTCCACAGCATGCCCGCGGGATCGAGCACCTTGACCAGGGCGTCCTGGATGTCGCCTTTCATCGCTTCCATGCCGGCCGTGCCCAGCTGCGCCACCAGCACGTCGCCGTAGCGGTCGACCACCAGCCCGGGCAGCAGGTCCGCCTCGCCGAAGGCCAGCCGGTAGAACGGCGCGGCGTGGAGGCGCTCGCGCAGCGCGAGCGCCACCTGGAAGCGGTGCACGAGCAGCGACTTGCCCGGCGGGTAGCCCGGATCGCGTCCGAGGATGCGCGCGCTGATGAGCGTGCGCGGATTGACGTAGGCGTAGCCGAGAAAGCGGTCGTGGCTCGAGCGCAGCTGCACGTGGTCGCCCGGCTGGAAGGCGGTGAGCGGCGTGCTGCCGACGTTGATCTCGTTGGAGAACACCCACAGGTGCCCGGCCTGGATGCGGCGTTCCTCCTGCGGCTTCAGCAGCAGCGGCGGCAGTTCGCCGCCGGCGACGGCGGTGGTGGCGGTCTGGACGGACATTCGCGGGATCACGGCGCCGTGGCTATAGTGGCCGCAATTCTAACCGACCCCGGCCGTGTCCTCATGCATCCCACGACCTCCGGGCGGCCGAAAAACCGCCTTGCCGGCGAGACCAGTCCCTACCTGCTGCAGCACGCGGACAATCCGGTGGACTGGCACCCCTGGGGCGAAGAGGCGATCGCCCGGGCGCGCAGCGAGGACCGGCCGATCCTGCTCTCGATCGGCTACTCCGCCTGCCACTGGTGCCACGTCATGGCGCACGAGTCTTTCGAGGACGAGGCGACCGCCGCGGTCATGAACCGGCTGTTCGTCAACGTGAAGGTGGATCGCGAGGAGCGCCCGGACCTCGACCGCGTGTACCAGCTCGCGCACCAGGTCATCGCCCAGCGCGGCGGCGGCTGGCCACTCACGATGTTCCTCGCGCCCGACGACCTGACCCCGTTCTTCGGCGGCACGTATTTCCCCAGGGAGCCGCGCTACGGCATGCCGGCGTTCGCGGACCTGCTCGAGCGCGTGGCGGCGTTCTACCGCGACGACCGCGCGAACGTGAAGCGCCAGAACGAGGCGCTGCGCGGCGTGTTCGCCGACCTCGTGCCGCCGGCCGCCGCGGCGGGCCACGCGCTGTCCTCGCTGCCGCTGGAGGCCGCACGGCGCGACCTCGAGCGCAGCTTCGACGGCGAATACGGCGGCTTCGGCGCCGCGCCCAAGTTCCCGCATGCCGGCGGCATCGAGCGCCTGCTGCGCGACTGGCAGGCGAGCGCCGCGGATCCCGACCCGGACCTCCAGGCGCTCTACATGGCGACGCTGACGCTGACGCGCATGGCCGAGGGCGGCCTGTTCGACCAGCTGGGCGGCGGCTTCTGCCGGTATTCGGTGGATCCGTACTGGATGATCCCGCACTTCGAGAAGATGCTCTACGACAACGGCACGCTGCTCGCGCTCTACGCCCAGGCGGCGGTCGCGACCGGCGACGCCCTCTTCCGCCGCACCGCCGAGACCACCGCGGCCTGGGCGCTGCGCGAGATGCGCGCGCCCGCGGGCGGCTTCTACGCCGCGCTCGATGCCGACTCCGAGGGTCACGAAGGCAAGTTCTACGCCTGGCAGCGCGACGAAGTGCAATCCCTCCTGACCACCGACGAATACCGCGTGCTGGCACGCCGCTATGGGCTCGACCGCGAACCGAACTTCGAGGGCGCCTGGCACCTGCACTGCTTCGTGCCGCTCGCGCAGGTGGCGCAGGAAGCCGGGCTCGAGCCGGCAGGCGCGGCAGCTCTGCTCGACTCGGGCCGCGCAAAGCTCCTTGCGGCGCGCGGGCGGCGCGTCCGGCCCGGCCGCGACGACAAGATCCTCGCCGGCTGGAACGGGCTCATGATCCGCGGCCTCGCGATCAGTGGCCGCGCGCTCGGGCAGGAGGCGCACGTGGATGCCGCCTGCGCCGCGGCGGATTTCCTGCGCGTGAACGGCTGGCAGGACGGCACGCTGTACGCCGCCTGGAAGGACGGCCGCGCGCGGTTTCCCGCGTACCTCGACGACCATGCCTATCTTCTCGACGCACTGCTGGAACTGGTGCAGGCGCGATTCCGGGTGGCAGACCTGGAATTCGCACGCGACCTCGCCGAAGCCCTGCTCGTGAAGTTCGCGGACCGCGAGCGCGGGGGGTTCTGGTTCACCGCCGCGGGGCAGGACCCGCCGCTGCACCGGCCGAAGAGCTTCGCCGACGATGCGACGCCCGGCGGCAACGGCGTTGCGGCGGCCGCCCTCGCGCGCCTCGGCTGGCTGCTCGGCGAAACGCGCTACCTGGACGCGGCCGAGGCGACCCTGCAGGCGGGCTGGGATTCGATGTCGCGCGCGCCGCAGGCGCACACGGCCATGCTGAATGCGCTGGAGGAGTTTCTCGACCCCGTCGAGATCGTCGTGATTCGCGGCGACGCGGCGGAAGTCGCCGATTGGTCGCGGGCGCTCGCCGCGCTCTACGCGCCGCGCCGCATGGTCCTCGCGATACCCTCGAATGCCGTGGACTTGCCGGAGGCGCTGGCGGCCAAGGCGCCGCGTGGTGCCATCGTCGCCTACCTCTGCCGCGGGCCGGTCTGCTCGGAGCCGGTGGAATCGCTGGCCGGACTGCTGGAAGCGCTGCGCGCCTAGCGGGTTACGGCCTTGAACTTGGCGAGGCCGGGTTCCTCGCTCGTGTACCTCGGCAGGCCGTCGCCTGCCTCGAACCACTCCGCCCGCTGGTCGTAGAAGATGTGGCAGTTCGGCTCGCGGTCGATCGCAGCCGCGAAGGCCGCGCGCGCGACGTGAATTTCACCCGGGCAGATCGTGGAGGCGAAGAACAGCGTCGTGCCGCAGTCGCCGCAGAACCCGCGCCGGCTCTGCTGCGAGGACTGGAACCAGCGCGGCTCGGCGGAGCCCGGGAGCAGGCGGAACCGGTCCTCGGCCGCGCCCACCCAGGTGACGAAGGCGGCGCCATGCGCGGCGCGGCACCAGCGGCAATGGCAGTGCGCGCAGAACAGCGTCGGCGGCGTCACCGCGAAGCGCACAGCGCCGCACAGGCAGCGGCCTTCGAAGTCGCTCACGCGGTGAGCCTCATGAAGAATGCGATCCACATGCCGAACAGCAGCAGCGTGCTCGCGACGTAGACGAGAAACCGGTGCACCACGCGGTTGTAGCTCACGTGGATCAGGCTGTGCAGCGCGCGCAGCGCGACGTACGCCCAGGCGGCGGTTACCAGCGCCCGTGTCGACCCGCCGGTCGCGGCGATCGCGATGCACAGCGCGTAGAAGAGCACCGGGACCTCGAACAAGTTGCGGAAGTTGTCCGCGGCGCCCGTGTGCTCGAGCTGCCCCGCGGCGGCGCGCACGCTCGCGAGCTGCTGCGGCGCGATCCCCTTCGCGCGCATCTCGCCGAGGCGGTCGGCGTACAGCTTGATCCAGACCAGCGCCGTGAGGAGCGCCATTGCGCAGAAGGGCAGCCAGATCGGGTCGGCGTTCATGCGTTTCTCCCGCCGCGAAGGCGCAGGCAGACGATGGTATAGAGAAGCACGCCGCCGAACATCGCGTACAGCCCGAGCCTGCTCAGCACGCCCGGCCAGCGCCCTGCCATCGGCTCCGCGAAGAACGCGAAGAACAGCAGCAGCGCACTGGCGAGCACGAGCAGCGAACCGACCACGGCCGCGCCCCGGCGTACCGCGCCGCCCGGCAGCAGGTAGTGCACGCCAAGCGCGAGGTTCACCAGCGCCGTTGCCAGGATGTACAGGTGCCTCGAGCGGAACAGCAGCCGTTCCGCCCATTCCATCTCGGCCACCGGCGGGTCCAGCCGTCCCATGACCTGCCCGGTGGCCAGGAATGCCACTACCGCGATCGCCCCGACGACGAGGTGCGCCATCCTGAGGCTGCCCTGCATGTGTCCCCCCGGGCGGCGGCAGGCCGCCGGGCGTAAAATAGCATCCCATGAACGCGGAACTCGAACCCGCGCCCCTGCCAGGCTTTGCCGACGTCCAGGCGGCCGCGTTGCGTCTCGCGGGCGTCGCGTTGCGCACGCCGCTGCTCGGCGGCACGCCGCTCGACGAGCTGACGGGCGGGCGCGTGCTGCTGAAGCTGGAGTCGCTGCAGCGCCACGGCTCGTTCAAGATCCGCGGCGCCTACAATCGGCTCGCGCAGCTGTCGGCGGGCGAGCGCAAGGCGGGCGTGGTCGCCTTCTCCTCCGGGAACCACGCGCAGGGCGTGGCGGGCGCCGCGAAGATGCTCGGCATCCGCGCGACCATCGTGATGCCTGCCGACGCGCCGCGCCTCAAGCTCGAGAACACCAGGACCCTCGGCGCCGAGGTCGTGCTCTACGACCGCTATCGCGAGGACCGGGAAGGTGTCGCCGCCAGGGTGCTCGCCGAGCGCGGCGGCACGCTGGTGCCCGCCTTCGACGACCCGCAGGTCGTGGCGGGCCAGGGCACCTGCGGCCTCGAGCTGATGCAGCAGGCGGAGGAACTGGGAATCACGCCCGACCTGGTGCTGATCGGCGCGAGCGGCGGCGGCCTCGTGAGCGGCTCTGCGCTCGCGATCCGTTCGCTGTCGCAGGCGACCGAAATCCACGCGGTCGAGCCGGAGGCCTTCGACGACATCCGCCGCTCGCTGGCCGCCGGCCGCCGGCTGGCGAACCCGCCGGAGGCGCGCACCATCTGCGATGCGCTGATGTCCTCGCCCTGCGGCGCGATTCCCTTCGCGCTCATGCGCCACCACCTGGCCGGCGGCGTCGCGGTCAGTGACGACGAGGTGCTCGCGGCGATGGCGTACGCTTTCCGCACGCTCAAGCTCGTGATCGAGCCGGGCGGCGCGGTCGCGCTCGCCGCCGTGCTGGCCAGGAAGCTGCCGCTCGCCGGCCGCACGACCGCGATCGTGGTCACCGGCGGCAACGTCGACCCGGAGACGTTCTGCCGCGCGTTAAGCCGGTAACGTCTCTTCGAGGAAGCGCACCAGGCCGGTTTCCAGTTCGTACCAGGCGCCGACGATCAGCAAGCCGTTGCTCGCGATCAGCCCTTCGATGATCGCCGAGCCGTGGCGCAGTTGCTGCACGGACGCGAGGATATTGGCCCGCATCGCCTCGCGCTCGTCCTCGAGGCCCTGCACGGCCGGGCGGATGCGGTCCACGATGTCCTTGAGGTTCGGCGACTGGCCGGACGATGGCCGGTGCAGTTCCTCCAGCGTCGCCGCGATCGCCCCGCAGGACGAGTGACCGAGCACGACGACCAGGCGGGTGCCGAAGCGGTCGGCCGCGAATTCCACGCTGCCGATCAGCGAAGGCGCGACGATGTTGCCGGCGACGCGGATCACGAACAGGTCGCCAGGACCCTGGTCGAACACGATCTCGACCGGCACGCGTGAATCCGAGCAGCCGAGCACGATGGCGAACGGCTCCTGCGCGACGGCCAGCGCCGCGCGCCGTTCGGCGGAGAGCAGCGAGCCAGGGCTCCTGACATTCGCGGCGAAGCGCGCGTTGCCCTCGCGCAGGCGCAGCAGCGCATCGGCTGCCTTGACGCCGCGGCTCATGGACCGATCTCCCTGCGCAGCTGCCCCAGGAACGACTGCATGAACTCCGTGCGCCGGGCGGCCTCGCGCCGGCCGGCTGCCGTCTGCATCGTATCGGCAAGCTTCAACAGCTTGGTGTAGAAGTGGTCCACGGACGCGCCGCCGTCATCGGGCGCACGGCGCTCGCAGAAGGGGTCCTCCGGCTGGTAGAGCGGCCGGCCCAGCGCCGCGCCCACGGCGATGGCGCGCGCCGTTCCGATGGCGCCCAGCGCGTCCAGCCGGTCCGCATCCTGCACGACCTTCGCCTCGACCGTGCGCGGCGGGATGCCCGCGGAGAAGCTGTGCGCCTCGATCGCGTGCGCGATCCCGTCGAGGAACTGCTCCGCGTAACCCGCGCCTTTCAGGAACCGCACCGCGTGCCCGGCCGCCAGGCGCGAGGCGCGCGACCGGTCCGGGGAATCTTTCGGCACGTTCACGCAGTCGTGCAGCCAGGCCGCGGGCAGCACGACTTCCAGCCGCGCGCCCTCTTCCTTCGCCAGCTGCAAGGCGGTCGCCACGACGCGCCTCAGGTGCACGATGCCGTGCCCCGGATCCGGGTCCGGGTGACCGTCGAGGAAGGCGATGAAGCGCGGCTCCCATTCCTGCCGCAGG
>DATBMQ010000090.1:0-4925 GCA_036554765.1 Steroidobacteraceae bacterium | reverse complement strand
CGCGCCGGCGCGAGTTGCGCGCGCCGCGCCGCCAGCCGGCGCGCGAGCTCGGCTGACTCCGCCGACGGCGACCGCGCCTGCGCGGTCTCGAGGTACGCCGCGGCGCGGGCGCCGAAGTCGACGACCGGCAATCCCGGCGGCAGCGGCAGCGCATGCAGCCGCGCGATCCACGCACCGACCCGCGCGGTCACGCCGGGGTCCCGCATCTCTGCCCTCGACAGCAGGCGCCCCGGGACGAACTGCGTGACCAGCAGGCCCTGCTCCGGCCAGGCCAGCACGATCGCGGGCGCGAGGCCCGCGCCCGCCGCCAGCGCCTGCATCGCGCATTCCGAATCGCGGCTCGCGCCCAGCGCGGCCGACGCCCTGCCTGCGATCCGCAACACCAGGTCGTGCCGGGCATCGCGCAGGCGCAGCGCCCGGTTCGCGACCCCGGCCGGGAGCGACGTGACCTGCGGCGACTCGAGCCGGAGCGCGCCGGCGACGGCCGCGACTGCGCGTTGCAGGTGCTGGGGCCATCGCCCATTCATGCGGCGGCCGCCATGCTGCGCCGCCAGGAACGCCAGCCGGCGACGGCGAGCACCGCATACGCGAGGTAGAGCGCAGCCGTGCCCGCCAGTCCCTGACTGGCGAACAAAGCGGCCAGGCCCGCATCGACGACGATCCACCAGATCCAGGTGTCCACGATCCGCCGCGCCAGCAGCCAGGTGGCGACCACGCTCGCCCAGCTGCCGAGCGCGTCGGCCAGCGGCGCGGCCGACAGCGGGAAGCGCTCGAGTACCAGCACGCTCGCAGCGGTCGCGAGAGCGACGCCGGCGAGTGCCAGCAGCTGGGACCGCAGCGGCCAGCGCTGCGGGCGCGGCGCCGTCTCGCCGCCCGGCCGCCAGGCGAACCAGCCATAGGCGGACAGCCCGACATAGAGCAGCTGCAACGCAGCCTGCAGCGGCAGTCCTGCCTGGATGAAGACCACGATGTAGAGCGCCGTACTGAGGCCGCCGGCGAGCCAGCAGGCGCGCTGCTGGCGGATCGCGAGCAGGATGTAGGCAACGCCGGCCGCGACGGCAACGGCCTCAGTCGGCGCCACCGAGCACCTTCATGACGAACACGCTGCGGCGCCCGCCGGCAAAGCTCGCGGCCATCTCGGCGCGCAGCGCATCGAAGACGGTGTCCATGTCGCCGCTCACCTGGGTGCTCATCGAATTGGTCGCGACCGCCAGCCCCGGCCTCGCCTTCAACCGCTCGATGAAGTCGAGGATCGGCGGAACGAACTCGTCCGCGAGGGGATACAGGCTCAGTTCGACGGCGACATGCATGGCGGCACCTCAGAGATGGCAGCGCAGGGTCAGCCCCGCCTGGCGCGGGTCGCCCCAGCGCAGGTAGAGTCGGTCGGGAAAATCGGGCGGCTCGTTGCCGAACCAGAAGCCGCGCACCGGATAGCGCTCGTCCAGCAGGTTGTGCGCCCAGGCATGGACCGACCAGCGCTCCGCCTCGTAGCCCAGGCGCAGGCCGGCCAGCATGCGCGACGCGGCGCGCTGGTCGTGGCTGGTGTCGAAGTAGAAGCCGGACTCGCCCGAGAGGTCGACGCGCGCCATCCACCCGGCCGCATGGCGCCAGGTGGCGGCCAGCGCGAGCTTCCATTCCGGCGCATGCGCAAACCCGCGACCATCGAGGTCGCGCTCGCCGAAGCGGTAGTCGAGGTAGCGCGACCGCATCCACGACAGCATGCCTTCCAGCTCCAGCGCGGGCGCCGGTTTCACCCGCGCGCTCGCCTCCACGCCCCAGGCCTCGCCGCGCGCCGCGTTGTCGGTGAGGAACAGGAAGGTGAGCGGGTCCTCCGGATCGAGCTGGAAGGAGGTCGCGACCTGCTGGTGCTCGCGGCGCGAGAAATGGACGTTCACGTCGGTGGCGCGCGTGCCGGCATCGTTGCCGCCCTTCCAGCCCGCTTCCAGCGACCACAGGTACTCCGGACCGAACTGCTGGCGCTCCGCCGGTACGGCCGTGCCGATGTTGAAGCCGCCGGCACGGAAGCCGCGCGCCAGCGTGGCCCACAGCGCCTGCGATCCGGCCAGGCGGCGCGTGAACGAGAGCTCGCCGCCCCACATGCGGTCACGCGGATCGAAGCCCGCGCCATCGGTATCGCGATAGCGCGCGTCGCGCTGCTCCAGCCGCAGGCCGGCGGCGACCGTGGTGGCGGGCGACGGGCGCCATTCCAGCTGGCCGTACGCCGCGGCGCTGGTCGCCCGGTAGCGGGACTCGAGCGTGCGCACGAAGGCATCGTCGAGGTAGCGTCCGTCGTCCGCGATGCGGTTGGATTCCTCGAGGCGCAGCAGCCAGGTGCCCGCGATCCACGACCATTCGCCACCGCTCGCGGACGAGAGCCGGAAATCCTGCGACAGCGTGCGGCGGCCGCGCAGCGTGCGCGAGAAGAAGTCATAGGGACCGGCCGCGCCCCAGCTGGCGTCGTTGCCCCAGTCGCCGTCGAAACTGGCCTCGATGTCCGATTCGGCCCAGGCCGTGACCGCACGCAGCTCATGCCCGCCCGCCAGCGCGGCGGCAAGGTCCAGCGATACGGCGTCCGTGCGCTGCGCGTCGCGCCCGGGCCGGTCCGAGAGCGTGCGCAGGCCATTGTCGATGGCGAATGCGTCATAGCCGTTGTCGAAATCGGCGTGCAGCAGGCCGACGTCGGCCCGCCAGCGGCCGGCGTCCGTCAGGCGGACTTTCAGGCGCGCAGTGGTCTCGTCGCGGCCGTTGGTGTCGTCGCGGCCGAGGAAGTCATTGTCGCGAAAGCCGTCCGCGACGGCGCGATGCAGCACCGCCCGCCAGGCGCCGCCGCCGCCCGGCGCCGCCGGCACCGCACCCCCGGCGACGATCCCGGCACTCCACAGGCCGGCGCTGCCCATGCCCGCTTCCACCGCGAGCGTCGGATCCGGCGCCGCGTCGCGCGTCTTCACCTTGATCAGCCCGCCGAGCGCATTGGCGCCGTAGCGCGTGCCCTGGGGCCCGCGCAGGACCTCGACCTGCTCGACGTCGAACAGCGACGCGACCATGCCGATGCCGCTCAGGTCGACCTCGTCCACCAGGAATCCCACCGACGGGTTGGGCGCGCCCTGGTACTGCTCGAGTTCGCCGACGCCGCGCAACAGGTAGTAGCGCGGGCGCGAGCTGGCGCCCGCCCAGGACAGCGAAGGCACCAGCGGCAGCAGTTCCTCGAGGTGGACCACGCCGGCGTCCTCGACCGTCGCGCGGCCGATGACCGAGACGCTCCCCGGGCGCGTGGCTGCCGGGGCTTCCCGCAGTCCCGCCGTCACCACCACTTCTTCGAGCCGCGTCGGTTCCTGCGCGAACGCCGGGCAGGCCGCGGCGGCCGCCAGCAGCGGTGCAAGGGTCCAGAATGGCGGGCGAGGCATGCCTGCTCCCTACGCCGGTCCTAACCGGATCAGGTTCTACGGGTTCGCCGGTGAGCCCATGCGGCAACCGGCATCTCAGGTCTAGTCAGACCACCCCAAGGCGCGTTCTGATACTAGCGACGGCCGGCGACGGCCGCAACGGAGGGGCGATGGGCGACCACTGGCAGGACGTGGCGGCGGAAGGGGACATTCCGGTCGGCGGCATGCGGGCCGCGGTCGTGGCCGGGCGGCGCATCCTGGTCTGCCGCCTGCGCGAGGGTCTGTTCGCGGTCGATGCGACCTGCACGCACGCGGCGGCAGCGCTCGAGGAGGGCTGGTTGCGCGGCCATCGCCTCACCTGCCCGCTGCACGGCGCCGCCTTCGACGTGCGCGACGGGCGGGCGCTCGGGCCGCCGGCTTTCCACTGGCTGCCGACGCACCGGGTGCGCGTCCAGGCCGGCCGCGTGCTGGTCGCGCTCGGCCAGGAGTGACGCGTCAACCGCGGAAATCCGGCGGGCGGCGCTGGCGCACCGCGTCCAGGCCTTCGCGCACGTCGCCGAGGCGGAAGCCCAGGAATTCGAGCGCCAGCGACGCGTCGAACGAGGGACCCGCGAGGCGCAGCCAGTTGTGCAGCGCGTGCTTCGTGAAGGCGAGTGCCGTCGGGCTGCCGGCGGCCAGCCTGTTCGCCACGCCGAGCGCCGTGTCCCGCACCCGTTCGTCGTCGACGCACAGCGACACGAGCCCGATGCGCTCGGCCTCGGCGCCATCGAGCGGCTCGTTGGTCAGCAGGTAGTAGCGCGCCTTGGCGAGTCCGCACAGCAGCGGCCAGATGATGACCGAATGGTCGCCCGCCGCGACCCCGAGGCGCGTATGGCCGTCCAGGATCTTCGCATGGCGGCCGGCCACCGACACGTCGGCGAGCAGCGCCACCGCGAGTCCCGCGCCGACGGCGGTGCCGCGGATCGCCGAGACCACCGGCTTGCGGCAGTTCACGAGGTTGTAGACCAGGTCGCTCGCCTCGCGCCAGACGCGCAGCAGGGTCGCCTCGTCCTCGATCATGCGCTCGATCAGCGCGAAATCGCCGCCGGAGGAGAAGTGCTCGCCGGCCCCGCGCACCAGCACCGCGCGCACCGCCGTATCCGCGTCCACCGCGCGCCAGACCCGCGCGAGGTCGCCGTGCATCGGCCCGGTCGCGGCATTCTGGCGGCCCTCGTTCGCGATCACGATCTCGAGCACGCCGGGCGACGGCTGCTCGAACCCGAGGCTCGCGAAATCCTGCCGCCAGCGCTGCAGGTCGAGCGGCGCGTTCACTGCTGCACCGCGTCGGGAATGGCGTGGACGCTCACCATGGTCAGCACATGATAGGACGCGACGGTCTCGCCGGCCTGGTTCGTGATCTCGGTATCCCAGGTCACCTCGCCCCAGCCCTTGTCGGCGCGCAGCGACTTCTCCCTGCAGGTGAGGCGGACCTTGATGCGGTCGCCCGGCTTCACCGGCTTGACGAAGCGCAGGTTGTCGAGGCCGTAGTTGCCGAGCACCGGG
>DATBMQ010000057.1:0-11142 GCA_036554765.1 Steroidobacteraceae bacterium | reverse complement strand
GTATCCCAGGTCACCTCGCCCCAGCCCTTGTCGGCGCGCAGCGACTTCTCCCTGCAGGTGAGGCGGACCTTGATGCGGTCGCCCGGCTTCACCGGCTTGACGAAGCGCAGGTTGTCGAGGCCGTAGTTGCCGAGCACCGGGCCGTAGTCCGGATCCACGAACAGCCCGGCCGCCGCGGAAACGAGGAAATAGCCGTGCGCGACGCGCCCGCCGAACAGCGGATTGCGCGCCGCCTCGAGTTCGCTCATGTGCGCGTAGAAATGGTCGCCGGAGAGCGCGGCGAACGCCTCGATGTCCGCGACCGTCACCTCGCGCTCGGCCGAGCGGAAAGTGTCGCCGATCGCGAGTTCGTGAAACGGCTTGCGGAACGGGTGCCGCCCGGGATCGCGCTCGGTGCCGCCACGCACCCAGCGCCCGCCGACCGCGGTCAGCGTATCGGGTGATCCCTGCACCGCGGTGCGCTGCATGTAGTGCAGCACGCCGCGGATGCCGCCGAGTTCCTCGCCGCCGCCGGCGCGCCCCGGGCCGCCGTGCACCAGCGGCGCGAGCGGCGAGCCGTGGCCCGTCGATTCCTTCGCGCAATGGCGGTTCACGACCAGCACCCGGCCATGATAGGGAGCGAGGCCCAGCACGAGTTCCGCCGCGACCCGGTCGTCGGCGGTGAACACGGACCCCGCGAGGCTTCCCTCCCCGCGCCGCGCGAGCGCAATCGCATCCGCCGTGTCCGCATAGCCGATCACCGTGGACACCGGGCCGAAAGCCTCGACCGAATGCACGGCTCGCGATGACGCGGCGTCGCGGCACAGCAGCAGGATCGGCGGCAGGAAGGCGCCGCGCTCGCGATCGCCGCCGCTGACCTCGAACGACGCGGGATCGCCCGCGACCAGTTCGGATTCCCGCCGCAGTTCCGCAATCCGCGCCAGCACCTCGTCGCGCTGCGCGAGGCTGGCCAGCGGCCCCATGCGTACGCCCTCGACGCGCGGGTCGCCGACCACGGTCTTGGCCAGGCGCGCCTGCAGTGCGCCGACCACGTCCGCGAGCCGCGCCTGCGGCACCAGGGCCTTGCGGATGGCCGTGCATTTCTGGCCGGCCTTCACGGTCATCTCGCGCGCGACTTCCTGCACGAACAGGTCGAACTCGGGCATGCCGGGCGCCGCATCGGGGCCGAGGATCGAGGAATTCAGCGAATCGGTCTCCGCGACGAACCGCACGGAATGGCGCACCACGGCCGGGTGCGTGCGCAGCCGCGCCGCAGTCGACGCGGACCCGGTGAAGGACACGACGTCCTGGCAACCGAGGTGATCGAACAGGTCGCCGACGCCGCCGCAGATCAGTTGCAGCGCGCCGGCCGGCAGCAGACCCGTCTCGACGATGCGGCGCACGACCCGCTCCGTCAGGTAGCTGGTCGCGGTCGCGGGCTTGACGATCGCGGGCACGCCCGCGAGCAGCGCGGGCGCGAGCTTCTCCAGCATGCCCCAGACCGGGAAATTGAAGGCGTTGATGTGCACCGCGGCGCCCTCGAGCGGCACGCAGATGTGCTGGCCAACGAAGGTCCCGCCCTTCGACAGCCCTTCGACGTTGCCATCCAGGTACACGCGGCTGTTCGGCAGCTCGCGCGCGCCCTTGCTCGCGAACACCAGCATCGTGCCGATGCCGCCGTCGATGTCGATCCAGGAGTCGGTCTTCGTCGCCCCGGTGCGGTACGAGAGCGCGTAGAACTCGTCCTTGAAGTCGAACAGGCGCTTGCCGAGAGCGCGCAGCATCGCCGCGCGCTCGTGGAAACTCATGGCGCGCAGCGCCGGACCGCCGACGCCGCGCGCGTGCGCCAGCATCGCGCCGAAATCGATGCCGCCGCTGGCGGCCTCGGCGATGACTTCGCCCGTGCTGGCGTCCTGCAGCACCGTCGCCGGTCCGCCACCACCCTGCCACCTGCCGCCGAGAAAACTCTCCAGCCTCATGCCGTCCTCCCGGAGCCTGCCGCGCGCGCCGCCTGCCAGGCGCCGAAGCTGGAATCCTGCTCCGCCAGCGTGACCAGCAGCCGCGCGGGTGTCCACCAGCGCTCGCCGTGGGCGGCCGCCAGGCGGCGGATCGCGCCCAGCACCCTGGGCAGTCCGGTCGCGTCGGCAAAGAACATCGGTCCGCCGCGGTGGCGCGGGAAGCCGTAGCCGTTGCACCAGATGACGTCGATGTCGGCCGGCGATGCCGCAATGCCCTCCTCGAGGATGGCCGCGCCCTCGTTCACCAGCGCGAAGATGCAGCGGCCGACGATTTCCTCGTCGCCGATTTCGCGCTGCGCGACGCCCAGGCGCCCGGCCTCGGCGCGGATCAGCTCCTGCACCTCCGGGTCCGGTTCGCGCGGCCCGCCCGGCGCGTCGTAGCGGTAGAACCCCCGTCCCGTCTTCTGCCCGTAGCGGCCGAGTTCCGCCAGCCGGTCGGAGACCCGGTAAAAGCGCGGATCGTCGGGCTTGCCGGCCCACTCGCGACGCACTTGCCAGCCGATGTCGAGCCCGGCGAGGTCGCCGACCGCGTTGGGCCCCATCGCCATGCCGAAGTCCACCAGGGCGCGGTCGATGCGCTCGGGCGTCGCGCCTTCCAGCAGCATGAATTCCTTCTCGCGGCCGTAGGCGTAGAGCATGCGGTTACCGACGAAGCCGAAGCAGTTGCCGACGGTGACCGCGACCTTGCCGATCCGCTTCGCGAGCGCGTGCGCGGTGGCGAGCGCCGCGCGCGACGATTCGCGCCCGCGCACGATCTCCACCAGCCGCATCACCTGCGCCGGGCTGAAGAAATGCATCCCGACCACGTCCGCGGCCCGGCCCGAGGCGGCGGCGATCGCGTCCACGTCGAGCGTCGAGGTGTTGGTCGCGAGCACCGCATCGGGCCGGCACAGTGCGCCCAGCTGCGCGAACACCTGCTGCTTGACGGCCATGTTCTCGTAGACCGCCTCGATGACCAGGTCCGCGCCGGCGACCGCCTCGAGCGCCGCGGCACCCTGCACGCGCTCGCGTGCGGCGGTGGCGGCCGCGGCACTCAGGCGTCCCTTGCGCGCGGCGCTGTCGATCGAGGTCCGCACGCGCTCGAGGCCGGCCGACAGCGCTTCGGGCCTGGCATCCACCAGCGTGACGCCGACGCCGCCGGTCGCGAGCGCGATCGCGATGCCGGCGCCCATGGTGCCGGCGCCCAGCACGCCCGCCTGCCGCACGGTCCGCGCCAGCGCGCGGTCGGGCTGCTCACCGCGCTCGGCAAAGAACAGGTGCCGCAACGCGCGTGACTCCGCGGAGTTCAGGCACTCGAGGAACAGGGTCCGCGCGCGCGCCTGCGCGGCGTCAAAGGGCAGCATCGCCGTGGCCGCGAGCGCTTCCACGATGCGCGGGGGAGCCGGCAGCCGGCGCGCCGCATCGGGCAGCGACAGCAGGAATTCCTCGAACAGCGACGGCCGCGAGGGCGGCAGCGCGAGGTCGCGCACGCGCCGCGGCGGCAGCGCCTGCGCGCCGAGTTCCCGCGCCCAGCCGACCGCCGACGCGCGCAGCTCGCCGTCCACCGGCCGGTCCACGATGCCGAGCTCGATCGCGGCGTCCCTGCCGACCGGCTTGCCGGAGGTCATCATGTCGAGCGAGGCCTGCCAGCCGGCGAGCCGCGGCAAGCGCACGGTCCCGCCCGCGCCGGGCAGCAGGCCGAGGCTCACCTCGGGGAATCCGAGTGACAGGTCGGGGGCGGCACAGCGATAGTGGCTCGCGAGCGCGGTCTCCGCCCCGCCGCCGAGCGTGGGGCCCGCGAGCGCCGCGACCACCGGCTTGCGGCAGGTCTCGAGGCGCGCCAGCACTTCCGGCAGCATCGGCTCGCGCGGCGGCGCATCGAACTCGCGCAGGTCCGCGCCGGCGATGAAGTTGCGCCCGGCGCCCACCAGCACGATGGCCTGCGTCGCGGCATCCGCGTCCAGTTCCTCCACGGCCGCCAGCAGCGCCACGCGCACGGCGTGCGACAGTGCATTGACCGGCGGGTTGTCCACGACCACGACGGCGATCGCGCCCTCGCGCTCGACGCGGACCGGCGCGTTCACGCGGCGCGCTCGAGCGCGAGCGCGATGCCCTGGCCGACGCCGATGCACATGGTGCACAGCGCCCGCCGCCCGCCGCTGCGGCCGAGCTGCCAGGTCGCCGTCGTCGCGAGCCGCGCGCCGCTCATGCCGAGCGGGTGGCCGAGCGCGATCGCGCCGCCGTTCGGATTGACCTGCGGCGCGTCGTCCGCGAGCCCGAGCTGGCGCAGCACGGCGAGCGACTGCGAGGCGAACGCCTCGTTCAGCTCGATCACGTCGAAGTCGCCGATCACCAGGCCGAGGCGTGCCAGCAGCTTGCGGGTCGCGGGCGCCGGGCCGAGGCCCATGACGCGCGGCTCGACGCCGGCGACCGCGCCGCCGACGACGCGCGCGCGCGGCGTCAACCCGTGCTTCGCGGCCGCCCGCTCGCTGGCGACGACGAGGGCGCAGGCGCCGTCGTTGACGCCCGAGGCGTTGCCGGCCGTGACCGTGCCGCCGGCGCGGAACGGCGCCGGCAGCCGGGCCAGCGCCTCCAGGCTCGTCTCGCGCGGGTGCTCGTCGCGGTCCACGACGACCGGGTCGCCCTTCTTCGACGGGATCACGACCGGGACGATTTCCTGCGCCAGCGTGCCGTCCGCCTGGGCGCGCAGCGCCTTCTGCTGGCTGCGCAGCGCGAAGGCGTCCTGGTCGGCGCGCGAGATCCCGAACTCGGCGGCGACGTTCTCGCCGGTCTCCGGCATGGAATCGACGCCGTACTGCTGCTTCATGAGCGGGTTGACGAAGCGCCAGCCGATGGTGGTGTCGAACAACTGCTGGCCGCGGGTGAAGGCGGCGTCGGGCTTCGACAGCACGTACGGCGCGCGGCTCATGCTCTCGGCGCCGCCCGCAATCACCAGTTCCGCCTGGCCGCTCTGGATCATGCGCGCGGCGATCGCGACGGCGTCCAGCCCGGAGCCGCACAGGCGGTTGACCGTCGCGCCCGGCACCGTGACCGGCAGGCCGGCCAGCAATGCCGCCATGCGCGCGAGATTGCGGTTGTCCTCGCCCGCCTGGTTGGCGCAGCCGAGCACGACGTCGTCCACGGCGCCCCAGTCCACGGACGGGTGGCGCCGCATCAACGCCGCCAGCGGCACCGCCGCCAGGTCGTCGGTGCGCACGCCGGCGAGCACGCCGCCGTAGCGGCCGATGGGCGTGCGGATCGCGTCGCAGATGAAGGCCTCATTCATCGATCAGTCTCCCCGCAATGCGGTGGCTGCGGCCGCGGAAGAGCGCGACCGTCTCGCCGTCCTGGTTCACGACCTCGATCTCGTAGATGCCGCTCTTGCCGGTGCGCCAGCGCTCGGTCGCCGTGGCGGTCAGCAGCTCGCCCTCGCGCGCCGGCCGCAGGAACTCGATCGCCGCACCCGCGGCCACGGTGTTGTCGCCGTGGGAATTGCAGGCGAAGGCGAAAGCGCTGTCGGCCAGCGCGAACACGAGCCCGCCGTGGCAGATGCCGTGGCCGTTGGTCATGTCCGGGCGCACGCGCATGCTCACGCGCGCCATGCCGGGCCCGCAGGACTCGATCGCCATGCCGAGCGCGCGGGACGCGCGGTCGCCATCCCACAACGCCCGGACCGCGCGTTCCGCGGGTGTCTCCGGTCTGGTGGCGGGGTCCTTGCTGCGATCCATGGCGCTACCCGCCCGTGAAGCGGGGCGCGCGCTTCGCGGCGAACGCGGCCACGCCCTCGGCGTAGTCGTCCGTGTAGCCGAGCTGGCGCTGGAAATCCCGCTCGAGGTCGAGTTGCGCGGCCAGCGGGCGGTTCCAGGAGGCCTCCAGCGCCTCGCGCGTCCGGACCAGCGCGCGTGTCGGCCCCTGCGCGAGTTGCGCGGCGAGGTGGTCCACGGCCGCCGGGAACTCCGCGTCGTCGATGCAGCGCCAGATCAGGCCCCAGTCCGCCGCCATCCCGGCATCCAGGCGCTCGCCCAGCATCGCGAGCCCCGCCGCGCGGGCCGGGCCCACGAGCCGCGGCAGCAGCCAGGTTGCGCCCGAGTCCGGCACCAGCCCGATCTTCGAGAACGCCTGGATGAAGGAGGCCGAGCGCGCGGCGACGACCAGGTCGCAGGCGAGCGCCAGGCTCGCACCCGCGCCCGCCGCCACGCCATTGACGGCCGCGACGGTCGGCAGCGGCAGCGCGCGCAGCGCGAGCACCAGCGGCTTGTAGTGGCGTTCGATGGAATCGCCGAGGTCCGCGCGGCCGCCGTCGGGCGCGCGCTGCCGTTCGCCCAGGTCCTGGCCGGCGCAGAAGCCGCGCCCGGCGCCCGTCAGCACCAGTACGCGCGCGCCGTCGGCCGCCACGCGCGCGAGCGCGTCGCGCAGTTCCGCGTGCATCGCGGCATTGAAGGCGTTGAGCCGCTCCGGCCGGTTCAGCGTGAGGCGCGCGATGCCGGAGGCCACCCGGTACTGGATCGTCGTGAAGTTCATCGGGATGCGCGGCTCACTCGTCGTAGCTGATCTCGAGCGCGGCGGAGGTGGGGCGCGCCTGGCAGCAGAGAATATAGCCTGCCTCCACTTCCCAATCCTCGAGCGCGACGTTGTGCTCCATGACCGCGCTGCCGGCGACCAGCCTGGCGCGGCAGGTCGAGCAGACGCCGGCGCGGCAGGAGAACGGCAGGTCGAGCCCGGCGCGCTCGGCGGCCTCCAGGATCACGTCGGCGCCGCGGGCCATCGCGAAGCTCTTGCGGCGCCCATCCATGACGACGGTGACGGAAACCAGCTCCGCCCCGGCCGCCGCCTGCGGCGAGGCCGCCGCCGGCTGCGCGCGCGCCGGCGCATCGGCGGCGAAGTGCTCGACGTGCACGCGGCCGGCCGCCCCCAGGTCCGCGAGTGCCGCCTGCACCTCCTCGGCCATCGTGCCCGGGCCGCAGACGAAGAACTCGTCGATGCCGCGGACGTCGAGGTCCAGGCGCGCGAACTCGCGCACCCGGGCTCGGTCGATGCGCCCGTTGAACAGCGCCACGTCCTGCGGTTCGCGGCTCATCACGAAGCAGGCGGAGAAGCGCGCCAGGAAGCGATCCTTCAGCGCGAGCACGTCGTCGAGCAGCATGGTGCGGGCGGCGCTGGTGTTGCCGTAGTAGAGCTGGAATCTGCTGTCCGGCTCGCGCTGCAGCACGGTCGCCGCGATCGACAGCACCGGCGTGATGCCGCAGCCGGCCGCGAAGGCCGCGCAACGCCGCTGACGCTGCGGTTCCGGGCGCGCCTGGAAGCTGCCATTCGGCGTCATCACCTCGAGCGTGTCGCCCGGCCTGGCGCGCGCGAGATGCTGCGACATGCGGCCGCCGGGCAGCACGCGGAAGGCGATCGTGAGCGCCGGTGCTCCCTCGGGATTCACGATCGAGTAGGTGCGCCGCTCTTCCTGCCCGTCGATGACGGCACGCAACGCGACATGCTGGCCGGCGCGGTGACGGAATTCGGCGGCAAGCCCGGGCGGGACCGCGAGGCTCAGCGCGACAGCGTCGTCCGCAACCGGGCGGCGGTCCGTGACCGTGAGCGGATGGAACTTCAGCACTTCAGATGCACTTGAAGTAGTCGAACGGCTCGAGGCAGGACTCGCAGCGATACAGCGCCTTGCAGGGGGTCGAGCCGAATTCGCTGGTCCTCGCCGTCTGCCGCGACCCGCAGCGCGGGCAGGCGACGTCCGGGTCGGCGTGCAGCAGCGCACGCGTGCTCCCGACCGCCGCGGCCGGCGGCGCGATGCCGAATTCCCGGAGCCTGCGGCGGCCCTCGGCGCTGATCCAGTCGCTGGTCCAGGGCGGCGACAGCACGTCCACCGCCGCGACGCGAAAGCCGGCGCCCGTGAGCGCGCGCACGATGTCCGCCTTGATCACCGGCGTCGCCGGGCAGCCGGAATAGGTCGGCGCGACGCCGACCTCGATGGTGCCGTCCGGGCGCAGGCCGAGGTGACGTATCACGCCGAGGTCCAGCACCGAGAGCACGGGGATCTCCGGATCCGGCACCTGCGCGAGCAGGCGCGTGATGCGCGCCTCGACCTCGGCGGGCAAGGTCCCGGTGGCGGCCGTCGCAGTCACCGGCGCCTCACCAGGCCGCGCCGGGATGGGCGCGGTGCAACGACTGCATCTCGGCCAGCAGGTAGCCCAGGTGCTCGCCGTGACGGCCCTGCTTGCCGTACCAGGCGAAGTGCGTGCGCGCAGGCCGCGCGAGCGTCGCCTGCGCCAGCACCTCGTCCACGCGCCCGGTCCAGGCCGCTTCGAGCGCCGCAGGCTCGGGCCCGAGCCCTGCCTGCGCCGCCTCGCGATCCACCTCGTCGGTCACGAACAGCTCGTTGACGAACGGCCACAGGCGCTCGAGCGCCTGCTGCACGCGCTGATGACTCTCCTCGGTGCCGTCGCCCAGGCGCACCAGCCAGCCGCCGCTGTAGCGCAGGTGGTAACGGGTCTCCTTGAGCGCCTTGGCCGCGATGGCCGCGAGGCGGGCATCGGCGGACTGCTGCATCGCCTCGTACATCCCGAGCTGCCAGGCGTCGAACAGGAACTGGCGCGCGATGGTCTGGCCGAAGTCGCCGTTCGGCTGCTCGACCAGCGTCAGGTTCAGGTACTCGGACTCGCCGCGCAGGTAGGCCAGCTCGTCCTCGCCACGGCCGCGGCCCTCGAGCGCGCCCGCGTGCGCGAGCAGCAGCCGGGCCTGGCCCAGCAGGTCGAGCGCGACGTTTGCCAGGCCGAGGTCCTCCTCGAGCGCGGGCGCGTGGCCGACCCACTCGCCGAGACGCTGCGCCAGCACCAGGTTCGAGTCGGCGAGGCGCAGCAGGTAGCGCAGCTGCGGGGTCACAGCGTCTTCACCTCGTCCGGGATGTCATAGAAGGTGGGGTGGCGATACACCTTGTCGCGCGCCGGCTCGAACAGCGCATCGGCGTCGGCCGGGTCCGACGCGACGATGTCGGCTGAGCGCACCGCCCAGATGCTGACGCCCTCGAGGCGGCGGGTGTAGAGGTCGCGCGCGTGCTCGATCGCCATGCGCGCATCGGTCGCATGCAGGCTGCCGACGTGCTTGTGGTCGAGGCCCGATTTCGCGCGGATGAAGATCTCGTAGAGCGGCCAGTCCCGGCGTTCGTCCGTCATGCTGCCTCCGGCTTCGCGGCGCGCGCGGCCTGCTTCGACGCCCAGGCGGTGGCCGCCTCGCGCACCCAGCGCCCTTGCTCGTGCGCGCGGCGGCGCGCCTCGAGCCGCTCGCGGTTGCAGGGCCCGTGGCCCTTGAGGACCTGCTCGAACTCGCTCCAGTCGATCGCCCCGAAGCGGTAGTGCTGCGACGCGTCGTCCCAGCGCAGTTCCGGGTCCGGCACCTTCAGGCCCAGGAAGTCCGCCTGCGGCACGGTGAAGTCGACGAATTTCTGCCGCAGCTCGTCGTTCGAGAAACGCTTGATCTTCCAGCGCATGGACTGCGCGCTGTGCTTCGACTCGGCGTCCGAGGGGCCGAACATCATCAGCGACGGCCACCACCAGCGGTCGAGCGCGGCCTGTGCCATGCCGCGCTGCGCCGCCGTGCCGCGCGCGAGCCGCAGCATGATCTCGTAGCCCTGGCGCTGGTGGAAGCTCTCTTCCTTGCAGATGCGCACCATCGCGCGCGCGTACGGCCCGTAGGAGCAGCGGCACAGCGGGATCTGGTTCATGATCGCCGCGCCGTCCACCAGCCAGCCGATCGCGCCCACGTCCGCCCAGGTCGGCGTCGGGTAGTTGAAGATGCTCGAGTACTTGGCCTTGCCCTCGAGCAGCTGGTCGATCATTTCCGCGCGCGACACGCCGAGGGTCTCCGCGGCGCTGTAGAGATAGGCGCCGTGACCGCCTTCGTCCTGGACCTTCGCGATCAGGATCGCCTTGCGCAGCAGGGACGGCGCGCGGGTGATCCAGTTGCCTTCGGGCAGCATGCCGACGATCTCGGAGTGGGCGTGCTGCGAGATCTGGCGCACCAGCGTGCGCCGGTAGGCCTCCGGCATCCAGTCCTTGGGTTCCACCTTCTCCTCGGCGTCCACCCGCGCCTGGAAGGCGCGCTCGAGCGCGCCCTCGTCCCGCGCCTCGTCGCGCAGGCAGTCCTTGCCGAGGGAATCGAGACCTTGCGTGTACATCGCTCGCTCCAGCCGGCCCCGGAGCGGCGGGACCGGATACCTTTTTATTATCGCACCGACCGGGCCCCGCCAGCGCGGGTCGTCAGCTCCACCGTTCCAGGCGCCGCACCAGCGTTTCCATGAACCGGTTCGCCTGGTGGCCGTCCAGGACGCGGTGGTCGATCGTGAGCGTGACGTAGCAGCACGGGCGGATCGCGATCTCGTCGCGGCCGCCCTGCGTCACGACGACGGCCCGCTTTTCGAGCTTGCCGACGCCCAGGATCGCCGACTGCGGCTGGTTGATCACGATGGGCGCCGCGAGCAGGCTGCCGCTGACCCCGTGATTCGAGATGGTGAACGTGCCGCCGCGCAGGTCGGCGGGCGACAGGCGGTCCGCCCGGGCGCGCTCGACGAGTTGCGCGAGCGCGGCGGCGATGCCCGCAAGGTCGAGGCGCGCGACGTCGCGTATCACCGGCACCACGAGGCCGCGGCCCTCGAGCGCGGTCCCGACGCCGATGTCGATGCGCTCCGGGATCACGATCGCGTCCTCGGTCCAGCGGCCGTTCGCCTCCGGCACCGCCTGCAGCGCGTCCGCGCAGGCGGCGACGAAATAGGCGGTCAGCGTCAGCGGCGTTCCGTTCCGCTCGAACGCCGCCTTGTGCGCCGCGCGGTGGGCCAGCACCGTGCCCAGGTCGGCCTGGAACACGGTCGTGACGTGCGGCGCCGTGTGCAGCAGGCTCTGCACCATGTGCTCGGCGATGCGCCGGCGCATGGGCGTGTGCGGCACGCGCCGCGCGGCTTCCGCGGTCTCCGGCTCCGGCGCCGGATGCGCTCCCGCCGCCACCGGCGCCGCGGCGGCCGGCGCCGCGCCGGCGCCCGCGGCGGTGAGCACGTCGTCCACCGTGATCCGCCCGCCCTCGCCGGTACCGCGCACCGCGCCGGCCGCCAGTCCGTGCTGTGCCAGCAGGCGGCGGACGGCCGGGCTCATGCGCGAATCGGAGGCCGCGGGACCGG
>DATBMQ010000030.1:0-8404 GCA_036554765.1 Steroidobacteraceae bacterium | reverse complement strand
CCGCGCATGTAGACCATGGCGTTGATCGAGCTCGAGCCGCCGAGCACCCGGCCGCGCGGCTGGTAGCCCTGCCGGCCGCCGAGTCCGGGCTGCGGCTCGGTGCAAAAAGCCCAGTTGAGGCGGTGGCCCGGCACGGTGCGCAGCAGGCCCGCGGGAATGTGGATGAGCGGCGAACGGTCACGCGGGCCGGCTTCGACGAGGCAGACGCTGCGCGACGGATCGGCACTGAGGCGGTTCGCGAGCACGCAGCCGGCCGAGCCGCCGCCGACGATGACGAAATCAAACCTCACGACCGACAGCTTGGCGGCCGCGCGCGGAATTGCAACCCCCGGCATCCCACGATGCGCGCTGAGGCGAGTTTGGGTTGTTCACCCCAAAATCCGGGCGGCAGCCGGGGCTAGATCAGGCCATGCTGCCTGAGGACCGCGTCGACTTCGGCGAAGAACGCCTTCTTGCCCTCGCGCGAACGGATGTCGATCCGGTCGACCGCGAACTGGTGGATCGGGATCGAGTACTTGCGTTCGCAGACCTGCGGCAGCGTCGTGTAGTAGGCGTTGAGCCCGGACAGGAAGGCGGCGTCGATGTCCCGCTCCTCCTTGCGCCCGCGCTTGCGGATGCGCTTGAGCAGCGTGTCCACGTCCTCCACCGTCAGCATGAAGATGAGGTCCGGGTGCTGGACGTTGCGGTTGAGGCGGTCGAAGTACTCGAAATAGAGGTCCAGCTCGCGGTTGTCCATGTGGCCGAGGCCGTGCAGGTACTTGGCGAAGATCTCCGGGTCCTCGTACAGCGTGCGGTCCTGGATGCAGCTCTTCGGCACGGTCTTGATCAGCTCGTGGTGCTCGACGCGGCGGATCAGGAATTCGAGCTGCAGCGTGAACGACCAGCGCTCCATCCCGGCGTAGTAGTCGCGCAGGAAGCGGTTGTCGATGACGGGCTCGTCGAACAGCTCGAAGCCGTAATGCTGGCTGATCAGCTTGGCCGCGGTGGTCTTGCCGGCGCCGATGTTGCCGGCCATCGCGAGGAAGATCTTCCTGTCGGACGTCGCCATGCGCGCGGTCACTGCCGGGACGGATTCCGCCGTGGGTGGACGAACCCCGAGTCTGCCAGAAACAATGGCGGCCCATGAACCGCCACCCGCTGTGCGTCCATCCCTCTGCCGTTCCGACGGCGGACTGGCGGCTCGAGGCCGGGGCCTGGGGCATCCCGGGCGGACTCGGCCTGCGATACCGGCTCCAGGGGGAAGCCGGGCGCCTGCGCCTCGGATGCGACCGCGGCCGCGCAAATGAACTGTGGACGCAGACCTGTTTCGAGGCCTTCCTGGCGCCCGTGGGCGCGGCCGGATACCTCGAGTTCAACTTCACGCCCGCGGGCGCCTGGGCGGCGTATCGATTCGATGCGCGCCGCCAGGGCATGCGGCCTCTGGAACTGCCGCAAGCGCCGCAAATCGCGACGAACCGTGACGACCGCAGCCTCGAAGTCACCGTACAATTCCCGCTGCCCTTCCCGTCGCCCGCCTGGCGGCTGGGTCTCGCGGCGGTGCTGGAGGAGGATGTGGGCACGATGAGCTACTGGGCCCTGGCGCATCCCGGCCCGCGTCCGGACTTCCACGATCCCGCGGGATTCCTGCTGGACATCGCCGCGGCATGAAGTTCGGCATCGACCGCCTGCTCGCCGACCGCGCCGTGAGGAAGCCCCTGGACGGCAGGCGCGTCGCCCTGCTCGCCCATCCCGCCTCCGTCACCGCCGACCTCACGCATTCGCTGGACGCGCTGGCCGCGGTCGAGGACTTCACGTTGACCGCGGCCTTCGGCCCGCAGCACGGGCTGCGCGGCGACAAGCAGGACAACATGGTCGAGTCGGAGGACTTCACCGACCCCGTGCACCGCATCCCGGTGTTCAGCCTGTACGGAGCGCGGCGCCGCCCGACCGCAGAGATGATGCAGCACTTCGACGTGCTGCTCGTCGACCTGCAGGACCTCGGTTGCCGCGTGTACACGTTCACGACCACGCTGCGCTACGTGCTGGAAGCCGCGGCGGAGCATCGCAAGGCGGTGTGGGTGCTCGACCGGCCGAATCCCGCGGGCCTGCCGGTCGAAGGCCCGCTGCTGCAGCCCGGCTGGGAGAGCTTCGTCGGCGCGGGAGCGATGCCGATGCGCCATGGCCGCACGCTGGGCGAGCTCGGCGACTGGTTCGTGAAGACGCTCGGCCTCGACCTCGAGTACGTGCAGGTCGCGATGGAAGGCTGGCGGCCCGCGCAGGCGCCGGGTTACGGCTGGCCGCAGGGCGAACGCGCCTGGGTCAATCCGAGCCCGAATGCGCCCAACGTCTCGATGGCGCGCTGCTATCCGGGCACCGTGATGCTCGAGGGCACGACGCTGTCAGAAGGCCGCGGCACCACGCGCCCGCTCGAGCTGTTCGGCGCGCCGGACATCGACGCCCCTGCGCTGCTCGCGAAGATGCAGGCATTCGCGCCCGACTGGCTGGCGGGCTGCCGGCTGCGGCCCTGCTGGTTCGAGCCGACCTTCCACAAGCACGCCGGCAAGCTCTGCGCCGGCGTCCAGGTCCACGTGGACGATCCAGGCTACAACCATTCGAAGTTCCGGCCCTGGCGGCTGGTGGCGCTCGCCTTCAAGGCGCTGCGCGCGCTCGCGCCGGACTATCCCCTGTGGCGCGACTTCCCGTACGAATACGAGACCGCGCGGCTCGCGATCGACGTGATCAACGGCGGCCCCCGGCTCCGCGAGTGGGTGGACGACCCGAACGCAGCGCCCGGCGACCTCGACGAGCTGGCGCGGCGCGACGAAATGGCCTGGCAGGCGAAGGAGTGAGGACCATGACGATGCGGATGCTGATGGGCGCACTGATCGCGGCGCTGCCGCTGGTCGCCACTGCGGAGGTGAAACTGGCAACGGCCGACGCGATGCTGATCGAGCATCAGTTCACGATCGCGGCGCCGGCGGCGAAAGCCTGGGACACGCTGGTGCACCCGGAACGCTACTGGCCGGCCGACCATACCTGGTCGGGGAAGCGCGAGTCGCTGTCGATCGATCCCGTCGCCGGCGGCTGCTACTGCGAGCGCTGGGACGGTGGCAGCGCGGTGCACGGCCGCGTCGTCATGGCGGTCCCGGGCAGGACCCTCACGCTCAACGCCGCGCTCGGGCCGTTCCTGGAGATGGCGGTCAGCGGCATCCTCTCGATCAAGCTCGCGGAGAGGGACGGCGGCACGTCGGCGGTCGTGAGCTACCGCGTCAGCGGCGATCCGGCGCACAAGCTCGAGGCGCTCGCGCCGATCGTCGACCAGGTGCTGGGGATGCAGTTCGGCGCCTTTGCCGCGGCCGCCGGGTCCGCCACGCCTTCCTATGGCGCGGCCGTGTTCTACCAGACCGTGGATTACAGCCTCGCCGGCGCATCACAGGCCTGGTCGCCGGACGGCGGCAGCCTGCTGATCACCGCGAACCCGACCGGCGTCTTCAACGCCCACGTGCTCGACCTGAAGAGCGGCGAACAGTCGGCGCTGACGCAGTCCACGACCAACGCCGTGTTCGCGATCAGCTGGTTCCCGGACGGCAAGCGCTACCTCTACACCTTCGACGAGGGCGGCAACGAGCTCAATCACGTCTACGTCGGCGGCGCGGGCGACCCGCGCGACCTGACGCCGGGCGAGAAGGTGAAGGCCAGCTTCGTCGGCTGGACCGAGGGCGGCAAGTCCTTCGTGCTGGCGACCAACGAACGCGACCCGAAGTTCTTCGACCTCTACCGCTATGACGCGCGCGACTACCGCCGCCGCCTCGTGTTCCAGAACGACCTCGGGCTCGACGGCTTCGAGGTCAGCCGGGACGGCGCCTGGGCCGCCGCGATCAAGCCGCGCACCTCCGCCGACGACGACGTGTGGCTGGTATCGCTCGCCGCCAAGGGCGAGCCGAAGAACATCACGGCGCACACCGGCAACGCCTCGCACTCCGTCTACGAGTTCACGCCCGAGGGCGACGCGCTGGTCTACGGCACCGACCAGCACGGCGAATACGCGCAGGCCTGGAGCTACCGGCTTGCGGACGGCGGCAAGAAGCCGCTGATCGCCGAGGACTGGGACGTCATGTACGTGACGTTCTCGCCCTCCGGCCGCTACCGGGTGCACGGCGTCAACCAGGACGCCTTCACCGCGGTCACCATCCACGACCGCAAGAGCGGCGCCGACCTGCGCCTGCCGGCGGGCCTGCCGAAGGGCGACCTGCGCCAGCTGCGGTTCTCGCCCGACGAAAAGCAGATCGCCTTCCTGATCAACGCCGACAATTCGCCGTCCAACGTGTTCACGGTGGACCTCGGCAGCGGCGCGTTCCGGCAGTGGACGCAGGCGCTGAATCCGGGGATCGACCCGGCGCACCTGGTGACCAGCACGGTGGTGCGCTACAGGAGCTACGACGGGCTCGAGATCCCGAGCGTCCTCTACCGGCCGCGCGACGCCAGCGCGAAGAAGAAGGCGCCGGCGCTGGTCTGGGTGCACGGCGGCCCGGGCGGCCAGAGCCGCATCGGCTACTCCGCGACGATCCAGCACCTGGTCAATCACGGCTACGCGGTGCTCGCGGCGAACAACCGTGGCTCGTCGGGCTACGGCAAGACCTTCTACCACCTGGACGACAAGCGCCACGGCGACGTGGACCTGAAGGACATCGTCGCGGCGCGCGCCTACCTCGCGGACCTCGACTGGGTGGACGGCGAGCGCATCGGCATCATCGGCGGCAGCTATGGCGGCTACATGGTGATGGCCGCGCTCGCCTTCGAACCCGAGGCCTTCGACGCCGGCATCAACATCTTCGGCGTCACCAACTGGGTGCGCACGCTCAAGAGCATCCCGCCGTGGTGGGAGTCGTTCAAGGAAGCGCTCTACGACGAGATGGGCGACCCGGCGAGCGACGAGGAGCGGCACCGGCGCATCTCGCCGCTGTTCCACGCCAAGAACATCGTGAAGCCGGTGCTCGTGATCCAGGGCGCCAACGACCCGCGCGTGCTGCAGGTCGAGAGCGACGAGATGGTGGCGGCGGTCAAGGCGAACGGGGTGCCGGTGGAATACGTGCTGTTCCCGGACGAGGGTCACGGCTTCGCCAAGCGCGAGAACCGGATCGCGGCGTCGGAGGCCTACGTCAGGTTCCTGGAGAGGTACCTGCGCAAGGCCGACTGACTGCAGATCCGCTGTCCGGGATCACGACTTGTAGTCGATGAGACGGGGTCGAGCGCGAAGGCAGCGTCGCAGCAGGTACGCGAACTGCCCGGCCAGTCTCGGAAACTTCGCGAGGACCAGAAACGCGGCGTACCAGCAGTTGCGGCGCAACGCTCCCGGGCCCTGCTGCCCGCCGCGCGCGCAGAGCTTCGCGAGCTGCAACGGGTACAGCATCAGCAGCCATGCCGCTGAAGCGCTCCATGCCACCACCAGCATCAGGATCGCGACCGGCAACAGCAGCGCCCAGAACCAGACGCCGAGCACGCGGCGCACACGACGAGAGTCCGGGAAGGCGTCGCAGGCCTCGAGGTGCTGCAAGGAAGCGTAGCCGCTGCGCATCGCGCGGTTCCACCATTGACCGAACCGGGTCATGGCGGCATCGTGCAGCGCCATGCGGTCCGCCAGGCACCAGATGCGCCAACCCGCGGCGCGCAGACGCTGGCAGAGTTCCGGCTCCTCGCCGCCCACGAGGTCGATCCGGTAGCCCTTTATCGCCGCAAATGCGTCGGCACGCATGAGCGCATTGCCCGCGCAGGCGGCGGCTTCACCCACTGCGTGCGTCTCCCACTCGACGGCGCAAAGCAGGTTGTAGACCGACCGCTCGGGGTCGCGCTCACACAGCTGCCCACCGACGACGGCGACGTCCGGATGCGCGTCGAGGAATGCTGCCGCCTTCCGGAGCCAGCCCGCGACGATCTCGCAGTCGCCGTCGACGAACTGCACGTGGCGAAGTCCCGGAAGCAGCTCGCGCAAGCGGCGGAATCCTTCATTGCGCGCCCGTCCGGGAGCGAAGGGGGTGCTCCCGTCGAGCTCGACGACCACGGCGCCGAACGTGCGGGCCAGGGCGGCCGAACCGTCGGACGAACCGGAATCCACGTAGACCACCGGGCGGGCGGCGTCGACGACAGACTCGAGGCAGACCCGGAGCCGCTCGCCCTCGTTGCGTCCGATGACCACAATGCCAAGGCCGGGCGGCGGCCGCACGACTTTCTCCTCTCCTGCCGGCATTCGCCTCCACCCTGGGCCGTTCCCGGAGCTCGATGATCGGACCCGATCGCGACAGGCGCTCCCGCGGCGGCATGGTCCGTCCGGCCTATCCGCTTCGCGATGCCGCCCGCACTTCGTTCGATTAACCTGCGAGCAGCAGTCAACAACGATCACGAATTCGCGGGTCGTCGGTCGGGATGCAACACGCGCACGATGCCTTCTGGAGTCCTCGCCGCCCGGCTGCACCGGCCGGCGACGAGCCCGCGCGATCGCTGCGCGGCAATGCCATCCTCGTTCTGGGTGATCACCGGCAAGCACTCGCCGTCGCGCGCTCGTTGCACCGCGCCGGGCATCGCGTGATCGCCGGGCGCGGTGCCCACCGCACGCTGCTCGAGCGTTCCCGTTGCGTGGCGGAAGTCTGGGAGCACCCAAGCGTCCGGGATCGTGTCGCATTTGCCAGGGCGCTGGAGGCGTTCTGCGCGGCGCGACGCGACCTCGGCGCCGTGTTCCCGGTCGGCGTCGAGGAGATCGATCTCATCTCACCGCTGGCGGCGAGGCTGCCCGTGCTCGTCGTCGCCGCGGGCGCTGCGGCCCTGGCGGCGTGCCGCAGCAAACGCGCGCTGCTCGCGCTCGCCGACAGCCTCGACGTGCCCAACGGCAAGTGGGCGGTCGTGCGCGATCGCGCCGACCTGCTGCCGGCGCTCGCGCGGGTGGGGCTGCCGGCCGTCGTCAAGCCGGATGGCCAGGGCGGGGCACGCGGGTTCAAGGCGGCAATACTCGAAGGGCACGCGGATGCGGTGCGCTTCGCCGGCCGCATCCCGTTCCCGGCGTGCCGGCTGGTCGTGCAGCGTTTGGCACCTGGCACACGGCACAACGTCTACTTCCTCGCCCGCAAGGGCGGACTGCTCGGTATCGCGCAGATGCAGATCCTGCGGACGGACCGCCCGGACGGGACGGGGCTCGCGGTCGAGGGGATGTCAGTGGCCCCCGACCTCGCTCTCGTCCGCTGGACCGCGGCGCTGGCGCACGCACTCGACTACACGGGTGCCGGCTGCGCGCAGTTCATGGTCGACTCCTCGACGACGGCCGTGTCATTCCTCGAGATCAATGCGCGCCTCGGGGCGAATTGCGCCGCCCCCTGCGCCTGCGGATTCGACCTGCCGCGACTGTTCGTCGAAGTGCTGCTCGGCACGGCCATACCGCAGGGACCCGCGAGGACCGGGCGGCGATATGCGTGGCTCGAGGGCGACCTGCATGGACTCGCTTCGAGCCTGGTGTCGGGCCACATCGGCTGGAGGGCGGCTGCGGCATGGCTGCTGCGAACGCTCCTGGCGCAACTGCGGGCGCACGACCATATCGTCTTCAGCTGGCGCGACCCGCTGCCCACGCTCGCGACGCTTCATCGGTGGATTCAAGCCGCATGGCGCAGGGCGCGTGGTGCGCGCTGATGCGCGCGCCTGGCGCCGTATCGCGGCGCTCCACTTGCCGGCACTCGCATTGCTCGCGGTCGTCGCGGCAACGGCGTGGGCGACCGGCATCCCGCCGGCACGATTCACGATGGATCCCGCCGCGCTCGCCGGCGCGCACCCCCTGCTCGGCGCGGTATCGAGCATCGGCGTGCTGCTGTGGGCGGCGGCCGCGGCGATCTGCCTGTTCACGGCGCTGCTGTTGCGCGGTCGCTGCGCGCAGCGCGGGTACGCGCGGCTCCTGCTCGCTGCGGGCCTATTGACGGCGTGGCTCGCACTCGACGACCTGTTCATGCTGCATGAGTGGTTCTTTCCGGTCATGCTCGGCATCCCGCAGCCGATCGTGCTCGCGGGCTATGCCGGGATGGTCGGCTTGCTAATGGTGCGGTTCAGCGTCCTGATCGCAGATACCGACTGCCTCTTGCTCGGTCTCGCCCTCGCCTTCTTCGCGGCGTCCGCCGCAGCCGATCAGTTGCCGGGCGCATGGTTCGGGACCTGGGGCTGGCTCTATCTCCTGGAGGACGGCTGCAAGTTGCTGGGCATCACGGGCTGGTCGGGGTACCTGGCATCGGTCGCGGCGTCGTCCCTGAGGTTCGCGCACGCCGGAAGCTAGCATTCGAGACAAAAAAACCCCCCGACGTTTCCGTCGGGGGGTTCTGTTGGGATCCTGGCGGTGACCTACTCTCGCCTGGCCTACGGCCAAACTACCATCGGCGCAGAGCGTTTTCACTTCCGA
>DATBMQ010000087.1:0-2103 GCA_036554765.1 Steroidobacteraceae bacterium | reverse complement strand
GGCCGCGACATGACCGGCCAGGCCGTGCCCTCGGTGGCGCCGGCGCGCGCCGCGCAGTACCTGCTGAAGACCGAGTGCTTCTGCTTCACGCCGCAACACTTCAAGAGCGCGGAGGAGCGCGAGATGATCGTGCGGTTCTCGGTGGACCGCGACCTGCCGGCCGGCATCGACCGCCTGACGCTGTCCTACGCGTTCTACGACGTCGCGCGCGTCGCCGCCGGAACCTGACGAGGAAACGAAACGACATGGCACACGCCGACCAGACCCACGACGCCAGCCAGTACTACTTCCCGCATGGCAGCCGGCTGCCGTTCTTCGGCTCCCTGTCGCTGTTCACCCTCATGGCGGGAGCGGCGGCGACGCTCAACGGCGCGCTGGCGGGCCCGTGGGTGCTCGCCGCGGGCTTCGTGCTGCTGTTCACGCTGTTCTTCCTCTGGTTCGGCGAGGTGATCCGCGAGAACCAGGCCGGGCTCTACAACGAGCAGGTGGGCCGCTCGTTCCGCATGGGGATGATGTGGTTCATCTTCTCCGAGGTCATGTTCTTCGCCGCGTTCTTCGGCGCGCTGTTCTACACGCGCCAGCTCTCGGTGCCGTGGCTCGGCGGCGAGGGCGCCAAGGCGGTCTCGAGCATATTGTGGCCCGAATTCGCGGCCGGCTGGCCGAGCAACGGCCCCGCCGCGCTCGGCCCGCGCGAGGACGGCAGCTACGAGATCATCCCCGCCTTCGGCCTGCCGGCGCTCAACACCGCGCTGCTGCTCACCTCGGGCCTGACGCTGACGATCGCGCATCATGCGATGAAGAGCGGCCACCGCGGCATCCTCAAGCTGTTCCTCGGGCTGACCTTCGTGCTCGGTTTCATCTTCCTCGGCGTGCAGGTCTACGAGTACGGCGAGGCCTACGCCCACCATGGCCTGCAGCTCGGCACCGGCATCTACGGCTCGACCTTCTTCATGCTCACCGGTTTCCACGGCCTGCACGTGCTGGTGGGCGCGATCATGCTGGTCGTGATCTGGCTGCGCTGCCTGAAGGGCCATTTCACGCCACGCCAGCACTTCGCGTTCGAGGCCGTCGCCTGGTACTGGCACTTCGTGGACGTGGTCTGGCTCGGGCTCTTCATCTTCGTCTACTGGCTGTAGGCGGCCGCCGGTGGCCGGCAAGCGCTTCATCGCGATCGCCGGCAACATCGGCGCGGGCAAGACCGAGCTGACGCAGTTCCTGTGCCGGCGCTACGGCATCAAGCCGTTCTACGAGCCGAACGACCACAATCCCTACCTCGCGGACTTCTACCGCGACATGAAGACCTGGGCGTTCCGCTCCCAGCTCTGGTTCCTGACCCACAAGTTCCGCCTGCAGCTCGAGCTGCAGGACGACCCCGGCGCGGTCGTGCAGGACCGCACCATCTACGAGGACGCGGAGATCTTCGCGCGCAACCTGCATCGCCAGCGCACCATCGACGCGCGCGACTGGCGGCTCTATCACGCGCTCTACAAGTCCATGTGCGGCGCGCTGAAGCCGCCGGACCTCATGATCCAGCTGCGCTGCCCGGTGCGCACGCTGCGCCAGCGCATCCGGCTGCGCGGCCGCGCCATGGAGCGCGACATCCCGGTCGCCTACCTGCGCCGCCTCAACCGCCTGTACGACGAGTGGTTCCGGCGCTGGGACCTGTCGCCGGTGCTGCAGCTCGAGACCGACCGCCTCGACTGGGCCACGGACCTGGTGGACCGGGTCGACCTGTTCCGCAAGATCGAGAAGTACCTGGACTAATCCCGGCGCCTCGATCGTTTCCTGGGCTTCGCACCATCCATCCAGCGAGGCCCACATGAACCGGAACATCACGCTGCTCGCACCGACCGCGGTCATCGCCTTCACGGCGGGCCTGGTCACGCAATTCCCGGTTGCCCGCGCCGCCGACCCGTCCGCCAGCGACCTGCTGAACGAGATCCGGACCTTGCAGACCAAGGTCGCGGCCCTCGAGACCACCGTGACGACCACGCGCACCGGTCCGACCCTGGAGCAGACCGTGGCGAGCCTGCAGTCGCAGCTGAATGCGATCGGCCAGGTGCTGACCATCGGCCCCGGCGGCATCACGCTCAAGACGGGCGG
>DATBMQ010000156.1:0-26889 GCA_036554765.1 Steroidobacteraceae bacterium | reverse complement strand
TCGCGATGGCAGAGCGGGCGGAACAGGAAACCGGGGGCCTGTCCTTCCTCGGCGGCGAGCGCCAGGCGGCGCAAGGCCGTGTCGCCGGCGGTCTCGGCCCAGCCGAGCACCGCGGCGCAGGCACCGGAACCCAGCGCCTGCTCCATCGCCCACAGCCGGTCGAAGCCGGCCTGCGGCCGCACCACCAGCATGCGCGAGGAATCGAGCCCGGCCGCCGTCAACGCCGGGGCATAGGGCAGATGCGGCGGCGCCAGCCAGGCGATCCAGCGCGGCGCTTCCGGCCGCTCCGCCGCGAGCGTCCGGAGCGCGGGCAGCAGCAGGCGGATTTCACCGACGCCGGCCTCGGGCAACAGGATCTCCGTCAGCGCGGCCTGCGGCCAGCCACCGCCCGGCAGGCGCTCGTCGAGGCGACGGAAACCGGTCGGCACGGTCGCCGGCCCCCGTGAGCCGCCGCCCCGCCACAGGCGCGGATGGCGCAGCAATGCCGCGAGCGGATCGCTCACTGCATCGCGTCCGCGCGGCCGCGCCGCAGGACTCCGACCACCACGCCCTCGATCGTCAGCGACTGCTTGCGCAGGTCCACGCGGATCGGCTCGAACTCCGGATTCTCCGGCAGCAGCCAGACCACCGAGCCTTCCTGGCGGTAGCGCTTGACCGTCACCTCGTTCTCGAGCCGCGCGACGATGATCTGCCGGTTGCGCACGTCCGGCGAGCGGTGCACGGCGACCAGGTCGCCGTCCAGGATGCCGACGTCGCGCATGCTCATGCCGCTGACCCGCAGCAGGTAGTGCGGGCGCGGACTGAACAGCGCCGGATCGATCTGGAAGCGGCCTTCGATGTGCTCCTCGGCCAGGATCGGGCGGCCGGCGGCCACGCGGCCGATCAGCGGCAGGCCGAACTGCTCGCGCAGCGCATCCTTGAGCACGATGCCGCGGGCGCTGCCGGCGATCAGTGCGAGCACGCCCTTGCGCTGCAGCGCGCGCAGGTGCTCCTCGGCCGCGTTGGCGGAACGGAAGCCGAGCGCCTGCGCGATTTCCGCCCGGGTGGGCGGCAGGCCGTTGCTGGCGATGGCGTCCTGGATGAATTCGAGAATCTGGCGTTGGCGGGGGGTGAGGTCCGACATGGCACACCTGTATGAATGATCAGGTACTGTGAGTATATACAGTCCTGGGTCACTGGCAAGTCCCCGCCGCCACCGGCGCCCAGTGCGCCGCGAACCGCGGCGCCGGCAACTCATCCGCATCCGCAACGGCTCGCACAGCGTGCGCCAGCAAACAGACCATCGACCACCACCGGCGCACCCCGCACGCGCTCGATCAACCGACATCGCCACGTCCCTGCACGCACGCATGCACGAACGATGCACACCAATGACGTACGTGCACACGCAGGGATCGCGTGCTGCCCGCGCTCGCCGACGTCTCGGGGTTTTTCGTGTCGCCGTACTGCGACATTCGCGATCAAGCTTTCACGGGCACCCCTGATACGTTACGATCCGCATTGTCAGCCGCGCGGACAGGAAGGAACACGCGGCACCGTGCATCCGCGAAAGCGGGTTGTTACGTTCCATGCAACCTTGTGGAGAAAAAACTCATGACCAATATCCTGAAGGTGGGCGTTGCCGCCGCCGTCCTCGCACTGGGCGCCGGCTGCCAGGACCTGAAGCCCATGCAGGCGGACATCGACTCGCTGAAGTCGCAGGTCTCGCGCCTCTCGGGTGACCTCGACGGCGTGAAGGCTGCCGCCGACGGCGCCAGCCGCGCTGCGGCCGCCGCGCAGCAGGCCGCCACCTCGGCGCAGAACTCGGCCAATCAGGCCCTGTCTGCGGCGCAGGCGGCACAGCAGTGCTGCGATGCGAACAGCGAGAAGCTGAACCGCATGTTCGAAAAGTCGATGTCGAAGTAATCGACCTCGAACGCCGACAGTGAGACCCCGCGGTGGCGACGCCGCGGGGTCTTTGCTTTCTAGCGGTCGCTGTCGGCCAGCACGGCTGCCGGCAACGACACCGCCGTCGGAATGCCGCGCGCCTCGCGCCAGGCGCGCTCCGCGACCCCCCAGTCGATGGCCCGCGGTGCGGTGGCGGTCGCCTCGACGATCAGGCGTGTCAGGTCCGTGAGCGTGGGCGGAGCGACGGCATCCTCCTGCAGCGGCGGATGAACCTCGATCAGCAGCTCGCCGTCATGCCAGCCGTACTTGTAGGGCTGGTTGACGATCCGCACGGGGGCATTGAGCGGAACCATCGCGAACAGCCGCTCGATGTCCTCCGGGTAGAGCCGCATGCACCCATGCGTCACCTGCATGCCGACGCCCGCGGGCCGGTTGGTGCCGTGGATCAGGTAGGCACCGCCCGGGATGCCCAGCCGCATCGCGAAGCGGCCCAGCGGATTGTCCGGGCCGGCCGGCACGACCGGCGGCAGGATGTCGCCACGGCGCGCATGCTCGTCGCGCACCGACTGCGGCGGTGTCCAGGTCGGATCCTTCACCTTCGCGACGATGCGGGTGACGCCGAGCGGCGTGTTCCAGTCCATCTTTCCGATGCTCACCGGGAAGGTCCACACCACCGGCTGCTCGCCGGGCGCGGCCGGCGGATACCAGTAGAGCCGGTGCTCCGGCAGGTTGATCACGATGCCTTCGCGCGGCGCCAGCGGCAGGATCCTGCGCTTCGGGACCATGACCGGCGTGCCGGCATGCGGCAGCCACGGATCGACTCCGGGATTGGCGTTGGTGATCTCCTCGTAGCCGAGTCCGTGCCGGCGTGCGAGGTCGAGCAGCGTATCTTTGGCGCGCGCCTCGTCCTGGCGCAGCTCGCCGATGACGTCACTGCCCGCGGCCGGCACCGCGAATTGTTCCGCCGCGGCCGGCACCGCCGCCGCCAGCCACGCAGCGAGGGTCAGCCATGCCAGGGCCGACGGCATGACGGGTCCGCACCTGCTCATGTCCGGATCGACCGCCGGCGCTGCGCGTGGGTTCCGCATCAGTAGCGGATGAGCGCCGAACCCCAGGTGAAGCCGCCGCCGAACGTCTCGAGCAGCAGCAGCTGGCCGCGATGGATGCGGCCGTCGCGGATCGCCGTGTCGAGCGCGAGCGGGATGGATGCGGCGGACGTGTTGCCGTGTTCCTGCACGGTCACCACGACCTTCTCCATCGGCAGGTCGAGCTTGTCGGCCGCGGCCTGGATGATGCGCAGGTTGGCCTGGTGCGGGACCAGCCAATCGATGTCGCTGCGCTCGATCCCGTTCTTCGCGAGCGTCTCGTCCACCAGCTTCGACAGCGTGCGCACCGCGACCTTGAACACCTCGTTGCCCAGCATCTTCAGGCCGTCGGTCGAGTTGCTGCGCAGCTTGTCGAAGTCCTTCGACACGCCATACGGGAAGTACAGGAGATCCTTGTACTTCCCGTCGGAGTGCAGGTGCGTGCCGATGACGCCCGGCTCGTCGGCCGGCGTCAGCACCACGGCGCCGGCGCCGTCGCCGAACAGCACGCAGGTCGCGCGGTCGGTCCAGTCCACGAAGCGGGACAGGCATTCGACTCCGACCACCAGCGCGCAGCGGGCCTCGCCGCAGCGCACGTACTTGTCGGCCACCGAGAGCGCATAGACGAAGCCGCTGCAGGCGGTCTCCAGCGAGAATGCCGGGCAGCCATGGATGCCGAGGCGATGCTGCAGCAGCGTGCCGGTGTTGGGGAAGATGAGGTCCGGGGTGGTCGTGCCGACCACGATGAAGTCCACGTCGGCCGGCGTCAGTCCCGCGGACTTGAGCGCCCGCCGCGCGGCGTGCTCCGCCAGCGAGGAACTGGTCTCGTCGGGGGCGGCAATGTGGCGCCGCTCGATGCCCGTCCGGCTGCGGATCCACTCGTCGGTGGTGTCGACCATCCGCTCGAGTTCGGCGTTGGTCAGCACCCGCTCCGGCAGGTAGCTGCCGGTGCCGGCGACGCGCGAGTAGCGGTTCATGCAGCGATCACCGTGGCCGCGGGCCAGCCGCGGCTCACTCCTGGCCGGCGTCCTCGACCGGGGCCTCGATCACGCGGCGGCCGCGGTAGAAGCCGTCGCGACTGATGCGATGGCGCAGGTGCGTCTCGCCGGTGGTCGGGTCCTTCGACAACGCCGGCTTCGTCAGGCGGTCGTGGGACCGGTGCATTCCGCGCTTGGAGGGGGTCTTGCGGCTTTTCTGTACGGCCATGGGAATTCAGCTCCGGTTCGGTCTCAGTTCTTCAGCAAATCCTTCAGTCCTGCGAACGGCCGCCGCATCGCGGCGGGCTCGTCGCTCGCGACCTCCGCCGCGGCCGCAGCGGCCAGCGCGCAGGCCTCGCCATCCGCGTGCCGCGCGATCAGCGGCAGCGCCAGCAGCAGCTCGTCCTCGACCAGCGCTGCGAGATCCAGGCGCTGCGGATCGCAAGCCACCGCCTCGTGATCCGCCGGCACCGGCGCCTCGTCGGACGCCACCAGCGCGAGCCGCGATTGCGACTCCAGCACCCGGCGCACCGGCGCCAGGCAACGCTGGCAGGTCAGCTCGGCGGTCGCGCGTACGCTCAATTCGCCTGTCGCGACGCCCTCGATCCGCGACAGGGCGAACCGCGCAGTCGCCGTCCCTTCCGGCCGTGCCAGGCGGTCGGCCAGACGGGCGAAATCGGCGATCCGGAACTCCCTCTCGATGACCGTCCCTGCCGTGGCCAGGCTGTCTGCATCCAGCAGCGGATCCCCGGGCCTCGACATGGGGGCGGTATCATAGTGACCGCTGCCGAGGGTGTCAAAAAACTTGCCGCGCAAATCCTTGTTTTTCAAGCATTGATCGCTCATGGCGGCGATCCTCCTGCTGGCCTCCACCTCCCCCTACCGGCGCCGCCTGCTCGAACGGCTCGGACTGCCTTTCGCGGTCGAATCACCGCAGGTCGACGAGCGCCCCCTGGCTGGCGAGGAACCGGCAGCGCGTGCCCTGCGCCTGGCGCGCGCCAAGGCGGCGGCGGTCGCGGCGCGCCACCCGCACTCATGGGTGCTGGGCTCGGACCAGGTGGCGGACTGCGACGGGTCCGTGCTCGGCAAGCCCGGGGATGCGGCGCGCTGCCGCAGCCAGTTGCGCGCCCAGAGTGGCCGGGCCGTGCGCTTTCATACGGCCGCGGTGCTGATGCGGGCGGACCCCGCGTCGGTGCTGGAACACGTGGACCTGACCACGGTCCACTTCCGGCGGCTGTCGGACGCGGAGATCGGGCGCTACGTCGAGCTGGATGCGCCCTACGACTGCGCGGGCGCGTTCCGCAGCGAGGGACTGGGCGCGGCGCTGTTCGAATCGGTCGAATCGCGCGACCCTGCCGCGCTGATCGGCCTGCCGCTGATCTGGGTCGCCGCCGCGCTTCGCTCCCGCGGCCTCGATCCGCTCACCGGCCCGGTCGCTGATTCCGCAAGGCCGTAAGCAGCTCCGCCAGGTCCTCGGGCAGCGGCGCCAGCGCGCGAAACGGCGCTCCGCTGTCGGGCCAGGTGAAGGCGACCGATGCGGCGTGCAGGAACATGCGCCGCAGTCCGAGGCCCGCGAGCGCCGCGTTGGCCGCGCGATCGCCGTACTTCTCGTCGCCGGCCACCGGATGACCCGCGAAGGCCGCGTGCACGCGGATCTGGTGCGTGCGCCCGGTGCGGATCGCCACGTCCATGAGCGTTGCCAGTTCCCCGAAGGATTCACTGGGCGCGAATTCCGAGATCGCGATCTTGCCGCCGGCGTGCACGCGCACGACGCGTTCGCCACCCTGGCGCTGCCGTGTCAGCACCGGCGCGTCGATGATCTTGCGCCCGAGCCGCCACCGCCCGGCGACCAGCGCGGCGTAATGCTTTTCCACCCCGCCCTCGCGCATGAGCGCATGCAGCATGCGCAGCGCCGGGCGCGTGCGTGCCACCAGCAGACAGCCGCTGGTGTCGCGATCGAGGCGGTGCGCCAGTTCGAGCGGCTCCTCCGGCCGCAGCGCGCGCAATGCCTCGATCACGCCGAAGGCGAGGCCGGAGCCGCCGTGCACGGCGAGGCCCGCGGGCTTGTTGAGCACCAGCACGCGGGCGTCCTCGTGGAGGATGGCGGCGCGCACGCTGGCCTGCAGGCGATCCGGCGCCGGCCGTGTCGCGGCAGCGCCGGCCGATTCCAGCCGCACCGGCGGCAGGCGCACTTCATCGTCCGCTGCAAGCCGGTAATCGGGTCCCTTGCGCTTGCCATTGACGCGCACCTCGCCGCGACGCAATAGCCGGTAAATGCGGCTTTTCGGCACGCCCGCGAGTTCCCGCAGCAGGAAATTATCGAGCCGCTGCCCGTCGCCCGTTGCCCCGGCGCGCACCCGCCGTACGCCGGTCCCCGGCGTGCGACCGGATGTCACCGGTTGCCTCTAACGTATTGATTTTCCGGGCGCATGACTGCTATCGTAGCCGCCAATCAGGTCTTACGGCGCAGGCTTCGCAGCGCGAGGCGTGGCCGCTGACCGGTACGCGGTCCCTCCCCACCGACCCAGGTCCGTTCCCGGCGTCGCAACGGGCAGGCCGCATGTTAGTTGGTCCGGAATGGCCGGACCATCGCCGGCCGTTCGCACGGATGTGATCCCCGCGTGTCGATTTCGCTGGTGCGTGCAGGAATACGATGGCCAGCGGCCGTGCGCCGCGGCCCTGTTCCGCGCGCGCGGAATCCACGCCCGCAGTGCACCGAGTTTCCCCTCGTGACGCGATCCGCACTCCTGCGCGACACGGCCCCCAGCACCTCGGAAGGGGCCCATGAAGAGAATGCTCATCAACGCAACCCAGCAAGAGGAGTTGCGCGTCGCTCTGGTTGACGGCCAGAAGCTGTACGACCTGTCGATCGACCTCCCGTCCCGCGAGCAGAAGAAAGGCAACGTCTACAAGGCGCGCGTCACGCGCGTCGAGCCGAGCCTGGAAGCGGCCTTCGTCGAATACGGCGCACAGCGTCAGGGGTTCCTGCCGCTGAAGGAAGTGGCACGCGAGTACTTCCGCTTCCAGCCCGCGCCCGGGGCGCGCTTCAACATCCGCGACGTGCTGCAGGAGGGGCAGGAAATCCTGGTGCAGGTCGAGAAGGAGGAGCGCGGCAACAAGGGCGCGGCCCTCACCACGTTCATCTCCCTCGCCGGCCGCTTCCTGGTGCTGATGCCGAACAACCCGCGCGCGGGCGGCGTGTCGCGCCGCATCGAGGGCGAGGAACGGGACGTCACCCGCGACTCGCTGGAGGCGCTGCGCGTGCCCGACGGCATGGGCACGATCGTGCGCACGGCGGGGGTCGGGCGGGGTCCCGAGGAACTGCAGTGGGACCTCGACACGCTGCGCGCGAACTGGGACGCCATCGTCACCGCCGCGGCCGGGCGCGCGGCCCCGTTCCTGGTCTACCAGGAGAGCGACTCGGTCACGCGGGCGCTGCGCGATTATCTCTCCGACGACATCGGCGAGGTGCTGATCGACGAGCCGGAATCGCATGCCCGGGCGCTCGAGTACGTGCAGCGGTTCATGTCCGCGGATGCGCTGCGCCAGATCAAGCTCTACGCCGACGACGTGCCGCTGTTCACGCGCTTCCAGATCGAAAGCCAGATCGAGTCGGCCTACTCGCACACCGTCACCCTGCCCTCCGGCGGCAGCATCGTGTTCGACTACACCGAGGCCCTGGTCTCGATCGACATCAACTCGGCGCGCGCGACACGCGGCGCCGACATCGAGACCACCGCGTTCAACACCAATGTCGAGGCCGCGGAGGAGATCGCGCGCCAGCTGCGCATCCGCGACCTCGGCGGCCTGATCGTCATCGACTTCATCGACATGGAGTCGAAGAAGAACCAGCAGGAGGTCGAGGAGCGCCTGCGCGAGGCGGTGCGCTCGGACCGCGCACGCATCCAGCTCGGCCGCATCTCGCGCTTCGGGCTCATGGAGATGTCGCGCCAGCGCCTGCGCCCGTCGCTGGGCGAGTCCACGCACATGGTCTGCCCGCGCTGCAGCGGCATGGGCACGATCCGCAGCGTCGAATCGATGGCGCTCGCGGTGCTGCGCCTGATCGGCGAGGAGGCCCGCAAGGAGCGCACGGCGCGCGTGGTGGCGCAGTTGCCGGTGGACGTGGCGACCTTCCTGATCAACGAGAAGCGCGAGTGGCTGCACCGGCTCGAGAGCCAGCGCGAGGCGGCGATCGTGCTGGTGCCGGACCCGAACATGCAGACGCCGAACTACTCGATCCGGCGCGTGCGCGACGACGAGACGGCCCTGCCCGAGAACGCGGGCGTGAGCTACCAGATCGCGAGCCAGGGCACGGTGGAGCTCGACTTCAAGTCGCTGGCGGAGAAGCATCCGCCGGCCGCCCCGCCGGCCGTGCAGGCGATCGCGCCGGCAGCCCCGGCGCCGGCCGCAACGGCCCCGGCCCCGCGCCGGGCGGAAGGCCCGGGCCTGTGGGCGCGCCTGCTGGGCTGGCTGCGTCGTGGCGAGGGCGCGACCACGCCGGCGGAATCGCGGGCGGCCGCGCCGCGCCGCGAGGAATCGCGCCATGGCCGCGACCGCTTCGAGGACCGGGGCCGCGGGCGCCATCGCGGCGACCGGGATCGGGACCGTGACCGCGGTCGGGATCGCGGCCCGCGCCGCGACCGCGACCGTGACCGTGACAGGAATCGCGATCGCGACCAGAAGCGCGAGCCGGATCGCCATCGTGATCACGACCGCCATCGCGAGCACGACCGTGACCGTCCGCGCCCGGAGCGCCAGCGCGACGAGGGCGACCGGCAGCGTGATCGTGCTGCCGAGTCCCCGCCTCGTCCGCAGCCCGCGATGGGACCGGGCGGCGACGCAGGACTGGAGGGGGAGCCGCGCCGCCGGCGCCGCCGCCGTGGCCGTGGCCGAGGCGGTCGCGATCGCCAGGAAGGACGCATGCCGGGCGAGACGCCTGCGACGACGCCGGGTAACGGCGAGCCGACGCCGCGGGAGCCGCCCACGGCCGCGCCGGCGCCTCCCGTGCCGGTGGCGGCAACGCCGCCACCGCCGCAACCGGTCGCCGCGCCGTCCGCTGCGCCTGCGCCACCGGCCCAGCCGGAGAGCTACAAGCCGGCGCAGACCTTTACCGTCTGGTCGTCGTCACCGGGAGAAGGCCACCACTTCGGCCCGAAGGAATGAGTTACCCGGCCTGCCGCAGGGCTGCGAGCAGGCCGCGTGACGCCGCCTCGACCAGGTCGAGCACTTCCTCGAAGCCGGTTTCGCCGCCGTAGTACGGATCCGGCACCTCGCGCCGGCCGAGGTCGGGGGCGTAGTCGAGGAACAGGCGCAGCCGGTTCCGGTACGCGGCAGGTGCGAGGCGCTGCAGCCGCCGGAAGTTCTGCTGGTCCATCGCCAGCACCAGATCGAAGCGCTCGAAGTCGGCCGCTTCCAGCATGCGCGCCCGCAGGTCGCTCATGTCGATGCCGCGCCGCGCCGCCGCCGCGATCGCGCGGGCATCCGGCGGCTCGCCCGCGTGATAGCCATGCGTCCCGGCGGAGTCCACGTCCACGGCGAGCCCGGCCGCCTCGCGCCGCAGCAGCTCGCGGAACACGGCTTCCGCCGTCGGGGAACGGCAGATGTTGCCGAGGCAGACGAACAGCACCCGCCGCGTCATGCGCGCCTGCGGCCCCGCAGCCAGCCCGCGAGCCGCGCCAGCGCCTGTTCCACTTCCGCAGGCGACACCGCAAACGACAGCCGGACGAAGCGCGCGCCGTCCACGGGGTCGAAATCGAGCCCGGTGTTGAGCGCGACGCCGGTGGCGTCCAGCAGCTCCAGGCACCACGCGAGCGAATCGTCGGTCAGGTGCCCGATGTCCGCGTACAGGTAGAACGCGCCATCGGCCGGCGCGAAGCGCGGGATGCCGAGCGCGGGGAGCGCTTGCATGAGCAGGCTGCGGTTCGCGGCGTAGGTCGCGACGTGCGCCTCGAGTTCCGCCCGCGCATCCATCGCGGCGAGCGCCACGTGCTGCGACAGCGTCGGCGGCACCAGGAACAGGTTGCCGGCGAAGCGGCGCATGACGTCCACGAGCGGCGCGGGCACGGCGGCCCAGCCGAGGCGCCAGCCGGTCATGCACCAGTACTTGGAGAAGCTGTTGACCACGACCGCGTCACCGTCCGACTCGAGCAGGGAATGCGCGCGCGTGCCGTAACTGATGCCGTGGTAGGTCTCGTCGGAGATGATGCGGATGCCGCGCTGGCGGCAGACACCGGCGAGGGCGGCGAGCTCGGCCGGCGCCAGCATCGTGCCGGCCGGGTTCGACGGGCTGGTGAGGATCAGCCCGGCCGGCGCCGGATCGAGTGCCGCGACCATTGCGGCCGTCGGCTGGAACCGTGTGTCCTCGCCGCACGGCAGCTCGACGACCTCGAGCCCCAGCGCCCGCAGCACGTTGCGGTGCGCCGGGTATGCGGGTCGCGGCAATGCCACGCGGCTGCCGTGCCGGAACAGCACGGCGATCGCCAGCACCAGTGCGCCGGATGCCCCGGGCGTCAGCAGGATCCGCGCAGGGTCGATCGCGAGGCCGTGGCGCTCGCGATAATGCGCGGCGATGCGCTCCGCGAGCGCCCCGCTCTCCCAGTAGCCCTGCGGCTCGCTGGCGAGCGCGCGCAGCCCCGCCTCGATGGCGGCACGTGGCGCGCCCGCGGAGGGCTGGCCCACTTCCATGTGGACGACGGGCAGCCCGCGGCGCTCGCGCTCGTTGGCCAGCCGGTTGATCGCCATGGCATGGAAGGGCGCGACGCCCGCGGCAGCCTCGTTCAAGGCCGGCGGCCCTCGCGCAGCAGGCGCTCGACGTGCGCCAGGTCGTCGGCCGTGTCCACGCCAGGCCCGGGCCGCTCGGTCGCGTCGCCCACGGCGATGGTGAGCCCCAGTTGCAGCGCCCGCAGCTGCTCGAGGCTCTCGGCGCGCTCGAGCGTCGACGGCGCTTCCGCGGCCAGGCGCCCCAGCGCCTCGACGCGATAGGCATAGATGCCGATGTGGCGCCGCGCGCCGCGAAAGCGCGTCTGGCTCGCGAGGCCCGCGCTGGCGCCGTCCCGGTGCCAGGGAATGGGCGCGCGGCTGAAGTAGAGCGCGCGCCCCGCGGAGGTGGTCACGACCTTGACCACGTTCGGGTCGAGGTATTCGCCCAGCGTCTCGACCGGCGCGGACAGCGTCGCGATCGAGGCGCCGGCATCGCGCGCCAGCAGCTCCGCCGCCTGGCGGATCAGCCCGGGCGGCAGCATCGGCTCGTCCGACTGCACGTTGACGACCACCGAGTCCCCTGCCCAGCCGCGCAGCCGCACGAGTTCCGCGATCCGGTCCGTGCCGGAGGGCAGGCGCGGCGACGTCATCTCGACTTCCGCCCCCGCGGCGCTGCAGACCGCGCGGATGCGCTCGTCGTCGGTGGCCACGACGACTTCCTGCGCGCCGGAACGCAGCGCGAGGCGGTGCACGTGCAGGATCATCGGCGTGCCGGCCAGCAGCGCCAGCGGCTTGCCCGGCAGGCGGGTGGATCCGTAGCGCGCCGGGATCGCGACCCGGAACACTCAGCGCCCCGCCAGCAGCGGATCGTCGGGCGCGAGGCGCCGCGCCTCGCCCGGCAGCATCACGGGGATGCCGTCCTGCACCGGGAACGCGAGCCGGTCCGCGCGGCACACGAACACTTCCGGGTCGCGCTGCCAGTGCAGCGGCCCCTTGCAGACCGGGCAGGCGAGGATGTCGGCGAGTCTCTCAGTCACGGGCAGCGTTACCTTGCGGCCGGGCCGCGGCGAGCATTGCGATGCGATCCACGAGTGCGGTGGCGAGCGGTTCCTGCACCCGGGCCTCGACCTCGACGAACCAGGCATCCTGCCAGCCGTCACCTGCGCATTTTACGGCATCCTTCTCCGTCATCAGCAGCGGGCGGCCACGGCGTGGCGGGAGCGCTGCGGGGACGATCGCCGCATGGTCCGGGAAGGCGCAGGCCTCGGGACGCAGGCCGTGCGTACGCAGCATGGCGAAAAACCGCGTGGGATGGCCGATCGCGGCGGCCGCGACGACCTCGCGGCCCGCGAAATCGCCGAGCGTGCGCCGCTCGCGTCCGTCCAGCGACCGGACCGCGACCGGTTCCAGGCTCATGCACAGTGCCCCGGTCCGCGCGTATCCCGCGCCGTGGATGACGACCGCATCGACCGTGTCGAGCCTTGCCGCCGGCTCCCGCAGCGGCCCCGCCGGCAGCAGCCGGCCGTTGCCGAACCCGCGCTCGCCGTCCACGATCGCGATCTCGAAGTCGCGCGCCAGCGCATAGTGCTGCAGGCCGTCGTCGCAGAGGACCAGGTCGCAGTCGGGCTCCAGCAGCCTGACCGCGTCCGCGCGCCGCGCCGCGACCGCCACCGTGAGCCCCGCGCGCGCGAGCAGGACCGCCTCGTCGCCGGCCGCGGATGCCGCTGCGCCGGCCGGCACGCGTCGCGCCTCGCGCGCGGTGCCGCGATAGCCGCGCAACGCCACGCCGACACGCAGCCCGCGCGCCGCGAGCCGGCGCGCGAGCCAGGCCGTGAACGGCGTCTTGCCGGTGCCGCCCACGGTGAGATTGCCGACCACGACCACAGGCCGTGACGCGCGGTAGCGCGCCAGCCAGCCACGCGCGTAGGCCGCCCGCCGCAGGCGGGCCGCGGCGCCGAATGGCCAGGACAGCGGCGCCAGCCAGCGCCAGCGCCCCGTCGCTCCGTACCAGGTCGCGAGAAACCAGTCGTGCATCAGACGTTGAACTGCATCCGGTGCAGGGCCGCGTACACGCCGCCTGCCGCCAGCAATGCCGCGTGCGTTCCGGACTCCACGATGCGGCCCTCGTCCAGCACGATGATGCGGTCGGCATGCTCGATCGTGGACAGCCGGTGCGCGATCACGAGCGTGGTGCGCCCGCGCAGGAGTCCCGCGAGCGCTTCCTGGATGAATCGCTCGGACTCGGCATCCAGTGCCGACATCGCCTCGTCCAGGATCAGGATCGGCGCGTCCTTCAGCAGCGCGCGCGCGATGGCGACGCGCTGGCGCTGGCCGCCGGACAGCAGCGTGCCGCGCTCGCCGACGGTCGCATCGAGGCCTCCCGGCAGCTCGCGCGCGAAGTCGAGCACGTGCGCCGCGCGTGCCGCGCGCTCGATCGCGGCCTGGTCCGCCTGCGGCATCCCGAAGGCAATGTTGTTGCGGATCGAATCGTCCAGCAGCACGACTTCCTGGCTGACCACGCTGATCTGGCGGCGCAGGTCCTCGAGGCGGTAGTCGCGCAGGTCCACGCCATCCAGCAGCACGGCGCCCGAGTCCGGGTGGTGCAGCCGGGGCAGCAGGCTCACGAGCGTGGACTTGCCGCTGCCCGAACGGCCGACGATGGCCACGGTTTCGCCCGGTGCGGCGCAGAACTGGATGTCGCGGAGGACCTCGCCCTTGTCCGCCTCGTAGGTGAACGCCACGTTGCGGAACTCGACGTCGCCGCGCGCGCGCGCGATGCGCCGGCTGCCGCCGGCGTCCTCCGCCGGCGTGTCGAGGATCTCGAACGCGCTCTCGCCGGCCGCGATGCCCTGCTGCAGCGGGCTCACCATGTTGACCAGCCGGCGCAGCGGCGTCGTCATCATCAGCAGCGCGGACAGGAACGCCACGAATTCGCCGACCGTCAGGTCGTCCGCGAGGACGTCGCGGATCGCCACCCACATGACGGCCGCGAGGCCGAATGCCGCGATCAGCTGCACCACGGGATTCGACACCGAGCGCACCGCGATCAGCTTCATGTAGCTGGCCCGGTTGCGCTCGTTGACCTGCTCGAAGGCGGCGAGCTGCTGGTGCTCGGCGTTGAACACCTTGATCATGCGCAGGCTCTCGAGCGACTCCTTGGCGACGCGCGTGACATCGCCCATGGAGGACTGGATCCGCGTGCTGTAGCGGCGCAGCAGCCGGCTCGTGATGCGGATCAGGACGATGATCGGCGGCGCCACCGCGAGCGCGAATGCGGTCAGCCGCCAGTTGAGCACCAGCAGCACGGCGAGCAGGCCCAGGATAGTCAGTGTGTCCCGGATCAGGGAGGTGATCGCCGTGGTCGCGGCTTCCGCCACGAGTTCGATGTTGTAGGTCAGTCGCGACATCAACGGCGCGATCCCGTGACGGTCGAAGAACGCGGTCGGCAGTTCGAGATATCGCGCAAACACGTCGCGCCGCATCGCCTTGATGATCTGGCGCCCGACCGCGCCGAGCGCGTAGACCGACAGGTAATCGCCGACGCCGCGGATGACGAACAGCACGACGATGCCCGCCGGTACCAGCGCCAGCACGCGCGTGTCGCGCACCGTGAACGCGGCGTCGAGGAACTCCTTCGCCAGCAAGGGAAATGCCGCGTCCACCGCCGCGAACAGCAGCATGCCGAACACGCCCAGTGCGAACATCGCCCGATGCGGGCGCGCGTAGCCGAGCAGCCGGCGGTAGATGCCCAGGCCGCCCGCCGTCAGCGGGGGCAGCCGCGGGTCAGTCTTCGGCTTGCTGGTTGACGGTCGCAATGTTGACCTGCGTGAACCCGAGCCTGGCGGTCACGTCCATGGCAGTGACCACGGCCTGGTGCGTCGCGCGCGCGTCCGCGCGGATCGTGACGGGCCGCGAGCGGTCTTCCCCCGCGACCTGCCGCAGCCCTGCATGCAGAGTCACGCCCAGGTTGTTCACCAGCGCGCGCTCGTTGATCCGGTAGCTCCCCTGGGCCGTGATCGTGATGACGATCGGGCGCTCGCGCGGCGGCACTGCCGCGGTGGCGCCCGCCTCGGGCAGGTCCACGCGCAGGCGCCCCTCCTGCACGAAGGTCGTCGACACCATGAAGAAGATCACCAGCAGCAGCACGACGTCGATCAGCGAGGTCAGGTTGAGCTCGGGATCGTCCGCGCGCTTGGCCTGCAACCTCATGAACCCGCCTCGCGCCGCCGCGACGCGGGCGGCGCCTGCGCGACCATGTGGTCCATGGCCTGCACCAGCTTCATGGCTTCCTTTTCCATTTCGACCACCAGGAAGTCCACCAGCCCGCGCAGGTAGCGGTACCCGATCAGTGCGGGAATCGCGACGATGAGCCCGGCCGCCGTAGTGATCAGTGCCTCGCCGATACCTCCCGACAGCACCTGCGGGTCGCCCACGCCCTGCGAGGTGATCGCCTCGAAGGCCTGGATCATGCCGGTGACCGTGCCGAGCAGGCCGAGCAGCGGCGAAATTGCGGCGATGGTACCCAGCGGGTTCAGGAACCGCTCGAGCTCGTGCACCACGTGGCGCCCGGTGTCCTCGATCACTTCCTTCATGATCTCGCGGCCCTGGTGGCGATTGGCGAGGCCCGCGGCCAGCACGCGCCCGAGCGGCGAATTGCGCGCGAGCGCCTCGATGTGGCGGTCATTCAGCGTGCGCGTCTCGACCAGCTTCCACACGCGATCCGTGAGCTCGCGCGGGATCACGCGTTTGCGCTGCAGCGTCCACAGGCGCTCGAGCACGATGGCGGCCGCGGCAACCGAGCAGATCATGATGGGCCACATGACCGGGCCGCCCGCGATGACGATTTCCCACATGGCGCGGCATGATACCGTGCGCGCCCGCCCCCTGCGCGCGCGCCTCAGGGATCGGCGCCCGGCCGCCACCAGCGGCGCTGCGCGCGCTCGGTCGAGACCTCCGGGGCACGGCCGCCGAACCGGATCGTGACCGCGCCGGCTTCTGCGGTCGCCAGCACGGTGGTGCCGGCCGCGCGCCAGCGCGCCACCACTCCCGGATCCGGCATGCCCCAGCGGTTGTGGTAGCCCGCCGATGCGATTCCGAGCGCGGCTCCGACCGCGGCGACCAGCGCCGGCGACGAAGAGCTGCGGCTGCCGTGATGGGGCAGCAGCACGACCTCGGCGGCCGGCGCCTCGGCGAGCAGCATGTCCTCGGCTCGCGCTTCCGGATCGGCGAGCAGCAGCGCGCTGCCACCTGCGCCGCTGACGTGCAGGGCGCAGGAACTGTCGTTGTCGCTGGCGCGCAGGCCGGGCGGCGGGTGCAGGACCCGGAACTCCACTCCGTCCCAGCGCCAGTGCGCACCGCGCCGGCATGGCGCCCGTCCGGCGACGGGCATGGCGGCGAGCAGTGCCTGCGCGCCTCCCGCATGATCCTGGTCCGCGTGGCTGATCACGAGACGATCGACGCGACGGATGCCGCGCGCGCGCAGGGTCGGCAGCAGGGTGACGTCGGCGGCGGCACCGCCGCCGCGCCAGCGCGGCCCGGTGTCGAACACCAGCACGTGCCGGCGCGTTTCGACGACGGCGGCAAGTCCCTGTCCCACGTCGAGAACGGTGAGGGTCCATCCCCCGTCCCGCGGCCCGGCGGGCCTGCCGGCCGCGATCGCCAGCAACAAGGCCGCCGCCGCCGCGCGCAACCCGGCCATCGGCAGGCACAACGCCGCCAATGCAGCCAGTCCCGTGGCCGCGAGCAACACGCCCGATTGGCGCGCGGGCGCCCAGTCCGCGAATGACAGCCGCCCCATCGCGATCAGCGCGGGCCAGATCGGGTCCAGGATCGCGGCCAGCGCCGCCCAGACCCTGGCGCCGGATCCGGCCGCCACCAGTTCCAGCACCGTGCCCAGCAGCACGGCCGGCAGCAGCAGCACGCTGAAGAGCGGAATCGCGACCGCGTTCGCGAGCGGCGCGATCAGGGAAACACGCCCGAAAGCGGCCGCCAGCACGGGAGCCAGAATCGCCAGGATCGCCAGTTGCGCGCGCGCGAACGCCGCCAGGCGGCCGACGAGTCCGCGGTCCGCCTGTGCTGCGGCGATCAACGCAGCGGTCGCGACGAACGAGAGCCAGAAGCCCGCGGAAGTGACGACCAGCGGCTCGGCAGCGACCAGGCAGAGCGCCGCGATCGCGAGCGTTTCGTGCACTCGCCAGTTGCGACGCACGAGACGCAGCGCTGCGGCGATCGCGACCATGGCGAGCGTACGCAGCGCGGGTGCGGAGCCCCCGGCGAGCCAGGCATAGCCCGCCGTGATCGCGAGCACGATGGCGCACTCGAACACCAGCCAATGTGGCACGCGGCGCAGCCCCGGCAGGCGCCGGGTGAGGCGCAGCAGCCACAGGGCAGCCAGGGCACAGCCGGTGACGTGCAGGCCGGAGATCGCCATGAGGTGCGCAGTGCCGGTCGCGGCGAATGCGTCCCACAGCTCATCGGGCACGTTGCCGCGCACCCCGACCGAAAGTCCCTGCAGCACCGCGACCGACGGGCCTGCAGGGAGGCTCGCGGCGATGGCAGCGGCCAGCTGCGCGCGTCGCGCTTCGATCGGGGAGCCTCGTGCGGCCTGCGGCTGCAGCGCGGGCGCCGGATGGGCCAGCACGTAGCCGGTCGCACCGAGGCCCTGCCGCAGCAGTTCGAGTTCGCGATCCGGCGCACCGGGATTCGCGAAGCCCCGCCGGCATCGCAGGCGCGCCGTGAGCGACCAGCGTTCACCCGGCCGCGGCACCGCCGTTGCCTCATACCAGGCCAGGCGCACGCGCAGAGCCAGGGGTGCCTCGACCTGGAAATCGAAATCCGTGCGGCCGGGCCGCAGTACCGCCGGCGCGACCACGCTGCCTGCGAGCGCGACCACTTCGCGGTCACGCGCGCAGGGCCAGTCCCGGCGGGTCTGCGCCGGCAGCAGCAGCCCGGCCCACGCGAAACCGCAGCAGACGGCAGCCAGGACCGGCAGTCGCCCGCGGCAGGCGATGGCAAGCAGCAGGCAAGGCGGCAGCAGCGCCAGCGGCGGCAGCGCCGGCAGCAGGTGCGGCGCGGCGGCACCGGCGCAGAAGGCCAGCGCGGGCAGGAACATGGTGGCGGACCCGGACGATGTGCCGGGCCATCATGCGGTGCCCGGTCACCCGCGTGCCCGCGGTCAGGCTGCGGCTTCGCGCAGTTTTCCGTCCTCGAGCACCAGCACGCGGTCCATGCGCGCGGCGAGCGCGTGGTCGTGGGTCACGATCACGAGGCTGGTGCCCAGTTCGCGGTTCAGCTCGAGCATGAGCTCGAACACCTGGCGCGCGTGCGCCCCGTCGAGGTTGCCGGTCGGCTCGTCGGCCAGCACGATGCGCGGCTGCGTGACCAGGGCGCGGGCGACCGCCGCGCGCTGCCGCTCCCCTCCTGACAGCTGCGCGGGCCGGTGCGCGAGGCGCCCGCCGAGGCCGACCCGCGCCAGCAGCTCCGCGGCCTGGCGCCGCGCCTCCGCCTGCGGCAGGCGCCGGATCAGGAGTGGCATGGCGACGTTCTCGAGCGCCGTGAACTCCGGCAGCAGGTGATGGAACTGGTAGACGAAGCCCATCGCCTGGTTGCGCAGCCGGCCCCGCTCCGCGTCCGGCAGGGCCGACATCTCGCGGCCATCGATCAGGACGCGGCCCGCCGTGGGCAGGTCGAGACCGCCCAGCAGCTGCAGCAGCGTGGTCTTGCCGGAGCCGGAGGCGCCCACCACGGCGGTGCGCTCGCCGCGCCGGATGCTGGCATCGACGCCCGCGAGCACGCGCACGATCGCGGGCCCCTGCCGGAATTCCTTGACCAGGCCTTCGCAGGCCAGCACCGTCGCATCGTTCGTCGCCATCTACACCTCGTGCCTCAGCGCCTCTGCGGGCTGCGTCGCGGCCGCGCGCAATGCCGGGTAGAGCGTCGCCGCGATGCCGAGCAGCAGCGCGGTCCCGGCCACCAGCAGCACGTCGCCGGACTGCACGTCCGCCGGCAGCTCCGAGATGAAGTACACCTGCGGGTCCACCAGCGTCACGCCCGCGACCCGTTCGAGCGCGGCGACGATCGCGGTGATGTTGCCGGCGATCAGCAGCCCGAGCCCGACGCCCGCGGCCGTGCCGGCCACGCCGATCACCGCGCCCTGGGTCGCGAAGATGCGCAGCATGTCGCGCGGCGAGCCGCCGAGCGTGCGCAGGATGGCGATGTCCGCACGCTTCTCCTGCACCACCATCACGAGGGTCGAGACGATGTTGAAGGCGGCGACCGCGACCACCAGCGACAGGACCACGAACATGATGGATTTCGTGACCTGGATCGAACGGAAGAAATTCCCGTGCCGGCGGGTCCAGTCGCTGATGAAGTACGAGCCACCCAGCCCCTCGGCCAGCTCCCGGATCCGGCGCGGGGCGGCAGCGGGCTCGGCGAACGCAAAACGCAGACCGGTCACCGCGTCGCCCAGGCGATAGAGTTTCTGCGCGTCGGCGAGGTGCAGCAGCGCGAGACCCTGGTCGTACTCGTACATGCCGGCGTCGATGAAGCCGGCCACCGTGAATCGACGCATGCGCGGGGCCACGCCCGCGGGGGTCACGTTGCCCTGGGCGATCACCACCAGCGCGCTGTCGCCGATGCCGATGCCCAGTTTCTGCGCCAGGCCGCGACCCACCAGGATCCGCCAGGCGCCGGGCTCCAGTTCGGCCAGGCCGCGGCCGCTCAGGTGACGCTGCAGCGCCGAGACGGCGCGTTCCTCCGCCGGGAGCACCGCGCGCAGTTCGGCCGCCACCGAGCGCTCGCCCACGACCAGCATGCCGCGGCCTTCGACGAATGGCGCGACCGCGACCACGCCAGGCTCGGCCTGGGTGCGCTGCCGGAGCTGGCGCCAGTCGTCGAGGCGGCCGGACTCGCCCTCGAGCGTCGCGTGCGCGACGACGTCGAGGATGCGCTGCTGCAGGTCGCGCTCGAATCCGTTCATGACCGAGAGCACGGCCAGCAGCGTGGCGACGCCGAGCGCGATTCCCGCCATGGAGATGCCGGAGATGAAGCTGACGAAGCGGTTGTCGCGCTTCGCGCGCAGGTAACGCAGCCCGATCCACCAGGTCCAGCCCCCGCTACTCATACCGGAGTGCCTCGGCAGGCTCGGTCGCCGCCGCGCGCCGCGCCGGGTAGATCGTGGCGAGCAGCGTCAGCGCGAAGGCCGCGCCCGCGACCAGCAGCACGTCAGCCGCCCGCAGTTCCGACGGAATCTTGGTGATGTAGTAGACCTCGCTGTCGAAGATCTCGAACCGGAAGACGGCCTCCAGTGTCGCGGCCACCGCGTCGACGTGGGTCGCGAGCAGGATGCCGAGCAGCGTGCCGGCGAGCGCCCCGGCCCAGCCGATCACGGTCCCCTGCACGACGAAGGTTCCGACCACGCCGCCGCGCGAGAAGCCCAGCGTGCGCAGGATCGCAATGTCGTTGCGCTTGCCGGCGACGACCATCACCAGGCTCGCGACGATGTTGAAGGCGGCGACCGACACGATCAGCAGCAGGATCACCGTCATCATCGTCTTCTCGATGCGGATCGCGCGGAAGTAGGCCGCATGCTCGGTGGTCCAGTCGCTCGCCGGGCCGCTGCCCAGCGTCGCGGCGACCGCCGCCGCGAGCCGGGGCGCATCGAACGGGTCCGTGAACCAGAGCAGCAGTCCCGCGGGCGCCGCGGCGCCCGCGAACACCGCGGCGTCCTCCAGTGCGACGAAAGCCAGCGCCGCGTCGTGATCGGCAAGGCCCATCTCGAACACGCCGGCGACCTCGAAGGCGCCGATGCGCGGCGTCAGCTCGCCGCCGGCGCCGGTGGCGAGCAGCAGCAACGTGACCGGGTCGCCGACCGCGGCGCCGAGTTGTTGCGCCAGCGCACGGCCCAGCACGATGCGCCGGCTGCCGGGCGTGAGCGAGGCGAGCGTGCCCTGCTGCATGGCGGCGGCCAGCGCCGTGCCGGCGCCGTGTTGCGCCGGGACGATGCCGCGTACGGCCGCGCCCGCAAACAGCGGACCTCGCGACAGCAGGCCCTGGACTTCGGCAAAGGCCTCCGCGCGAACCACGCCGGCCACGCCGCGGGCCCGATCGGCCAGGCCTGCGAGGACCGGCGGATCGGCCGCTGCCGGCACCGTGGCGTGGGCCGCGAGCGCCAGCAGGCGACCGCGCAGTTCTCCCTCGAATCCGTTCATCACCGAGAGGATGGTGATCAGGGCGGCCACGCCCAGGCAGACTCCCGCGAGCGAAACCCAGCTGATGAAGGACACGAAATACGAGTGCTGCCGGGCCCGCACGTAGCGCAGGCCTATGCCCAGCGGCAGGGGAGTCAGCATGGGCGACTAATCATGCGAATTCGGGATGCCTATCAAGGATTTAGGGGTGCAATCTCGATAGGTTCGGACCCGGTGCTACACTCGCCGGCGGAGGATTGACGATGCCTATCGTACGCACATTGCTGCTGCTCGCGCTTGCCGCCGTCCAACCGGCCCTGGCCCAGCCCCTCGGCATGGCGACCTCTGATCCCAACGCGGCGGCCGACCGGCCGGCGCGCGGGAGTTCGATGTCCGCGGTCCAGAGCCGCTACGGCGAACCGACCAACCGTCATGCGGCGGTCGGCACGCCGCCGATCACGCGCTGGGACTACCCGCAGTTCTCGGTCTATTTCGAGCATGACCGCGTGCTGCACGCCGTGCTCGCGAAGGCCGCTCCCGCCGGCTGACGATTGCCTGCGCCGCGGGCGCAGGTATCCTGCCACCCCAGACCTCGCCGGGCTCGCCCGGAACGGGGTCTTGTGCCTGCAGGATGCCGATGAAGCCCGATCCCGTCGCAACATTGTCGCTGCCCGCTGCCGGCGTGCTCCGCTGCGGCGAACTCTACGGGTCGAGCGCGACCTGCCTGCTGGCGGAATTGGCGACGCGCGCGGGCGGGCCCCTGCTGGTCGTCACCGACACCGGACGCGAGGCCGACCAGTTCCTCGCGGAGGCTGCGTTCTTCGCACCGCACGGCCTGCCGCTGCTCGCCTTTCCCGACCGCGAAACCCTCCCCTACGACCCGTTCTCGCCGCACCCGGACATCATCTCGCAGCGCCTGCGCACGCTGGCCCTGCTGCCGCAGCTCGGCCGCGGCATCGTCGTCACGACCGTGGCGGCACTGCTCGACCGGCTGCCCCCGTCGCAGTTCCTGGCGGCGAATGCCTTCGACGTCCGGGCCGGACAACGGCTGGACCTGGCGGCGTTGCGGCGCCGGCTGACCGACGCGGGGTTCGTGCACGTCACGCAGGTGCTTGCGCCCGGCGAATTCGCCGTGCGCGGTTCCGTCGTCGACCTGTTCCCCGCCGGCGCCGCCTCGCCGTACCGGCTCGACCTGTTCGACGACGTGGTCGAGAGCATCCGCAGCTTCGATCCGGCGGACCAGCGCTCGGCCGCGAAGCATGGCGCGGTTTCACTGCTGCCGGCGCGCGAGTTCCCGACCTCGGCACAGGCCATTGCCGCGTTCCGCTCGCGCTGGCGCGAGCGCTTCGAGGGCGACCCCCAGGATTGCCCGGTGTACCGCGCGGTGAGCGACGGCACCATGCCGGCCGGCATCGAGTGCTGGCTGCCGTTCTTCTTTCCGGAGACCACCGCGTTGACGGACCATCTGCCCGCGGGCGCGGTGGCCGTCGAGCTCGCGGACGCCGGCCATGCGCTGCCGCAGGCGTGGTCGGACATCCTGGCGCGCCACGAGCAGATGCGTCACGACCGTCAGCGCCCGCTGCTGCCGCCCGGCGAGGCATTCGTCGAGGCGGAACGCGTGCTCGAAGCCGTCGCGCGCCTGCCGCGGTTGCAACTCAGCACGGTCAAGGTCGAGCCCATCGCTGCGGCCGTCCCGTTCGCGAATGCCGGCACCGAGCCACCGCCGGATTTGCGCGCGGATCCGCGCGCCGCCGAGCCGCTGGCTGCCTTCGCGGAGTTCCTCCGGCGCTTTGACGGCCGCGTGCTGGTCGGCGCCGATTCCGCCGGCCGGCGCGAAGTGCTGCTGGGACTCATGCGCCGCCAGTCGCTGCAGCCCGCCGCCGTGGAAACCTGGGCGGAGTTCAGTGGCGGCACGATGGCCCTCGCGATCGCGGTCGCCGCGGACGTGCGCGGCCTGGTCCTGCCCGGCCGCGGCCTCGCGCTGGTGGCGGAGGACCAGCTGTTCGGGGAGCGCGCGCGCCAGGAGCGCCGGCGCCGGCGCGCCGAACGCGACCCGGACGCGATCCTGCGTGAGCTGGCCGCGCTCGCGCCGGGCGCCCCGGTCGTGCACGAGGAGTACGGGGTCGGCCGTTACCGGGGCCTGCGCATAATGACGGTTGCCGGGCAACCGGCCGAGTTCCTGGTGCTCGAGTACGCGGGCGGGGACCTGTTGTACGTGCCGGTGCACGCGCTCGATCGCGTCACGCGCTACACCGGCGGATCGCCCGAGGCTGCGCCCTGGCACCGCCTCGGCACCGACCAGTGGGCGCGTGCCCGCAAGCGCGCCGCCGAGCGGGTGCGCGACGTCGCCGCCGAATTGCTCGACCTCTACTCGCGCCGCGCCGCGCGCCAGGGCCGCAGTGCGGCCTTCGACGAGGACGCCTATCGCTCGTTCGAGGCGGCATTCCCGTTCGAGGAGACGGTGGACCAGCACGACGCCATCGAGGCCGTGCTGGCCGACATGCGTTCCGGCAGGCCCATGGACCGCGTGGTCTGCGGCGACGTCGGCTTCGGCAAGACCGAGGTGGCGCTGCGCGCGGCCTTCGCCGCGGTGGGCGCGGGCCGGCAGGTCGCGGTGCTGGTGTCGACCACGCTGCTCGCCCAGCAGCATGCGCAGACGTTTGCGGACCGCTTCGCGGACTGGCCGGTGCGGGTCGAGAACCTGTCGCGCTTCCGCACCGCGGCGGAGCAGAAGGCCGTGATCGAGGGCCTGGCCGCCGGCACCGTGGACGTGGTCATCGGCACGCACCGCCTGCTGCAGCGCGACGTCGCCTTCCGCGACCTGGGGCTCGTGATCGTGGACGAGGAACACCGCTTCGGCGTGGGCCACAAGGAGCGGCTGCGCCGGTTGCGGGCGGACGTCGACACCCTCACGCTGACGGCGACGCCCATCCCGCGCACGCTCAACATGGCGCTCGGCGGCCTGCGCGACCTCTCGCTGATGACCACGCCGCCCGCCGAACGCGTCGCGATCGAGACCTTCGTGACCGAGTGGAGTGACACCCTGGTTCGCGAGGCCTGCCTGCGGGAGATCCGCCGCGGCGGCCAGGTCTACGTCGTCCACAACGCCATCGAGGACATCGAGGCCTTTGCGGGACGCCTGCGCCGGCTGGTGCCGGAGGCGAGCATCCGGGTCGGGCACGGGCAGATGCGCGAGCGCGACCTGGAGCGGCTGATGCTCGACTTCTACCATCGCCGCTTCCAGGTGCTGGTGTGCACGACGATCATCGAATCCGGCATCGACGTGCCGACCGCCAACACCATCCTGATCGACCGCGCCGACCGCTTCGGCCTCGCCCAGCTGCACCAGCTGCGCGGGCGCGTCGGGCGCTCGCATCATCGCGCCTGGGCCTACCTGATCGCGCCGCCGGCCGCGGCGCTGCCGCCCGATGCGCAGAAGCGGCTGGAGGCGATCGAGTCGCTGGAGGACCTCGGCGCCGGCTTCACGCTCGCGACGCAGGACCTCGAGATCCGCGGCGCCGGCGAACTGCTCGGCGAGGAACAGAGCGGCCAGATCCAGGAGATCGGCGTCGGCCTGTATCTCGAGCTGCTGGAGCGCGCGGTGTCCGCGCTGCGCGACGGACGGGAACCCGACCTCGGAGGTCCCCTGCATGCCGGCTGCGAGATCGACCTGCAGCTGCCGGCTCTGCTGCCCGAGGACTACATGCCCGACGTGCACCTGCGACTGCAGCTCTACAAGCGCCTGGCTGGCGCGCCCGACCAGCCGCGGCTCGATGACCTGCAGTCGGAAATGATCGATCGCTTCGGACCGCTGCCGCCGCCCGCGCGCACGCTGTTCCAGGTGCATCGCCTGCGACTGCGCGCGGCGATCCTCGGCCTGCGGCGCCTCGAGGTCGGCGCGCATGCCGGCGCGGTCGAGTTCGGCGCGGGCCATCGCGTCGACCCGCAGCGCATCGTGCGGCTGCTGCAGCAGGACCCGGCCTACCGCCTGGACGGCCAGCACCGCCTGCGCGTCAGGTTCGAGGCGCCCGATGAGCCAGCGCGCATCGCGGCGGCCGAGCGCGTGCTGGCGGCGCTCGGCTCCTGAGCGCCGGGCGGCCGCGACAGGCTACGCCGGGCGGCCGCCCTCGAGGCGCAGCGCCGGGCGTTCCACGCAGTCGTGCGCGGCGGCGACCGCCGCCGCCCAGCGCGGATCCTGGGCGAGCGCCCTGCCCGCCCCGTCGCGGCCATGCAGGCGGGCGAGCCGCATGCGGCTGACCGGGCTCACGGCGACCCGCAGCGTATCGAGCAGCCGGATCACGGCCGCGCGGTCATTGCAGACCGGCAGCACGTCGCAACCCGCGGCCAGCGCCTGTTCCGAGCGTGCGGTGATGTCGCCGAAGGACGCGGCGCCCGCCATCGACAGGTCATCGGCGAACACCGCGCCCTGGAAGCCGAGCTCGCCGCGCAGGATGCCGTTGATCCAGCGCGGCGACAGGCTGGCCGGCAGCGGATCCACTTCCGGGTACACGACGTGCGCGACCATGACCGCGGGCAGACCGTTCGCCATCAGCCGCCGGTAGGGGGTGAGGTCGGCCTCGATGTCGGCCCACTGGCGCCGGTCCACCGGCAGCGCCACGTGGGAGTCCGCCGCCACCGCGCCGTGACCCGGGAAGTGCTTCGCGGTGGCTTCCATGCCCGCCTCGCGCATGCCGAGCATCCAGGCCACCGCCAGGTCGCCCACCGACCGGGCGTCCGCATGCAGCGCCCGGTCGCCGATGGCCTGGCTCACGCCATAGTCGAGGTCCACGCAGGGGGCGAATGACAGGTCCACTCCGGCGGCGCGAAGCTCGGCGGCCATGAGCCAGGCGAGCTGGCGCGCGAGCGCGATGCCTTCCGCCGCACTCGCGCTGTAGCGTCGCCCGATTTCGCGCGCCGGCGGCAGGCGCGTGAATCCCTCCCGGAAGCGCTGCACCCGGCCGCCTTCCTGGTCCACCGCGACCAGCAATGCCGGCGTGCGGATGGCGTGGATCTCGGCGACCAGGCGGGTGAGCTGCTCGACGCTCTCATAGTTGCGCGTGAACAGGATGACGCTGCCGATGAGCGGGTGCGCGAGCAGCTCGCGGTCCTGCGGCTCGAGCGCGATGCCCGCGACGTCCGCCATCACCGGGCCGAGGCTCATGCGCCGGCTCCGGACGGCGTGCTGCCGGCCGACGGCGCGCGCCGGCGGCCGTCGCATACCAGGGACCGGCGCTCGATCTCGATGCTCATGCGGCGGGCTCGAACAGGGCGATGGACTCGACATGCGCGGTGTGCGGGAACATGTCCATGATGCCCGCGGCGGCCAGCCGGAATCCATGCTCGGTCACCAGCAGGCCCGCATCCCGCGCCAGCGTCCCGGCATGGCAGGACACGTAGGCGATGCGCCGCGGTCGGCTCGCGGCGACGGCGGGCAGGACTTCGCGGGCGCCGGCGCGCGGTGGGTCGAGCAGCACCAGGTCGTGGGGCCCGGCCCAGCCGGCGCCGGCCTGCGGCGATGCCAGGTCGGCGGCCAGGAATCGCGCGTTCGTGATCCCGTTGCGGTCCGCATTCTCCCGCGCCCGGGCCACCAGCGCGGCGTCGCCCTCGACGCCCGTGACCGAGGCGACGCGCTGCGCCAGCGGCAGGGTGAAGTTGCCGAGTCCACAGAAGAGATCGAGCGCCCGGTCCGACGGCCGCGGCGACAACAGTTCGAGCACGGCCGCCACCATGCGGCGGTTCATCTCGCCGTTGACCTGGATGAAGTCCGTGGGCGCGAAGCGGATGCCCGCCGGCAGTCCCGGCAACTCGTAGCGCAGCGGCGTTCCCGGCGGCGAGATCGGCGCCACCGTGTCGAGCCCGCCGCTCTGCAGGTAGATCTCGACGCCATGCGCGCGTTCGAAGGCCTGCAGCGCCGCCAGGTCGGCGGCGGCCGGCGCGTCCAGCACCCGCAGCACGAGCGCGGTGGCGTTGTCCCCGACCGCCACCTCGACCTGCGCCACGCGGCGCATGATCGTGAGGCCGCCGATCATCGCGGCGAGCGGCGCGAGCAGC
>DATBMQ010000130.1:0-9222 GCA_036554765.1 Steroidobacteraceae bacterium | reverse complement strand
GACCAGCACGGGCTTCCTCACCACGGGATTCGCGCACTGGCCCGGCGCGGTGCCGGTGCTGCTGATGCTGCTGACCTTCATCTGCGGCTGTGCAGGGTCCACGGCGGGCGGCATGAAGGTGATCCGGTGGCTCCTCGTCTTCCGACAGGGCATCGCCGAGCTGAAGCGGCTGGTGCACCCGAGCGCGGAGATCCCGGTCAAGCTCGCGGGACGGCCGGTGTCCGAGCGCATCATCCGCGGCGTGGTCGGCTTCTTTGCGATGTACCTGGTGGTTTTCGCGACGCTCATGCTGATGATGATGATGTTCGGCGTGGATCAGATCACGGCATGGTCGGCGGTCGCGACCTGCATCAACAACACCGGCCCGGGTCTCGGCGAGGTGACCTCCACCTTCCGGGACATCCCGGACCCGGCGAAGTGGATCAGCATCGCCGCCATGCTGGTGGGGCGCGTCGAGATCTTCACGTTCATTGTCCTTCTCACACCCGCGTTCTGGCAGCGCTGATGGCGCTGCGCGACAACCTGCAGCGGATGCTCGAGCGCGGCCAGGACTCGCCGCTGCTGCGTTTCGCGCTCGGCCAGGAGTACCTCAAGGCCGGCGACCTCGTCGCCGCGATCGACCACCTGCGCCAGGCCGTGGACCAGAACCCGCGCTACTCGGCGGCCTGGAAGGCGCTCGGCGAGGCGCATGCGCGCGCGGGCTCGCCCGAGCGCGCAGCTGAGGTCTATGAGCGCGGCATCGTGGCGGCACGCGAGGCCGGCGATCTGCAGGCCGCGAAAGAGATGACCGTGTTCCTGCGCCGGCTGCGCAAGGGCCCGAAGGCAGCGACGTGACCGCGGCAGCGCGCACGACGGCCGGCCGCCTGCTGTCGGCAATCGACGCGATCTCGGAGTGGACCGGGCGGGCGGTGGCCTGGCTCACGCTCGGCATGGTGCTGGCGACGGTCGCCGTCGTCGTGCTGCGCTATGCCGCAGGCGTGGGGCTGATCTGGCTGCAGGAATCCGTCAACTGGATGCACGCGCTCGTCTTCATGCTGGGCGCGGCGTATACGCTCAAGACCGACCAGCACGTGCGCGTGGACGTCTTCTACCGTGCGATGAGCGAGCGCGGGCGCGCGATCGTCAACCTCGCGGGCACGGCGCTCCTGCTGCTGCCGCTGTGCGCGTTCCTGGTGGTCGAGAGCTGGCCCTGGGTCGCCTCCTCCTGGCGCATCGGCGAGCGCTCGCGCGAGGCGGGCGGCCTGCCGATGCTGTTCCTGCTGAAGTCGCTGATCCCGCTGATGGCCGTGCTGCTGGCGCTGCAGGGGATCGCCGGCGGGCTGCGCGCAGTGCTGGCGCTGCGCGCGGCGCGGCAGGGTTGACCATGGAGTGGCTCGCACTCGTCCTGTTCGCGCTCATCATTGCGGCGCTGCTCGCCGGCTTTCCGGTGGCCTTTACGCTGGCGGGCGTGTCGCTCGGCTTCGCGACGGTCTGCAGCGCCTTCGGGGCGTTCGACGTCGCGTACCTCGAGGCACTGCCGAGCCGCCTGTTCGGCACCATGCAGAACCAGTCGCTGATTGCGGTGCCGCTCTTCATCTTCATGGGGCTGGTACTCGAGCGCGCGCGCATCGCCGACGACCTGCTGGAGACGCTCGGCAAGGTGTTCGGCCACGGCCGTGGCGGGCTCGCGATTGCGGTGGTGGTCGTGGGGGCGCTGCTCGCGGCCAGTACCGGCATCGTGGGCGCGACGGTCGTGACGATGGGCCTGCTGTCGCTGCCGGCGATGCTCAAGAGCGGCTACGACCCACGCATTGCGACCGGAACGATCTGCGCCTCTGGCACGCTCGGCCAGATCATCCCGCCGTCCATCATCCTGGTACTGCTGGGCGACGTACTGTCCTCGTCCTACCAGCAGGCACAGCTGCGCTCCGGCAACTTCGCCCCGGAAAGCGTGTCGGTCGGCGACTTGTTTGCCGGCGCGATGATCCCGGGCCTGGTGCTGGTCGCGCTCTACATCGCCTACCTGCTCGCGATCGCCTGGCTGCAGCCGCACCGGCTGCCGGCGCCGCCCGCGGGCCCGGCCGATGCCGCGCAGCACATGGGCCGGCGCGTCCTGCGCGCGATCCTTGCGCCGCTCGCGCTGATTGTCGCGGTGCTCGGTTCCATCATCGGGGGTTATGCGACGCCCACCGAGGCCGCCGCCGTCGGCGCGGCTGGGGCGCTCGTCCTCGCGCTCGCACGCCGCTCGCTGTCGATGGCGCGGCTGCGCGAGGTCATGCAGGGTACGGTGCGCCTGACCTCGATGGTGTTCATCATCCTGGTCGGCGCCTCGGTGTTCTCGCTCGTGTTCCGCGGTTTCGGCGGCGACGTGCTGGTGCACGACGTGCTGTCGTCGCTGCCGGGCGGCGCCGTGGCCGCGCTGCTGGTCGTCATGCTGGCGATGTTCCTGCTCGGCTTCATCATCGACTTCATCGAGATCACCTACATCGTCGTGCCCGTAGTCGCACCGGTGCTGCTCGCCATGGGCATGGACCCGGTATGGCTCGGGGTGATGATCGCGGTCAACCTGCAGACCTCGTTCCTGACGCCGCCATTCGGCTTCGCGCTCTTCTACCTGCGCGGCGTCGCGCCGGCATCCGTGCGCACCACGCATATCTACCGCGGCGTGGTGCCGTTCGTGGTGCTGCAGCTGCTGATGCTGGTCGTGCTGTGGTTCTGGCCGCGGCTCGCGACCTGGCTGCCCGGCCTGATCTACGACTGAGCGCTCAGCTGCGCGCGTTGAGGTAGGCGCGCTCGGCGATGTCCAGGTAGGGCTTCATGCGCGCCGAGAATGCCTGCAGCGACTCCAGCACGCGGCCGAACAGCGGGTCGCGGTCCGCATTCTCGCGCAGGATGTCGGCCGCGTAACCCCGCAGCGCCTGCATGACGTCATCCGGGAACGGGCGCAACTCCACGCCGTGGTCGCGCACCAGCGTCTCGAGCGCCTCGGCGTTCCTGGCCATGAATTCGGCCGACATGCGGTCGTTGGTCGCGCTGGCGCAGGTCGCCACGATCGCCTGCAGGTCCGCCGGCAGCGCATCCCAGGCTTCCTGGTTGATGATCAGCTCGAGCGCGGAGCCGGGCTCCTGCCAGCCCGGGTAGTAGTAGTACTTCGCCGCCTTGTGGAACCCGAAGGCGAGGTCGTTGTAGGGGCCGATCCACTCGGTCGCATCGATCGCGCCGGTCTGCAGCGCCGTGAAGATCTCGGAGCCCGGCATCGTGACGGGGGTCGCGCCCGCGCGCGCGATGACCTCGCCGCCGAGCGCGGGGATGCGCATCTTGAGCCCGCGGAGGTCGGCCAGCGAGCGGATCTCCCTGCGGAACCACCCGCCCATCTGCGTGCCGCTGTTGCCACAGGGAAAGGGCACGAGACCGAAGGGCGCGTAGGCCTCGCGCCAGAGCTCGAGGCCGCCGCCGTGGTAGAACCAGGCGTTGACCTCCTGCTGCGTCAGGCCGAAGGGGATCGCGGAAAAGAACGACGCGGCCGGAACCTTGCCTTTCCAGTAGTAGGCCGCACCGTGGCCCATCTCCGCGGTGCCGCCCGAGACCGCGTCGAAGGTCTCGAACGCGGGCACCAGCTCGCCGTCGCCGTAGACACGGACCTTGAGGCGACCGGCGGTGCACTCCTCGATCCGCTTCGCGAAATCGATCGCGCCCGTGCCGAGGCCCGGGAAGTTCGGCGGCCAGGTGGTCACCAGCCGCCATTCAAATGTCGCGGTTGACCGTCCGGGGCCCGCATCGACGCCCTTCCTGGCGCAAGCCGCAGCCGCGACGGCGGCTGCACCGACCCCCAGGCCCTTGATCAGCTCGCGTCTTTTCATCCCGTCCCCCCGGGCGCCGGAAACATGGCGGCGCCGGGGATACCATAGCAGCCATGTACGAATCGAGGCACCAGCCGCTCCTGCACCGCGCGCATTTCCTGCGCCGCGTGTTGGGGCACGCCGCGGTCGTCGCCGGACTGATCGCCTGCTCGATCGCTCTCGGCATGGCGGGCTACGTCTGCTTCGAGCGGCTGTCGTGGACCGACGCCTTCCTCGAGACCGCGATGCTGCTGGGTGGCATGGGCCCGATCCACGCGCCTCAGACGGAGGCCGGCAAGCTGTTCGCGGGCCTGTTCGCGCTCTATGCCGGGCTCGTCTTCATCGTCACCGCGGCATTGCTGCTGGGCCCCGTGGTGCACCGCCTGCTGCACCACTTTCACCTCGAGCGGTCGCGGCGCGATGAATGAGCAGGCCGCGTGATCGGGCTGCTGCAGCGCGTGACCGAGGCCGCCGTCGGCGTGGACGGCGCCGAAATCGCGCGCATCGGGCCCGGTCTCCTGGTGCTGGTCGCGGTCGAACGCGGCGACGACGAGGCGACGGCCGAGCGCCTGCTCGACCGCCTGCTGGACTATCGCGTGTTCGCCGATGCCGGCGGCCGCATGAATCTCTCGGTGACCGACACCGGCGGCTCCCTGCTGCTGGTGCCGCAGTTCACGCTGGCCGCGGACACCGCGAAAGGCCTGCGCCCGGGCTTCAGCCGGGCCGCGCCGCCCGCCGACGGGGAACGCCTGTTCGGCCATCTCGCGAGGCGGGCGCAGGCGCGATTTCCGGCCACGCAAACCGGTCGTTTTGGCGCCCACATGCGGGTTTTTCTCGTGAACGACGGCCCCGTCACATTCTGGCTACGGGCGGGCGGCAAGGGCGAAGACCCGGCCGGGTTTGGCGTATCATCGTAGTCCGGCGCCAGGTACGCCGGCCGGAGTCATCGACATGGGCATTGGTTTTCGCGAACTGCTGATCATCCTCGCGATCGCGCTCCTGATCTTCGGGGCGAAGAAGCTGCGCAACATCGGCTCGGACCTCGGCGCCGCGGTGCGCGGCTTCAAGAAGTCCATGAACGAGGGCGACACCGAGGAATCCGGCAAGAAGCTCGCACAGGACGAGCGCCCGGACGCCGATTTCAGCGCGGCCAAGCGCGAGAACGCCGACTCGACCAAGAACGCGTAGCGGCCGATGTTCGAGGTCGGCTTCACCGAGATCATCCTGATCCTCGGCATCGCGCTCTTGGTGCTGGGCCCCGAAAAACTGCCGAAGCTCGCGGGCCAGCTCGGCCGCTGGGCCGGACGCGCGCGTGCGATGGCGCGCCAGCTGCGACAGCAGCTCGACGAGGAAGTCACGATCATCCCGAAGGACGACTTCGATCCCGCCGCGCCGCGCCGTGCGCCGGGGACTCCGCCGACACCGACGCCCGCAGCGCCTGCACAGCCGGCTCCTGCCGAGCCGACAGACCGGAACCCGCCGCCGGTGTCATGAGCGCGCCCGGATCACAGGACGAGCCGCTGCCGGAAAGCTCGCTGCTCTCGCACCTGTTCGAGCTGCGGGACCGCCTGCTGAAGTCGCTGATCGCGACGCTCGTCATCGCGCTGCCCTGCCTGTACTTCGCGAACGACATCTTTGCCTGGCTGTCGCGACCATTGCTCGCACAGTTGCCCCAGGGCGCCAGCCTGATCGCGACCTCGGTGATGGCGCCGTTCATGACGCCATTCAAGCTTGCGCTGCTCGCGGCGATCTTCCTGGCCATGCCCGTGATCCTCTACCAGATCTGGGCATTCGTTGCGCCAGGGCTCTACCGGCACGAGCGCCGCTTCGCCCTGCCGCTGTTCGTCTCGAGTGTGATCCTGTTCTACGGAGGCGCGGCGTTCGCCTACTTCATCGTGTTCCCGGTCGCGTTCGCATTCTTCGTCGGCACCACGCCTGCGGGCGTGCAGATGATGACGGACATGACGCAGTACATGGACTTCGCGGTGCTGATGTTCTTCGCCTTTGGCATCGCGTTCGAGATCCCGGTCGCGACCGTGCTGCTGGTGCGCACCGGGCTCGTGAAGCGCAAGGCGCTCACGGCGAACCGCGGTTACGTCATCCTCGGCATCTTCATCGTCGCGGCCTTCCTCACGCCGCCCGATCCCGTGTCGCAGACCATGATGGCGCTGCCGATGTACCTCCTGTACGAGAGCGGCGTGCTGATGTCGCGCGTGCTGGTGCGCGACAAACCCGGGCAGGAACAAGCCGAATCGGCTTGATGCTGCACCGCAAAATAGCGGACACTCGCCGGACTCTCGGAGAAACCACGGCATGAATCACGACGTGCACATCCCGCCGGGAACGCTGCTCGGGCACCCCAAGGGCCTGTTCCTGCTGTTCGTCACCGAGATGTGGGAACGCTTCAGCTACTACGGCATGCGCGCCCTGCTGGTGCTGTATGCGGTGGCCGCCACGCACGCCGTCAACCCGGGACTTGGCTGGGCCGAGCCGCAGGCGCTCAAGCTCTACGCCTGGTACACGGGCCTCACCTATTTCACGCCGCTGTTCGGCGGCTGGCTCGCCGACAACTACCTCGGCCAGCGCAAGGCCGTGATTATCGGCGGCATCGTCATGGCGCTCGGCCAGTTCTCGCTGGCCGCACCGCTCGAAACGCTGGGGACGAGCGCCGCGTTCTCGCTGCCGGCGCTCGGCATCGCCTTCCCGGACACGCCGACCTCGTTCTACGCCGGCCTGCTGCTCCTGATCATCGGCAACGGCTTCTTCAAGCCGAACATCTCGACGATGGTCGGCGACCTCTACCCGCAGGGGGACGCACGGCGCGACGGCGCGTTCACGATCTTCTACATGGGCATCAATACCGGCGCCTTCCTCGCACCGCTGGTCTGCTCGACGCTCGGCGAGGACCCGGTCTACGGCTGGCGCGTCGGCTTCCTCGCGGCCGGCATCGGCATGTCGCTGTCGGTCATCATCCAGCTCGCATTCTCCACGCGCTACATCGGCAATGTCGGCGTCGAGCCCGCGGCCAGGCGCTCGCTCAAGATGGCCGGCGGCACCAGGCACCCGCTGACGGCGGTCGAGCGCGACCGGCTGCGCGTGATCTTCGTGATCTTCACCTTCGTCGTGATCTTCTGGGCGACCTTCGAGCAGGCCGGCGGCCTGCTGAACCTGTTCGCCGACAAGTACACCGACCGCAGCGTCGGCGCGTTCACGGTGCCGACCGGCTGGTTCCAGTCGCTGAATCCGCTGTTCATCGTGCTGCTCGGCCTCCCGTTCTCGATGCTGTGGAGCAGGCTCGGCGAGCGCGGCAAGAACCCGGCGACGCCGGTGAAGATGTACCTGGGCCTGGCGCAGGTCGCGCTCGGCTTCGTCTTCCTCGTGATCGCGGTGTTCGAGATGCAGCGCACCGCGGACATGAAGTCCGGGATGGTCTGGCTGGTGCTCGGCTACCTGTTCCACACCACCGGCGAGCTCTGCATCAGCCCGGTCGGCCTGTCGATGGTCACCAAGCTCGCGCCGCTGCGGCTCGGCTCGCTGATGATGGGCGTGTGGTTCATGATCAACTTCGTCGCCAACACGCTGGCCGGCTACATCGGTGCCTTCACGGAGACGATGGGCGAGTATCCCTGGATGCTGGCGCTCGCGGCCGACGCCGGCGTCCGCCCGGAGCACGCCGGCCTGCTCGGCATCTTCGGCGGACTTGCCCTGGTGCTGGTCACGTTCAGCCTCCTGCTCTGGGCCATCTCCGGGCGCATCGTGCAGTGGATGCACGGCGCGGAAGGCAAGTGAGCCCCCGCAGGGCGCGCACCGCGGGCGCGCTCGCGCTCGCCGTCGCCCTCGTCGCCTGCGCGGCTCCGCGGCCGAGGGAAACCGCCGACGAGTTCGTGGTGCGCGTCAACGCCGAGCTGCAGAAATCCGGCCACGAGAACGCCATGGCCGCCTGGACGCAGCTCACCTACATCACGCCGGATACGCAGGCGCTGGCCGCGAAGTCCGACGAGCGGGTGCAGGCCGATGTCGCACGCCTGATCGAGGAAGCGCGCGCCTTCGAAGGGCGGGCGGTCCCGGAACATGCGGCGCGCACCATCCGGCTCCTCAAGTTCAGCCTGGCCGCGCCGGCGCCCGCGGATCCCGCGAAGCGCGCGGAGCAGGCGGAGATCGAGGCCCGCATGGTCTCCACCTACAGTTCCGGCAAGCACTGCCCGGCCGGCCCGGACAGCTGCCTCAACTACGAGCAGCTCGCGCAGAAGCTCGCACAGATCCGCAACCCGGACGAATTGCTGGACGCCTGGCAGGGATGGCACGCGATTTCGAAGCCCATCCGCAGGGATTACCGGCGCTTCGTGGAGCTCGCCAACGAGGGCGCGCGCGGGCTCGGTTTCGCCGACATCGGCGACCTCTGGCGCTCCGGCTACGACATGAGCCCGGCCGAGTTCGAGGCGGAGACCGACCGGCTCTGGAACCAGGTCAAGCCGCTGTACGACGGCCTGCACTGCTACGCGCGCGGCAAGCTCCAGGAGCGCTACGGCAAGGCGCTGGTGCCCGACGGCAAGCCCGTGCCCGCGCACCTGTTCGGCAACATGTGGGCCCAGCAATGGAACAACATCTACGACCTGCTGGAGCCTTATCCCGGCGTGTCGGACCTCGACGTCACCGCGGAACTCGAGAAGCAGCGCTATGACGCGAGGAAGATGACGGAATCCGCCGAGTCGTTCTACGTCTCGCTCGGGTTCCCGAAGCTGCCGGCGGGTTTCTGGGAGCGCTCGCTGCTGACGCGGCCGCGCGACCGCGAGGTCGACTGCTATGCCAGCGCCTGGAACATGGACACGAAGGGCGACGTGCGCATCAAGCAGTGCATCCAGACGAACGAGCAGGACCTCTACACCATCTACCACGAGCTCGGGCACGTCTATTACTACCTGAGCTACGTCGACCAGCCCTACCTGTACCAGACCGGCGCGCACGACGGCTTCCACGAGGCGATCGGCGACACGATCAATCTCTCGATGACCGAGACCTATCTCGCGGACATCGGCCTGCTGAAGCAGGGCACGACGTCGGGCCGCGAGGCGCTGATCAACCGGCAGATGAAGGTCGCAAGCGAAAAGATCGCGTTCCTGCCCTTCGGCAAGCTCGTGGACCAGTGGCGCTGGGGCGTGTTCTCCGGCCGCATACCGCCGGACCGGTACAACCAGGCCTGGTGGGATCTGCGGCGCAAGTACCAGGGCGTCGAGGCGCCCGCCGCGCGCAGCGAGGAGGACTTCGACCCCGGCGCCAAGTACCACATCCCCGCCAACACGCCGTACACCCGCTATTTCCTGTCGTTCGTGCTGCAGTTCCAGTTCCACCGGGCGCTGTGCGAGGCGGCGGGATTCAAGGGTCCGCTGCATGAGTGCTCGATCTA
>DATBMQ010000059.1:0-5487 GCA_036554765.1 Steroidobacteraceae bacterium | reverse complement strand
AAAGGGCGGCCCGAAGGCCGCCCTCGAGAACGTGCAGGCGCTACCGCCTGTCAGCTGGCATGAATCTTGTAGAAGGTGGCGTTCGCGACTTCGAAGCGCCTCACCTCGGGCGTGCCGACGAAGGTGTCGCTCAGCAGCTTGACCATCTCCGGATACGCGTCCTTCTCGTACTTGCGCAGGTCAGCTTCGGCATCCCAGAAGCTGATCGCGACCGACTCGTTCTTTTCCTTGTCGAAGAACGACACTTCATCCCGGAATCCCTTCTGCAGCTTCAGCATCGGGATGATCTTCTCTTCGAACTTGCGCGTAGCCAGGTCGAACTTGCCCGGCTTCAGGTGTGTGGTGACCAGTCTTGCATACATGGCTCGACTCCAGTGCGGGCGTGTTCAGGATTGGGGGACAGGAATCTCGATACCCGCGCGTGGCCGGTCTCGCCGGCCGCGGCCGAGTAGATCACCGCGCGCCTGCGCCGGCAATACGTAGATTGCACGGCTTGCAGTCGAAATCGGCGCAGCGATTCCTGCGGGGCCGGCTAGCGCTGCTTGACGTACTCGCCGGGCGCCTCGCAGACCGGCGCGTAGCCTGATTCCGGCGCGCCCATCGCGGGCGGCGCCACGCGCGCAGGCGTGGAATGCGTCTTCAGCCACTCGCCCCAGGTCGGCCACCACGAGCCGGGCAGAGGGGCGGTGGACTCGAACCACTCGTCGGCGTTGAGGTTCGGCTCGCCCTGGCGGCGCGTGCGCACGCGGTGGCGGCGCTTCGGGTGCACCGGGCCGCTGACGATGCCGGCGTTGTGGCCGCCGCTGGTCAGCAGGAAGGTGAATTCGCCCGAGCCGACCAGGCGATCCGCCTTGTACACGGACTTCCACGGCGCGACGTGGTCGGTCTCGGTTCCGACCACGAACATCGGCACCGAAATGTCGGCGAGGTTGACCTCCTCGCCCTCGACCTTGAAGCGGCCCTCGGCGAGGTCGTTGTGCAGGTACAGGCCGAGCAGGTACTCGGTGTGCATCTTCCAGGGCATGCGCGTGCCGTCGGCATTCCAGGCCATCAGGTCGATCGGCTGGTCGCGCTCGCCCTTGAGGTAGGATTTCACCGCCGGCTGCCACAGCAGGTCGTGTGCGCGCAGCATGGCGAAGGCGGCGCCCATCTGCTTCGAATCGAGCACGCCTTCCTTGTACATCAGCGCTTCCAGCATCTGGATCTGCGCCGGGCTGATGAAGAGCGACAGTTCGCCCGGCTCGCTGAAGTCGGTCTGCGCGGCGAACAGCGTGATGTCCCGGATGCGGGTGTCGCCCCAGGCGGAGAGGGCGGAGGCCGCGATCGTGAGCAGCGTGCCGCCGATGCAGTAGCCGACCGCGTGGATGCCGCGCTCCGGCACGATGGTCGCGACGGCATCGAGCGCGGCATACACGCCCTTGCGCACGTAGTCGTCCATGCCGAGTTCGCGGTCCGCCGCGGTCGGGTTCTTCCACGAGATCATGAATACCGTGAATCCCTGGTCCACCAGCCAGGCGACCAGCGAATTCTTCGGCGACAGGTCGAGGATGTAGTACTTCATGATCCAGGCCGGCACGATCAGCACCGGCTCCGGATGCACGTCCGGTGTGGTCGGCGCGTACTGGATCAGCTCCATCAGCTCGTTGCGCAGGACCACCTGGCCCTCGGTGACCGCGACCTTTTCGCCGACGCGGAACTCCTCCGCCGCCGGCGCCTCGCCGCCGTTCTGCATGCGCTCGAGGTCCTCGAGGAAGTGCTTGTAGCCGCGTGCCAGGTTCTGGCCGCGTTCCTCGACCGTCTGCTTGATGACCTCGGGGTTGGTCAGCGGGTTGTTGGTGGGCGAGAGGGCCTCGGCCGCCTGCCTCGCCGCGAACTCGACGCGCCCGACGTTCTGGGGTTCGACGCCCGGGACGCCGTGCGCGGACTTCTCCAGCAGCTCCATGCCGCTGCGGAACGCCTGGGCCCAGACGTTGAAGGGATACTGCTGCCAGGCGGGATCGGCGAAGCGGCGGTCGCCGGTTTCCGCCGGCGCGAGCGGCTTGCCCTGGGCCGCCTCGAGGTTGAAGCGCCACAGGTCCATCGCCTGCCTGATCGCGTTCTGCTGGAGTTCGAGCTGCGTGCCGGGCGACCGTGCGAGGTTCAGCCACCAGTCCCAGAACGCGGTGCCGTAGTCCTGTGGTGCCAGCCCGCCGGTCGCCTTCGCCAGCATGGAGCGGAACTCGCGCTCGACGTTGTCCAGCTTGCCGTTTTCTTCAGCCATCGCACGCAATTATAAAGGGGATGCGCCCCACAATCAGGAGCAGACGTCGCGGAGCGGGACCGCGTCGTCGCCGAGTCGCGCAAGATCGGGGCGGGCGCGCTCCGCGATCAGCTTGCGCGCGGCCATGAAATCCTTGCCGTGGTTCACGGCATCGAGCGCGATCAGCTCGCCATCCCTCAGGTAGCAGCAGCTGAAGGAGCGCGACGCCGGGTCGCCGCGCAGGACCACGCTGTCATAATGCTGGCTCAGGCCCACGATCTGCAGTTTCAGCTCGTACTGGTCGGACCAGAACCACGGCGTCTTGTCGTGCACCACGGCGCGCCCGCAGGCATTCGCCGCGGCGGTCTTCGCCTGCTCGAAGGCGTTGTCCACGGACTCCAGGCGGATGCGCCGGCCGTAGCGCACGCTCGGGAACGAGCAGCAGTCCCCGATCGCGAACACGTTCCCGGCGCTGGTGCGGCAATGCTCGTCCACCGCGATGCCGTCGTCGCAGCGGATGCCGGCGGCCGCGGCCAGCTCCGTGTTCGGCACCAGCCCGATGCCGACGATCGCGAAATCCGCCGGCACGCGCGTGCCGTCCGTGCACTCGACCGCGCTCACGCGCCCGTCGCCGTGGAAGGCGTTGACCCGCTTGCCGATGAGGAACTTCACGCCGTGACCTTCGTGCTCGGCCTGGTAGAAGCGGCTCATTTCCGGTGCGACCACGCGGCTCATCACGCGGTCCATCATTTCGATGACGGTGACCTCGAGCCCGAGCTTGCGAAACGAGGCCGCGCACTCGAGGCCGATGTAGCCGGCGCCGACGATCGCCACGCGCCGGCCCGGGGCGACGTGCGCGCGGATCGCCGTGACGTCCGCCATCGTGCGCAGCACGTGCACGCCCGCGAGATCCGCGCCCGGCACGGGCAGCGGACGCGCGTGGCCGCCGACGGCGAGCACCAGCCGGTCCCAGGCAAGCGGCCCGCCGCCCGCGCGTTCCAGTCGCTGCGCACCGGTATCGATCGCGGTGACCGGGTCGCCGAGCATGACTTCGCAATGGATGCTCTCGTAGAAACTCGCCGGGCGGATCGGCAGCCGTTCGGCTTCCAGCTCGCCTGAAAGGAACTTCTTCGACAGCGGCGGGCGTTGATACGGGAGCACCGGCTCGGACGCCACGAGCACCAGCCGCGCCGTCGGGCTCTCGCGGCGCAGGCTGTCCACCGCCTGCGCGCCGGCATGGCCGCCCCCGACGACGACGATCGTTTCACTCATCTTCCGGGCACCCTCGCGATGCCGTGCACTCTATACTGACTCGGCACCGCTTGGCAGGGAGTGGGGATGTCGGCAGCTGGCAGCCGCACGGTCGCGCAGAATGTCGGGCTCGTGCTCGGCAGCGCGGCATTCGTGGCGACCATCGTGACCGAGCCGCCGGCCGGCCTGTCCGCCGCATCCTGGAACGTCGCGGGCGCCATGGTGCTGATGGCGATCTGGTGGGCGACCGAGGCCATTCCGTTCGCGGCAACCGCGCTCGTGCCGCTCGCCGTGCTGCCGCCGCTGGGCGCGGCCTCCGCCGGCGACCTCGCGGCCGGCTACGGCAACACCACGCTCTACCTCATCCTCGGCGGCTTCCTGCTGGCGCTCGCGATGGAGCGCTGCAACCTGCACCGGCGCATCGCCTACGCGATCGTGTCCTGGGCCGGCGGGCAACCGCAGGGACTGGTGCTCGGAATGATGTGCGCCACCGGCTTCGTCAGCATGTGGGCGCAGAACACCTCCACCACGCTCATGATGCTGCCGGTCGCGATGTCGGTTGCGGCGATCGTCGCGCCGGATGCCGCCGCGGACGACCGCGACGCCGGCAACTTCGCGCGTGCGATCGTGCTCTGCGTCGCCTATGCCGCGACCATCGGCGGGCTCGGCACGCTGGTTGGCACGGCGACCAACGCGCTGGTGGTCGGCTTCATGCAGCAGAATTACGGCGAGACCATCAGCTTCGCGCAATGGCTCGTGTTCGGCATCCCGACGGTGCTGCTGCTGATGCCGGTCGCCTGGCTGGTGCTGGTGAAGATCGCGTTCCCGTTCAGCCTCGGCTCGCAGGCGACCGCGCGGGACCGGATCCTCGAGGCGCGCCGCGCGCTCGGGCCGATGTCGCTGGCCGAGAAGCGAGTGACGACCGTGTTCGTGGTGACGGCGCTTGCCTGGATCACCGGTCCGCTGCTGCGCAGGCTTCCGGGCCTCGCGGAATTCAACGACACGACCATCGCGTTGCTCGCCGGCATCACGCTGTTCCTGATCCCCTCGCGCGCGCCGGAAGGCGGGGCGCTGATCGCAGGCTCCGACCTGCGCAAGCTGCCGTGGGAGGTGCTGCTGCTGTTCGGCGGCGGCCTGGCGCTCGCCGAGGCGATCCAGGGCAGCGGGTTGTCGGAGTTCCTCGGCGCCGTGCTCGGGCAGATCGGCACCTGGCCGCTGGTCGCGCTGATCGCGGCACTGGCGACGCTGCTCGTGTTCTGGACCGAGTTCAACTCGAACGTCGCCACCGCCGCGACCTTCATGCCGATCCTCGCCGCGATAGCGGCCGCTTCGGACTATCCCGTGCTGCAGCTGGTGGCGCCGGCGGCGATCGCGGCGTCCTGCGGATTCATGCTGCCGGTCGGCACGCCGCCGAACGCGATCGTGTTCGGCACCGGGCGCCTGACGATGCAGGAGATGATCCGCGCCGGCTGGCGCGTGAACCTGGCCTCGATCGCGGTGGTGACCGCCGTCTCGACGGTCGTGCTGCCGCTGCTGGCCTGATCAGCCGTCCACGTGGTGGCCGTACTTGGCGCGCGCGGCCGCCACCTCGATGCGCGACAGCCGCGGCGGACCGCCACCGTGCATTTCCGGCCGCGGCCAGGTGCGTTCCCACAGCAGGCCCGATTCCGGGTCGCGGTAGAGCTCGTCCCAGCCCGCAGGGTCCGCGCCCAGCGGCAGAAGGTAGCAGCTGACGAGCCAGTCGATGCGCTGGCAGGTGGCATCCCCCGTGATCTTCCTCGTGCCGGCGTGCCACTCGCCGACCAGCTCGGTCTCGTGCCCGGCGGGCTTGTGCTGGGCGCTCACTTGAGCTTCGCGGCCTTCAGGATCTTCCCGCTCGCGAGGTCGAGGTCGCAGCGGTGGCCGGAGAAGGACAGGGCGACCAGCGGCTCGCGGCTCTCGATCAGGTAGTAGTGGTCCTCGAACTCCGGCTGCTCGGCCTGCCAGAGCATCTGGCC
>DATBMQ010000002.1:0-5715 GCA_036554765.1 Steroidobacteraceae bacterium | reverse complement strand
CACCCACGGAATGCGGATGGAAGCGGAGCGGTTGCGCGCCGAGTACGCGAGCATCACCGGCGCCTCGAAGCCCGGCACCAGGCGCTTGTAGCTGTTGGTGCCGGGGTTGGTAAAGGCGTTGATCGCCTTCGCGTGCTTGATGATGCCGCCGATGTAGTACAGCGCGATGTCGGAAAGGCCCGCGTAGCGGTCGCCCGCGAACAGGTTCTTGCCGTCCTTCTGCAGCGACTGGTGCACGTGCATGCCGTTGCCGTTGTCGCCGACCAATGGCTTCGGCATGAAGGTCAGCGTCTTGCCATGCCGGTGCGCCACGTTCCACAGCGCGTACTTCAGCAGCAGCACCTCGTCGCCCTTCCTGGTCAGCGTGTTGGCGGCCACGTTGATCTCGCCCTGCCCGCCGGTCGCGACTTCGTGGTGATGCACCTCGACCTTGAGACCGAGTTCCTCACAGGCCTGGCACATCGCGGTGCGCAGGTCCTGGAAGCGGTCCACCGGCGGCACCGGGAAGTAGCCGCCCTTCACGCCCGGGCGATGGCCGAGGTTGCCGCCTTCGTAGGCGGTGCCGGAGTTCCATGCGCCCTGCACGGAATCGATGTGGTAGCTGCAGCCATTGAGGTCGTTGGCCCAGCGCACGCTGTCGAAGATGAAGAACTCGTTCTCGGGGCCGAACAGGCAGGACTCCGCGATGCCCGTGGACTTGAGGTAGGCCTCTGCGCGCTTCGCCAGCGAGCGCGGGTCGCGGCTGTAGCCCTGCATCGTGGTGGGCTCCACGACGTCGCAGCGCAGCAGCAGCGTGGTCTCCTCGTAGAACGGATCGATCATCGCGGTGGATGCGTCCGGCATCAGGATCATGTCGGACTCGTTGATGCCCTTCCATCCGGCGATGGACGATCCGTCGAACATCTTGCCGTCGACGAAGAAGTCCTCGTCCACCAGGCGCGTCGGGATCGTCACGTGCTGTTCCTTGCCGCGCGTATCCGTGAAGCGCAGGTCGCAGTAGCGGGCTTTCTTTTCCTTGATCAGCTTGACGACGTCGACGGGGGTCATGGCCTTGCTCCCTGGGGTCGGTTTGCGATATCTCGCGATCCCATGTTTGGTGCAAGGAGTATGCCAGAAGCGGAAATATATTAATTATTAATATTTTCAATTACTTGCTTTCATTAAACAGAATTCCGCATTGGCCTGGCGCACCATGTTGGTGCGATGTGGTCCCGCTCCGCTCCGCGGCGGTGCTCGCATCGAACTTCCCGCGGCAAGGGCCGCTCGCCACAATCGCCGCCCAATGCGCCTCAACAAGTTCATCAGCGAGCGCGGCGTCTGTTCGCGCCGCGAGGCGGATGCCTGGATCGCGGCGGGGCGCGTGACGGTCAATGGCGCAGCCGGACAGCTCGGCACGCAGGTCGGCGCGGGAGATGAGGTGCGGGTGGACGGCAAGCCGCTGCCGGAACGCCGCAAGGCGGTCTACCTCGCGCTCAACAAGCCGCGCGGCGTCACCTGCACGACCGAACGCGACGTGCCCGGGAACATCGTGGACTTCATCGGTCACCGCGAGCGCATCTTCCCGATCGGCAGGCTCGACAAGGATTCCGAGGGGCTGATCCTGCTCACGAATGACGGCGACATCGTCAACGAGATCCTGCGCGTCGAGCACGGCCACGAGAAGGAATACGAGGTCACGGTGGAGCGGCCCGTGACGCCGGCGTTCCTGCAGATGATGGCCGCGGGCGTGCGCATCGGCGCAGAGAAAACGAGGCCCTGCACCGTCGTGCGCACCGGGCCGGCGTCGTTCCGCATGGTCCTGACGCAGGGCCTCAACCGGCAGATCCGGCGCATGTGCTCGGCGCTCGGCTGGCGCGTGCAGGCGCTGAAGCGCGTGCGCATCATGCACATCCGCCTCGGGACGCTCCCGACCGGGCGCTGGCGCGACCTCACCGAGGCGGAAATCCGGCCGCTATACTCGGCCATGTCCCGCCGATCCCGCCAGGAATGACGAAAACCCTGAAAATCCTGCGGCCGCCGCGCACCTTCCAGGACCTGATCCTGGCGCTGCAGAACTACTGGGCGGGCCAGGGCTGCGTGCTGCTGCAGCCCTACGACATGGAAATGGGCGCCGGCACCTTCCACACGGCCACCTTCCTGCGCGCGCTCGGGCCCGAGCCCTGGAATGCCGCCTACGTGCAGCCCAGCCGCCGCCCGGCCGACGGGCGCTACGGCGACAACCCGTTCCGGCTGCAGCACTACTACCAGTTCCAGGTCGTCATGAAGCCCGCGCCGAAGGACATCATCGACCGCTACCTCGGCTCGCTCGGGGCGCTCGGCATCGACGCGCTCACGCACGACATCCGTTTCGTCGAAGACAACTGGGAATCGCCGACGCTCGGCGCCTGGGGCCTCGGCTGGGAGGTGTGGCTGAACGGCATGGAAGTCACGCAGTTCACCTACTTCCAGCAGGCGGGCGGGCTCGACTGCCGGCCGGTGATGGGCGAGATCACCTACGGCCTCGAGCGCCTCGCGATGTACCTGCAGGGCTGCGAGAGCGTCTACGACCTCGCCTGGACCGAGGGCGACGCCGGCCGCGTCAGCTACGGCGACGTCTTCCACCAGAACGAGGTGGAACAGTCCGCGTACAATTTCGAGCACGCCGACACCGCCGCGCTGTTCGCCGAGTTCGAGCAGCGCGAAAGCGCCTGCGGAAAACTGCTGGAAGCGAAGCTGCCGCTGCCCGCCTACGAGCAGGCGCTGAAGGCCTCGCACGTCTTCAACCTGCTCGATGCGCGCAAGGCGATCTCGGTAACCGAGCGCCAGCGCTACATCCTGCGGGTGCGCGCGCTCACGCGCGCGGTGGCGGAGGCGTATTACGCGCGGCGCGAGGCGCTGGGGTTCCCGCTGGCGAAAAAGGTGTCAGGCACCTTTTCGGCGGCCGAAAAGGTGTCTGACACCCCTGGCGGCCGCCGATGAAGCGTCTCGACTTCCTGGTCGAGATCGGCACCGAGGAGTTGCCTCCGAAGAGCCTGCTGCAGCTCGCGGAGGCCTTCCGCGACGGCGTCGCGGCCGGCCTCGACGCCGCAGGACTCACGCATGGCCCGGCGCTGGCGTATGCGACACCGCGCCGGCTCGCCGTACTGGTGCGGCGCCTGCTCGACCAGCAGCCGGACCAGCGCGTGGAGCGCCGCGGCCCGCCCGTTTCCGCGGCCTATGACGCCGCCGGCAAGCCGACCAAGGCCGCCTATGCATTCGCGGCTTCCTGCGGCATCGAGGTCAAGGAGATCCAGCGCCGCAGCGATGCCAAGGGCGAATTCCTGTTCTGCAAGCTCACGCGGCCCGGCGCGAAGACCGCGACGCTGCTGCCCGGCATCGTGCAGGGGGCGCTGGCCGCCCTGCCGATCGCGCGGCGCATGCGCTGGGGCGCCGGCGAGGTTGAGTTCGTGCGCCCCGCCCATTGGGTCGTGATGCTGCACGGGGACGAGGTGGTGCCCGGTGAGATCCTCGGCCTGCCGGCCGGGCGCATGACCCGTGGCCACCGCTTCCATGCCCCCAAGCCGGTCGCGCTGCGCTCCCCCGGCGTCTACCTGGCCTCCCTCGAGCGCCGCGGCTTCGTGATCGCGGATTTCGACGCCCGGCGTCTGCGCATCCGCGCGGGGGTCACGGCGGCGGCCGAGGCCGAGGGGGGCCAGGCCGTCATCGACCCGGCCGTGCTCGACGAGGTCACGGCGCTGGTCGAATGGCCGGTGCCCATCGCGGGCCATTTCGATGTCCGCTACCTGGAGCTGCCCCCGGAGGTGCTGGTGGCCACCCTGCAGGACCACCAGCGTTACTTCCCGGTCAAGGCCCCCGACGGCAAGCTGCTGCCCCTGTTCATCGCGGTGGCCAACATCCAGAGCCGGGATCCCCTGCAAGTGCGGGCGGGCAACGAGCGCGTGGTCCGGCCCCGCCTGGCGGACGCGGCGTTCTTCTACGAGACCGACCGCAAGACCCCCCTGGCAAGCCGCAGGGCGGCGCTCGCCAAGGTCACCTTCCAGGCCCGCCTCGGAACCCTGGCCGACAAGACGGCCCGGATCACCGAGCTCGCCGGCCAGATCGCCCGCGCCACGGGCGAGGAGCCGGATGCGGCCCAGCGCGCGGCCCAGCTCGCCAAGTGCGACCTGGTGACCGCCATGGTCGGCGAGTTCCCGGAGCTGCAGGGGCTGATGGGGCGCTACTACGCCCTGCACGACGGCGAAACGGACGCGGTCGCGGCCGCGCTCGGCGAGCAGTACCTGCCGCGCTTCGCGGGGGATGCCCTGCCCGCCACCGGCGCCGGGCTCGCGATCGCGATCGCCGACAAGCTCGACACCATCGTCGGCATCTTCGCGATCGGCCAGAAGCCGACCGGCGCCAAGGATCCGTTCGGCCTGCGACGCTCCGCGCTCGGCGTGCTGCGCATCCTGATCGAGACCAGCGTCGCGCTCGACCTGCGCAACCTGATCCATTCCGCGCTCGAGCTGGTGCATGCCGACGTGGTGCGGCTCGCCGGCGACAAGCCGGTGCCGATGCCGGAGTCGCTCGCGGACGAGATCTACGACTACATGATGGAGCGGCTGCGCGCGTGGTATCTCGAGAGCGGCGCGGGGATCACCACCGAGATGTTCGATGCCGTGCTCGACACGCGCCCCGCCTCGCCGCTCGACTTCGACGACCGCCTGCGCGCGCTCGCGGCCTTCCTGAAGCTGCCGGAGGCGGCCAGCCTGGCGGCCGCCAACAAGCGCATCTCGAACATCCTGCGCAAGGCCGGCGAGCAGCCGAACCCGCGCGTGGATCCCGGCCTGCTGACCGATCCCGAGGAGCGCCGGCTCGCGACCGAAGTCGAGGCCCTGCGCCAGGACGTCGAGCGCCTCGTCACCTCGCGCCGGTACGAGGACGCGCTCCTGCGCCTCGCCGCATTGCGTCCCGCGGTGGATGCGTTCTTCGACAAGGTGCTGGTGATGGCGGATGACGTGCGGGTGCGGGCCAACCGCCTGGCGCTGCTCGCCGCGCTGCAGCGATTGTTCCTGCACACGGCCAATCTCGCCCGGCTGCCCGGCTGAAATGCCGGGTTTTCCGGATGTCCATAAGCATCCAGAATGATCGCAACCCAATGACCGGGCAGGCGCCCGCCGGGAACCGGCCGCCGCGGGTCGCGCGCTGGCGGCGATTCGCTCCGGTGCAGTGGCTGGGATCGCTCCTGTTCACGACCCTGCTGTTCGCCGATTCGCTGCTCTGGGGACTCGCGATCGTGCTGTTCGGCTGGCTGCCGTTCCGGCAGCTCTACCATTTCGCGCGCGCCTGGGCGTGGTGGCACCTGTGGCTCGGCAAGGTCCTCTGCGGCCTCGACTGGGTCGTCGAAGGACGCGAGCACATCCCGCGCGAGGGCGCGCACATCTCGATGTGGAAGCACACGTCTGCCTGGGAAACGATCGCGCAGATGATCGTGTTCCCGCCGCAGGCCTGGGTGTTCAAGCGCGAGCTGCTGTGGGTCCCGCTCGTCGGCTGGGCGGCGTGGCTGCTGAAGGGCATCAGCATCAACCGCGGCGCCGGTCACCGCGCCGTCAACCAGGTGCTCGACCAGGGACGCGAGCGGCTCGCGGCCGGCATCTGGATCCTGATCTTCCCGGAGGGCACGCGCGTCGAACCCGGACAGACGCGCAAGTACGGCATGTCGGGCGCGCTGCTCGCCTCGCAGACCGGCGCGCTGATCGT
>DATBMQ010000277.1:0-1506 GCA_036554765.1 Steroidobacteraceae bacterium | reverse complement strand
TACCGGCACGCCGACCCAGCGCTCGTCTCCCCGCGCCTTCGCCATCAGGAGCGAGGAGAACGACATTTCCGAGACGTCGAAATCCGCGAACCGGAGCTGGCGCCAGAACAGCTCCGAGGGATGCACGCGGCTCGGGATCAGTTCGATGCCGTCGGGCTTCACGCGGCCGTCGAAGACCGGCCACGTGCGTGGATTGGAGGACATGCCGATGCTCAGCTGAAGATTCATGGCGGCGGGGCAAACTTCTATTTGACCGCGAGGTCGAGGATGCCGGCTTTGGGCGTGAAGCCGAGGCCGGGCGCCTCCGGCAGCGTGACCCAGCCTCGCACCGGCTTCGGCATGCCCTCGAACAGCGCTTCCCCGATGCGCCAGCCGCCGAGGTGAAACTCGATGCGCCCGCCGTTCGGCACGCCGGCGTGCAGGTGCATGTTGAGGTGCGGATAGTTGCCGCCCATCTCGAGCTGGATGTTGAACGCCTGCGCGAGCCCCGCCGCGTAGAGCGCGCCGGTGAAGCCGCCGATGTCGCGCACGTTGGGCTGCGCGATGTCGATCGATTCGTTGACGAAATACTCGCGCAGGTAGGCGAGGTCGTAGGTGCCGGTGCTGCCGGCGGCAATCGGGATCGTGGTCTCGCGGCGCAGCTTCGCCATCAGCCGCGGGTCCGCCTTCAGCACGGGATCCTCGAACCACGCGAGCTTGCAGTCAGCGACGAGTTGCGCGAGCCGTATCGCCTGCGGCAGCCGCGCGTTCTTGTTGGCGTCGATCATGAGCGTGACCTTGTCGCCGAGCTTCTCGCGCACGTGGCGGATGCGCGCGGCATCCTCTAGGATGTCGTCGTCGGTCGGCTCCCCGTACATGTGCGCCGCCGGATCCTTCCCCGCCGCGATCGCCATCTTCAGTTGCGTGTGGCCCTCCGCGATCATGAGCTTCGCCGCTTCCACCAGCTCCTCGCGGCTGTAGCGGGGCAGGCCCCAGGTGATGTAGACCGGACACTTCTCGCGCGCGCCTCCGAGGAGCTTCCAGATCGGCTGCTTCAGGCCCTTCCCCTTGATGTCCCACAGCGCGACGTCGATCATGCTGGCCGCGCACGACCAGGTGCCCATGTAGTGCTTGTTGGACAGCCGCCAGTAGAGCGTGCTGCGCACCGCCTCCGGGCGCATGGGATCCATGCCGGCGATGGCCGGGCCCGCCTCGCGGTTGATGAAGTCCGAGATGCTGAAGCGCAGCGGATAGGCCGAGAAAGCGTGGCCCTTCAAGCCGTCATCGGTCTCGATCTCGACGAAGGTCACGAGCGTGTGCTGCGTCTCCTTGATCAGCGGGAACTGGTACGGCACGCGCAGCGTGTGCGCCGTGGTGCGGGCGATTTTCATTGGGCTTCCCCTTGAATGACGAGTGTCGACTGGCGGCAGCCGGGGCGACCACACTGCGGACTGCGGCGGGCGCGGCGGGCCGAGCCTACACTATAGCGAATATGAAGATCACCAAGGTCGAAACGATCGTCGTCAA
>DATBMQ010000038.1:0-13234 GCA_036554765.1 Steroidobacteraceae bacterium | reverse complement strand
GATGCGCGGGCGGGCGGGGCTCCCTCGTTCGCTCAGGCCGGCGACCGGATTCGCTCACTCGGGACCCCGCCCGCCCGCGCCGCACGCCCGCAGCGAGGCGGCGCGGTGCACGCCGGCGTGCAGCTCCTTGGCGGCCGGGTGGCGAGCGAGCGAATGCGGTCGCCGCCCTGAACGAGCGAGCCAGCCCGGCCGGCAAGGAACGGCACGCCGGCCTGGTCAGTGCCGGGGCGGCCTGGAGTCGGGCAGCTCGGGCCCGCGCAGGTCGACGACCGTATCGCCGCGCCGGCGCAGGCGGATGTTGATCATCTCGACGCCGACCGAGAACGCCATCGCGAAGTACAGGTAGCCCTTCGGGATCTCGAAGTCGAGGGACTCGGCGATCAGCGCCACGCCGATCAGGATCAGGAAGGCGAGCGCCAGCATCTTGATCGTCGGGTGGCGCTCGATGAACTCGTGGATAGGCCGCGCCAGGAACATCATCACGAACACCGCGATCACGATCGCGGCGACCATCACCTCGAGGTGCTCGGCGAGCCCGACCGCCGTCAACACCGAGTCCAGCGAGAACACGATGTCGACCAGCCCGATCTGGATCACGACGCCCAGGATCCTGGACCGGAGATTGACCGGCTTGGCGTGCGCGTCCCCCACACCCTCGAGGGCGCCGTGGATTTCGTTGACGCTCTTGACCAGCAGGAACAGGCCGCCCGCGAACAGGATCAGGTCGCGCCCCGAGATCTCCTCGCCGACCACCGTGAACAGCGGTGCGGTAAGCCGGGTCAGCCAGACGATGGAGAACAGCAGCCCGATGCGCGTCACCATCGCGAAGGCGAGCCCGAGAGTGCGGCCTCGTGGCTGCAGATCCTTGGGCAGCTTCGAGACCAGGATCGACAGGAAGATGATGTTGTCGATGCCGAGGACGATCTCGAGCAGCGTCAGCGTCAGGAATGCCAGCCAGACCTGCGGATCCGTCAGCAGCTCGATCATGGGCGGCTCCGCTCAGGGCAGCGCATCGACTTCCCCCCGCTTCTCCGGCGGCATGAAGTCGCGCTGCGAGGCGCCGAGGTCGAGCGCGATCGCGCCGGCGACGTAGATCGACGAATAGGTGCCGATGACGATGCCGATCGAGAGCGCGACCGCGAAGCCGCGCAGGGTCTCGCCGCCGAGCACCGCGAGGAACAGCACCGAGGCCAGCGCGCAGCCCGCCACGATGATGGTGCGGCCGAGCGTCTCGTTGATCGCGCGGTCGATCACCTCCGCGGGCTCCGCCTTGCGCATCGAGCGGAACCGCTCGCGGATGCGGTCGAAGATCACGACCGTGTCGTTGACCGAGTAGCCGAGGATCGTCAGCAGCGCCGCCACCACGTTCAGGTCGAACGGGATCTGCAGCAGCGCGATCGCGCCGGTCGCGACGATCGGGTCGTGCAGCGAGGCGACCAGCGAGCCCACGCCGAAGCGCCAGCGGAACCGCAGCGCGATGTAGACCAGCACCAGCAGCAGCGTCATCAGCACCGCGAGCGCCGCCTGCTCGCCGAGCTGGCGGCTGACCTGCGGCCCGACCGACTCGGTGCGGCGCAGTTCCGCGGCCGGGTCCAGCGCGCGCATCGCGGCCATGACGCGGCCCGCCAGCGCCGCCGCCGCGCCGGCCTCGGCCGGCGGCAGGCGGACCTCGAGCTCGCTGGCGGTGCCGAAGTTGCGGACCTGGTAGTCCTCGAACCCGGCCTGGTCCATCGCCGCCCGCGCGCGCTCGAGGTCGATCGGCTGCGTGAAGCCGACCTCGAGCACGACGCCGCCGGTGAAGTCCACGGTCAGGTTCAGCCCGCGCAGCGCGATGATCGCGATCGACGCGACGATCATGGCCGCCGACAGCCAGTACCACTGGCGCCGGCGCTGCATGAACCGGATCGAGGGGACCTTGCTCAGGAACTGCATCATGGCCGCACCTCAGATCGCCAGCCGCTCGATGCGGCGGCGGCGGCCGTAGACCAGGTGGATGATGGCGCGGCTGCCGATCAGGGCCGTGAACATCGAGGTCGCGATGCCGATGCACAGCGTCACGGCGAAGCCGCGCACCGGCCCCGAGCCGAACATGAACAGCACGGCGCCCGCCATCAGCATGGTGACGTTCGAGTCGGCGATCGCCGAGAACGCCTTGTCGAAGCCGGCGTTGATCGCCGCCATCGGCGAGGCGCCGACCGCGAGTTCCTCGCGGATGCGCTCGTAGATCAGGATGTTCGCGTCGACGGCCGTGCCGACGGTCAGCACGATGCCCGCGATGCCGGGCAGCGTCAGCGCCGCGCCGAACAGGCCGAGCACGGCGACGATGAAGATCACGTTCGACGTGAGCACAATGCAGGCGATCACGCCGAACACGCGGTAGTACACCACCATGAACAGGAAGATCGCGACCGCGGCGATTGCCAGTGCGCGCGCGCCGTCGTCGATGTTGTCCTGGCCCAGGCTCGGGCCGATCACGCGCTGCTCGACGATGTAGACCGGCGCCGCGAGCGCGCCGGCACGCAGCAGCTTGGCGAGCTCGGTGGCTTCCGCCGCCGACAGGCCGGTGATCTGGAAGTTGTTCGAGAATACGCCGCGGATGGTCGCGACGCTGATGACCTCCTCCTTCGACCGGTCCAGCATGACCTGGCGTCCGTCGCGCTCGACCAGCTCGCGGTCCTTCTCGATGAACACGACCGCCATCGGCCGGTTGAGGTTCTCGCGCGTGGTGCGCAGCATCTCGTCGCCGCCGCGGCTGTCGAGCCGCACGCTCACCGCCGGCTCGCCCTGCGAAGGCGTGAAGGAGGCGTCGATCAGCTGCTCGCCGGTGGCGATCACGTCGCGCTTCAGCAGCACCGGGGCCCCGCCGCGTTCGCGATAGAGCTTCGTGCCCAGCGGCGCGCGCCCGGTGCGCTCCGCCTCGGCCGGGCTGTTGACGGTGTCGACCAGCCGGAACTCGAGCGTCGCGACCTTGCCGAGCAGCCGCACCACCTCGGAGGCGTCCTGCGCGCCGGGCAGCTGCACGGCGATGCGGTTCAGCCCCTGGCGCTGCACCACCGACTCGGCCACGCCCAGCGCGTCCACGCGGTTGGACAGCGCCGTGATGTTCTGCTGGATCGCGAAGTCCTGCCGCTGCCGCACCTGGTCCTCCGACAGCGCGGCGACCAGCGCTCCCGGCTGCGCCCCGTCGGCGACCGTGAGGCCCGGATCGTAGTCGGCGATGGCCTCGCGCGCGGCGGCCGATTGCGCGGGGTCGCGCAGCTGCACGCGCACCCCGTTGCCTTCCACCACGACCTCCTGGTACGGAATCTTCGCGTCGCGCAGCACCTTGCGGAAGTCGCGCTCCATGCGCTGCAGCAGCTGCCCGACCGCACCGGACACGTCCACCTCGTAGACCAGGTGCATGCCGCCACGCAGGTCGAGGCCGAGGCTCATCGGCTCGAGCCCGAGCGCCTGCAGCCAGTCCGGCGCGCGCGAGGCGAAGGTCATCGCGATCGCGTACTCGCCCTCGGCGCGGCGCTGGATCACGTCGCGGGCCGCGAGCTGCGCCGGCACGGCGGCGAAGCGCAGCCACAGGCGCCCGTCGCCGTCGACGTAGGATTCCTCGACCGCGATGCCGGCGCCCCTCAGGGCGCCTTCGAGATCCGCGACGCCGGCGGCGTCGAATGCCGCGCGGTCGCGCCGCGACAGCTGCAGCGCCGGCGACTCGCCGAACCAGTTCGGCAGCGCGAGCAGCAGCGCCGCCAGCAGGATGGCCGCCAGCAGGATGCCCTTCCAGGGCGGATAGCGGGGAGACGACACGCAGGATCCGCGCGGCTGGCGCTCAGGCGCCCTTGAACGTGCCTTTCGGCATCAATTGCGCGACCTGGAACTTCTGCACGCTGATCGCCGTGTTCTTCGCGATCTCCAGCGTGACGAAATGCTCGCCGACCTCGGTGATGCGGCCGAGGATGCCGCCGTTGGTGACCACTTCGTCGCCGGTGGCCAGCTTGCCCACCATCTCGCGGTGCTCCTTGGCGCGCTTGGTCTGGGGCCGGATCAGCAGGAAATAGAAGACCACGAAGATCAGCACCAGCGGCAGGATGGTGCCGAGCGTGCTCGCGGTCGATCCGGTGGCGGCCTGGGCCCAGGCGGGGGTGATGAAAAAGTCCATGTCTTTCCTCTGCGGGGGGCCGGCCCGGCCGGCCCGGTTGGGCGCGTGATTATGCCACAGCGCCGGTCCCGTCCCGTCGCGCGGCGTGGAAGGCCGCGCGGAACTGCTCGAACCGCCCGGCCGCGATCGCCTCCCGCATCCTCGCCATCAGGCCGAGGTAGTGGTGCAGGTTGTGCAGCGTCGCGAGTCGCGGCCCCAGCATCTCGCCGCAGCGGTCCAGGTGCCGCAGGTAGGAACGGCTGTAGTGGCGGCAGGTGTAGCAGCCGCAATCCCGGTCCACGGGCCCGGTATCGGCGGCGTAGCGGGCATTGCGGATGTTCATGACGCCCCAGGGCACGAACAGGTGGCCATTGCGCGCGTGGCGCGTGGGCATCACGCAGTCGAACAGGTCGATGCCGCGCGCCACCGACTCCACCAGGTCCTCCGGGCGGCCGACGCCCATCAGGTAGCGCGGCTTGCCGGGTGGCATCAGCGGCGCGAGATGCTGGAGCACACGCTCGCGCTCCGCGGGCGGCTCCCCGACCGACAGGCCGCCGATCGCGAGGCCCTCGAAGCCGGTGCGCTCGAGCCCCTCGAGCGAGGCGGCGCGCAACGCGTCGTGCATGCCGCCCTGCACGATGCCGAACAGGACGCCCGGGCCCGCGGACGCGTCCCAGGCCTGCCGGCTGCGGGCGGACCAGCGCAGCGAGAGTTCCATCGAGGCGCGCGCCTGGCGTTCGTCGGCCGGGTACGGTGTGCATTCGTCGAACACCATCGCGACGTCCGAGCCGAGCGCGCGCTGGATCGCCATGGAGCGCTCGGCGTCGAGGAACACCTCGTCGCCGTCCACCGGTGAGCGGAAGCGGACGCCCTGCTCGCTGACCTTGCGCATCGCGGCCAGGCTGAACACCTGGTAGCCGCCGGAGTCGGTCAGGATCGGGCGCTGCCAGTGCATCATGCCGTGCAGGCCGCCGTGCGCGCGCACCACCTCCGCGCCGGGCCGCAGCATCAGGTGGAAGGTATTGGCGAGCACGATCTCGGCGCCGCAGGCCTCGAGTTCCTCCGGCGTCACGCCCTTGACGGTGCCGTAGGTCCCGACCGGCATGAAGGCGGGCGTCTCGACCGCCCCGCGCGTGAACTCGATGCGCCCGCGGCGCGCCGGGCCGTCCTGCACCTGCAGCGAGAACTTCACGCGCGGCTCCCGCGCGGCGCGAGCGCGGCCGGCTCCGGCGTGATGAACATGGCGTCCCCGTAGCTGTAGAAGCGGTAGCGCTGCCCGATCGCATGATGATACGCGGCCAGCACGCGCTCGCGCCCGGCAAAGGCGGCGACCAGCACGAGCAGCGTGGATTCCGGCAGGTGGAAATTGGTCACCAGTGCGTCCACCACGCGGAAGCGGAAGCCCGGCCGGATGAAGAGGTCGGTCTCGCCCTCCCCCGCGACCAGCGCGCCGCCCGCGGCCGCGGCCTCGAGCGCGCGCACCACGGTGGTGCCGACCGCGACCACGCGGCCACCGCGTGCGCGTGCCGCGGCGACGGCGGCGACCGTCTCCGCCGGCAGCCGGAAGCGCTCGGCGTGCAGGCGATGTTCCTCGACCTGCTCCGCGCGCAGTGGCTGGAATGTGCCGGCACCGACGTGCAGCGTCAGCCGGGCGATGTCGACGCCGGCCGCGCCCAGCCGCGCCAGCATCGCCTGTTCGAAGTGCAGGCCGGCGGTGGGCGCCGCGACCGCGCCCGCCTCGGCCGCATACACGGTCTGGTAGCGCTCGCGGTCGGAGGGCTCGGCGTCGCGGCCGAGATAGGGCGGCAACGGCATGCTGCCGTGCGCCTCGAGGTACGGCAGCGCGTCCCGGTCCAGCTCGAGCTCGTAGAGCTCATGCTGGCGGCCGGCCACGGTCGCGCGGACCCCGCCCGGCAGTTCGATCGCGCCGCCGGTTTTCAGGCCCTTGCTGGCGCGTGCCTGCGCCAGCAGCCGGCGCGGACCGAGCACGCGCTCGACCAGGATCTCGCAGGCGCCGCCGCTCGCCTTGCGGCCGCGGACCCGCGCCGGGATCACGCGCGTGTCGTTGATGACCAGCAGGTCGCCGCGCCCGAGCAGCGCAGGCAGGTCCGCGAAGCGCAGGTCGCGCAGGGCGCCGCTGCCGCCGTCGAGCGCGAGCAGGCGGCTGCCGCCGCGTTCCGGCAGGGGATGCCGTGCGATCAGATGCTGCGGCAGCGGGTAGGAGAAATCTGCGCGGCGCATGGGCCGCGCAGACTAGCACAGGGAATGCAGTCGTCCGCTCAGGTGGAGGCCGGGTCGCCGGCCGGCTTCGGGGGCCTCGGTGGCTGCGGCGCCTGCGGCGGCGCGATCCGGTGACGGTAGACCTCGCGGTGGCGCCGCACGTCGCCCTCGGCGCGTTCCGGCACCTTCGCCGTGAGCGTCTGCGCGCGGCGGTCGCGCAACACGCGGATCTCGACCGACTCGCCCGGCTGGTAGGAACGCAGGATGCGCATCGCGTGCCGCGAATTCTGCGGCTCGCGACCGCCGATCGCGACGATCACGTCGCCGTCCTGCAGCCCGAGCGTCGAGTCCTCCGGCGCACGCGCGACCAGCACGCCCTGGTCGGCGCCGAAGTAGCGCCCGAGTCCCGGCGTCAGCGTGACGAACTCGGCGTCGCCCCAGTCTTCCAGCAGCCAGTGGTTGCCGCCCAGCTCGAGCGCGTGCAGCGGCGGAATCGCGGGCATGGCCTCGACGGCGGGCATCGGCATGCCGCGGCCGAGGAAGACGAAGCGGTCGAGCTGGCGCGCCTCGACCGTGACCTTGACCGGCTTGCCGTCGCGGCGCAGCTCGAGCGCGACCTTCTGGCCCGGTTCCACGTCCTCCATCACCTTGACGAGATCGCGGCCGGTCGCGACCTTCTGGCCCTCGATCGCAACGATCGCGTCGCCGGCCTTCACGCCGGCCTCGGCCGCAGGCCCGCCGGGGCTCACGCTGTTGACGCGCACCCCGCCGCCCGCTTCCTCGGCGCCGAGGTTCACGCCGAGCATCGCGCGCCGCGCGGACGGCATGAGCATCTCGATGCGCCGCTCGAATTCGGGCCCGCGCACCTCGGCCGTCAATTCGGCAACTTCGCGCGCCGCCGCCTCGAGGCGCTGTTGCGCGTCCTGCAGGCGCTTCTCGACTGCCGCCTCGTCGGCGCTCCGGTCCTGCGCGGCCGCGGTGCCCGCGACGAGGGTCGCTGCCAGCACGGTGACGATCATCCTGTTCATCGATTCCTCCGGGAATTAATAAGTGATGGCCGCGTCCGTGTAGCGGACCTGGACCAGCGAATTCATGAGGCCGACGCGCTCCCGCCAGAGCTGCTCCGCGCGTTCCGGCGCGTTGGGCTCGAGCATCACCCGGCTCAGCCGGTCGTCGACGAACGCGAGGCGGTCCTCGATCTCGGCGACCGTGAAGGCGGTGCTGCCGCGCATCGTCCGCGGCTCCGGCAAGCTGGCCAGCAGCCATTCGAGGCGCTCGTTCTCGGTCCGCACCGCGTCGCTCACGGGCAGCACCGCCGCTGCGCCCGACACCCGCGCGAGGTCGCGCTGCGCAGCCTGCAGCCACCATCCGAGGCCCACGGCGACCGCGAGCACGGTCGCCGCGAGCGCCAGCGGCCAGCGCGCGGCCAGCGAGCCGTCCCGGCGCCGGCGCGCCGCCAGCACGCCCTGCCAGCCTGCCGCCGGCGGTGCAAAAGCCGGCAGCGCCGCGAGTCGCGTGCTCCATTCGTTCATGCCGGAGTGCATGGCGTTCCCTCCACGGCCGGCGCCGGCGCGCCCAGCGCGGCGCGCAGCCGCGCGTGCGCGCGCGACAACTGGGTCTTCGAGAAGCTCGGCGTGCGCCCGAGCGCCCGGCCGATCTCGGCGTGCGTATAGCCCTCGACGTCGTGCAGCCAGACGACCGCGCGCGAGACCGCCGGCAGCGTCATGAGCGCGCGCTCGAGCGCGGCCTCCGGGTGTGCGGGCTCGCCATGGCCGGGCCCGGCCAGGCGGTCGGTGCCGCCCGGGTCCTGGTCCAGCCATTCGAGGCTGCGGTGCCAGGGCGAGCGCAGGTACATCAGCGCGCGGTTCACCGCGATCGAGCGGATCCAGGCCGGCAGCGGGCAGCGGGCCTCGTAGGCGCCGATGTGCTCGATGACGTCCACGAACGTCTCCTGCAGCAGCTCCTCGGCAATCGCCGGGCGCCGGACCAGGCGGCGCAGCAGCGTGTAGAGCGGGCCGGCCACGGCCCCATAGACGGCCTCGAGCGCGGCCCCGTCCCCGGAACGGGCGGCAGCGATCACGGAGTCGGACAGCGCGATGTCGCAGATGCGGGGCATCGGACGCTTAGATGCCCCGGCCCGCGAAAAGGTCGCAGGCCGGCGCAGATAAATCAGGCTGGTGCCGGGAGCGAGACTCGAACTCGCACGATGTCGCCACCGGTGGATTTTGAGTCCACTGCGTCTGCCAATTCCGCCATCCCGGCCATGCGGGGGGCGAGTATAAGTCGGCGCCGGGGTCCCTGCCCGCCCGCCGGGCGCTTGGCAGCGCCGCCCCCGCCGACCACAATCAACCCGATGAACTTCTGCCCGCACTGTGGCGCCCGCGTCGAGCGCCGCATCCCCGAAGGCGATCACCTGCCCCGGCACGTCTGCGGCGCCTGCGGGACGATTCATTACCAGAACCCGAAGCTGATTGCCGGCTGCGTGCCCGAGTCGGGGGGCCGGATCCTGATCTGCCGGCGCGCGATCGAGCCGCGCCGCGGCTACTGGACCGTGCCGGCGGGATTCATGGAAAACGACGAGACGTTGCAGCAGGCCGCCGCGCGCGAGTGCTGGGAGGAGGCGCTCGCGCGGGTCGAGATCGGCAGCCCCTGCGCGATCGTGCACGTGCTGCACGCGCACCAGGTGCACGTGATGTTCCGCGCCACGCTCGTCGAGCCCGGCTTCGGCGTGGGCGTCGAGAGCCTCGAGACCCGGCTCGTGACCGAGGACGAGATTCCCTGGCCCGAGATCGCGTTCCCGAGCGTCGCCTTCACGCTGCGCCGCTGGCTGGCGGATCGCGCGAAGGGCGCAAGCGAGCTGCATTTCACGACGATCGAGCGCCCTCCGGACCGGCGCTGACGACTCGGCGGGCGCCTGCCTGTGGCACAATGCGCCGCTGCAAAACCGGCCGGGAGCCCCGTCGATGACGTTCGTCGTCACCGAGTCCTGCATCAAGTGCAAGTACATGGATTGCGTCGAGGTTTGTCCCGTGGACTGCTTCCACGAGGGCCCGAATTTCCTGGTGATCGACCCCGAGGAGTGCATCGACTGCACGCTGTGCGAGCCCGAATGCCCGGTGGAGGCGATCTACTCCGAGGAGGAGGTGCCGGCCGGCCAGGAGAAGTTCCTCGCGCTCAATGCGGAGCTCGCCAAGGAATGGCCGGTGATCACGCAGCGCGGCGAGCCGCCGGCGGACGCCGACGCCTGGAAGGACGTCAAGGAAAAGCTCGACCTGCTCGAGCGCTGACGATCAGTCGGACCCCGTAGCCCCCGCCGGCATGGCCAGGTACTCGGCCATCTGCGCGGCCGGCAGGTAGCCCGCGAGATACTCGCCCTGGTCGGTGATGATCCCCGGCGTGCCGCGGATGCCCATGCGCTGGCCGAGCGCATAGTGCGCGGCGACCGGCGTCTCGCAGCGGCCCGCCTTGAGGGTCTCGCCGCGCTTGGCGCGCGTGATCGCGTCCTTGCGGTCGGGGCTGCACCAGACCGCCTCGGCCTTCTTCCAGGTCTCGGTGCCCGGGCCGCCGCGCGGGTACAGCAGGTAACGGATGCGGATGCCGAGCCGGTTCAGTTCGGCCATCTCCTGGTGCAGGCGGCGGCAGTAGGTGCAGTCGACGTCGGTGAACACGGTCAGCGTGTGCTTCGCGGCGCCAGCCGGCGCGAACACGATGGCGTCGCCGTCCGGGACCGTCGCGAGCAGCGCGAGCCTGCCCTCCTGGCGGCGCGTCTCGGTGAGGTTCTTCTTGGACTGCATGTCGAAGACGTCGCCATCCACGTAGAAGCGCCCGTCGGTCGAGACGTAACCGACCTCGGCCCCGGAACGGATCTCGTAGAGGCCGGCGACCGGCGAGGGCTTGACGTCCTCGACGTCGACCTCGAGCCGGCGCGCGATCTCGGCGCGCACGTCCGCCCTGGCGGGAGGCTGCCCGGACGCGGAGGCCGCGAGCGTCAGCATCGCGGCGGCCAGCGGGATCAGGGACCGGATCGGGTGTGTCACGCGCGCCTCGGGAACCTCGGGAACCAGCGCTTGGACCGCGGCCGGGGCCCGCGGTTCGGCCCCGACAGTCTATCAGCCGCGCGGATGGTGCTGCGCGTGCAGCTCTTTCATGCGCTCGCGCGCCACGTGCGTGTAGATCTGGGTGGTCGAGAGGTCGCTGTGGCCGAGCAGCATCTGCACCACGCGCAGGTCGGCCCCGTGGTTCAGCAGGTGCGTGGCGAAGGCGTGGCGCAGCGTGTGCGGGGACAGGTCCTTGTCGATGCCGGCCTTCTTCGCATAGCGCTTGATGATGTGCCAGAACGCCTGGCGCGTCATGCGGTCGCCGCGCCGCGTCGGGAACAGGTGGTCGGTCTGGCGGTCGAGCAGGATCTCGCCGCGCGCGCCGCGCACGAACTCCGACAGCCAGCGCACGGCCTCCTCGCCGAGCGGGATCAGGCGCTCGCGGTTGCCCTTGCCGACGATGCGCAGCACGCCCTGGTTCAGGTTGACCTGGCCGTGGCGCAGGCTCACGAGCTCGGACACGCGCAGGCCGGTCGCGTAGAGCACCTCGAGCATGGTGCGGTCGCGGTGGCCGAGCGGGTCCGTCGTCTGCGGCGCCGCGAGCAGCGAATCGACCTGCGCCTCGGTCAGCGAGCGCGGCAGGCTGCGCCCGATCTTCGGCATCGCGATCTGCGCGGTCGGATCCTCCTTGACCGTGCCCTCGCGCACCAGGTAACGGAAGAAGCGGCGGAAGCTCGACAGCTGGCGCGCGGTGGAGCGCGGCCGCGCACCGGTCTCGACGCGCCAGGCGATGAATCCGAGCAGGTCGCTGCGCGTGGTCTTCGCGAGCGCGGTGCCACGCTGGCGCAGCCAGCGCGCGAGCGCCGTGAGGTCCGCGCGATAGGCCGCGAGCGTGTTCGGCGACAGCCCGCGCTCCATCCAGACCGCGTCGAGGAACCGCACGATCATCGGCTCGATCGCCTCGTCCGCCGCCTGCGCGGTCGCGAGCGTCGCGGCACGTACCGAGGTCGAGGATTTCATGGCTGCGCTCATGTGCCCGTCCTGCTTCCGTTCGCGGACAGCGGCGCCGCCGCGAAACCGCGCGCGGCGGGCTGGTGCGACAGAATGCGAACGCAGTATGGTTCGGCTCCGATGGGGTCGAGCGTGACCCGGCTCACAGACACCGACGACCATTAACATAACCGGAACCAGTTCACAGTACCCCATGCCCGAGGATGCCCGCCGGTGACGTTTCCAAACCCGATTCGCCTGCTCTGGGGAATCTGGGCCGGGTTGCTGCTGCTGCCGATGCTGGCGCTGGCGGCGGTCCCGGTCCTGCTGCTGCCGCGGCTGCATCAGCGCCGCGCCGGCGCCCGCCTCGCCTGCCGCGCGTATTTCCTGCTGTGCGGGCTGCCGGTGCGGGTCAGCGGGCTCGGGCAGCTGCCGGCGGGCCCGTGCATCATCGTCGCGAACCACGCGAGCTACGTGGACGGGCCGCTGCTGTTCGCCTGCCTGCCGCCGCGCTTCGGCTTCGTCATCAAGAAGGAGGCCTCGCGGATCCCGGTGGCCGGCCTGCTGATGCGGCGCCTCGGCCACCATTTCGTCGAGCGCAAGAACCGCCACGAGGGCGCGAGCGATGCGCGGCGCATCCTGCGCGCGGTCGAGCAGGGCCAGGCCGTCGCGTTCTTCCCGGAAGGGACGTTCACCGTGCAGACGGCGGTCGGGCGCTTCCACAGCGGCGCCTTCGCCGCCGCCGCGCGCGCGGGGGTGCCGGTGGCGCCGGTCGCGATCCGCGGCACCCGGCGCATCCTGCGCGCCAAGACGATCCTGCCGCGCTGGGGCCGGATCGAGGTCGAGGTGCTGGAGCCGCTGGCCGGCGCCACCGGTGCCGGCGACGCCGCCGCCGTCCTGCGCGACCGCGCACGCGAACGCATCGCCGCCGCGGTCGGCGAGCCGCAGCTGTAGAAAAGCAAAAAGGTGCCTGCCTCCTTTTCTGCACTGCAGAAAAGGAGGCAGGCACCTTTTTGCCTTTTTGCTACATGTTGCGGCGGTACTGGCCGCCGACGGCGTAGAGCGCGCGCGAGATGCGCCCGAGCGACGCGGTCTTCACCGTCTCCATCAGCTCGCCGAACACGTTGCCGCCCTCCGCCGCCGCCTGCTGCAGCCGTGCGAGCGCCGCGCCCTGCGCGGCCTCGTGCGCCGCGTTGTAGGCGCCGACCGCCGCCACCTGTGACTGCTTCTCGTCCTCGGTCGAGCGGATCAGCTCGGCATTCGTGATCTCGTCATGGCTGCCGCGCTCCGGCAGGAAGGTGTTGACGCCGACGATCGGCAGGCTGCCGTCGTGCTTCTTCTGCTCGTAGTACAGCGACTCCTCCTGGATCTTGCCGCGCTGGTACATCGTCTCCATCGCCCCCAGCACGCCGCCCCGCTCCGACAGGCTCTCGAACTCGCGGTATACCGCCTCTTCGACCATGTCGGTGAGCCGCTCGACGACGAACGAACCCTGCCAGGGGTTCTGGTTGAAGTTGAGCCCGAGCTCGCGCGCGATGATCAGCTGGATCGCGACCGCGCGCCGCACGCTCTCTTCGGTCGGCGTCGTAATCGCCTCGTCATAGGCGTTCGTGTGCAGGCTGTTGCAGCTGTCGAATAGCGCGTACATCGCCTGCAGCGTGGTGCGGATGTCGTTGAACTGGATCTCGCGCGCGTGCAGCGAGCGGCCCGAGGTCTGCACGTGGTACTTGAGCATCTGGCTGCGCGCCGAGGCGCCGTAGCGATCGCGCATGGCGCGCGCCCAGATGCGCCGCGCGACGCGACCGATCACCGCGTACTCCGGGTCCATGCCATTCGAGAAGAAGAACGACAGGTTGGG
>DATBMQ010000233.1:0-4771 GCA_036554765.1 Steroidobacteraceae bacterium | reverse complement strand
ACCGGCTGAAGATCGCGGAGCGCCTGTCGGCGCAGCGCCCCGCCGGACTGCCGCCGCTCGCCGTCTGCATCCAGGTGAACCTTGCCGGCGAGGCGGGCAAGTCGGGCGTCGCGCCGGCGGAACTGCCCTCGCTCGCGCAGGAGGTGGCCCGCCTGCCGCGGCTCGCGCTGCGCGGACTCATGGCGCTGCCGCCCGAGGAACAGGAGGCCGCGCGCCAGCGGCACTGGTTCCGCGAGCTCAGGCTGCTGCGGGACGCGCTGGTGCAGCGCGGGCTCGCGCTCGATGCGCTGTCGATGGGCATGAGCGGCGACTTCGAGGCCGCGATCGCCGAGGGCGCGACGCACCTGCGCATCGGCAGCGCGCTGTTCGGGCCGCGCCCGCCGCCCCCGTCGCGCTGAGCGGACCTCAGGCCTTCAGCGTCTTCGCGATCGGCAGTTCGCGCAGCCGGCGCCCGGTCGCCGCGAAGATGGCGTTGCAGACGGCGGGCGCGACCAGCGCGGTCGAGGGCTCGCCGATGCCGCCGGGCGCCTCGTCGCTCGCCAGCAGCTTCACCTCGATCGCCGGCGCCTCGTTCAGGCGCAGCAGCCGGTAGCGGTCGAAGTTCCCCTGCTGCACGCGGCCGCGCTCGAGCGTGATCTCGCCCCACAGCGCCGCGGTCAGCCCGAACACGATGCCGCTCTCGATCTGCGACTCGCAGATGGCCGGATTGACCATGCGCCCGCAGTCCACCGCGCAGCAGATGCGGTGCACCCGGAGCCTGCCGCCCTCGACCGAGATCTCGGCGACCTGCGCGAGGTAGCTGCCGTAGCCCTCCATCAGCGCGATGCCCTGCTGGCGGCCCGCCGCCGGCTTGCCCCAGCCCGCCATCGCGGCCGCTTCCTCGAGCACGCGCTTGAAGCGCGGCTGCTTGCCGAGCAGATCGCGGCGGAACTCGAACGGGTCCTTGTTGGCGGCGTGCGCGAGCTCGTCCATGAAGCTCTCGGCCACGAAGCAGTTGAGCGCATGGCTCACCGAGCGCCAGTAGCCGACGTCGATGCCGATCTCCTGGCGCTGGTACTCGACCGAGACGTTCGGCACGTCGTACGGGTAGTTCTGCGCCGCCTCGACCGCGAACGGATCCGCGACCTTCGGGTCCGCCACCACCGCGGGCGCCCAGCGCGCGGTGATCGACGGGCCGCACAGGTGCAGCCGCCAGGCGACCAGCCGGCCGTCGGCGTCCAGCGCGCCCTCGGCGGTGTCGTGCGCCGGCGGGCGGTAGTTGTCGTGGGTGGTGTCGTCCTCGCGCGTGTAGATGAGCTGCACCGGCCTGCCGACCGCCTTCGAGGCCTCGACCGCGGCCGGGATGAAGTCCACGTCGAGGCGCCGGCCGAAACCGCCGCCGAGGAGCGTGGTGTGCACGCGCACCTGTTCGGGCTTCAGGCCGGCCGCTGCGGCGGCCGTCGCCTGCGCGACACCCTGCACCTGGGTGGGTACATGGAGGTCGCAGCCGTCGGCGCGCACGTCCGCCGTGCAGTTCTGCGGCTCGAGCGTCGCGTGCGCGAGCAGCGGCAGCCGGTACACGGCCTTGAGCCTGGTCTTTGCGCCGGCGATGGCCGCCGCCGCGTCGCCCTCGCCGCGTACGGCGATGCCGGCGCCGGGCTTCGCCGCCCGCGCCAGCGTCGCAAAGACGCCGGCGGTATCGAGCTTCGCGTTCGGCCCGTCGTCCCAGGCGATCTTCAGCGCATCGCGCGCCTGGCGCGCCTGCCAGAAGTGGTCGGCGACGACCACCACGCCGCCCGCGGTCGCCACGACCTTGTGCACGCCCGGCATCGCCTCCGCCGCCGCGGAATCGACGCTCGCGGCCTTGCCGCCGAGCGCCGGCGGCAGCGCGACCGACGCGTAGAGCATCCCGGGCAGGCGCACGTCGATGCCGTAAGTCGCGCTGCCGTCCACCTTGCCGGCGGAATCGGTGCGCTTCGCGGGCGTGCCGATCAGCCTGAATTCTCCCGGCGCCTTCAGCGGCACGTCCGGCGGCAGCGGCAGCTTCGAGGCCGCCTCCGCGACCTCGCCGTAGGTCAGCGCGTCGCCGTCCGCGTTCAGCACGCGGCCGCCCTCGACGCGGCACTCGGCGACGTCCACGTCCCAGGCCGCCGCCGCGGCCTGCACCAGCATCACGCGCGCCTGTGCGCCCGCGAGCCGCAGCTTGTCCCAGGCGTCGCGCACGCTGGTGCTGCCGCCGGTCACCTGGATCCCGAGCAGCTTGTTGACGTAGGCCTCGCCCGCCGGCGCCGCCTCGATCGCGATCGCCGCGAGCGGCACCTCGAGCTCCTCGGCGAGCAGCATCGGCAGCGCCGTATAGACGCCCTGCCCCATCTCCGAGCGGTCCACCAGGATCGTGATGGTGTTGTCGCCGCCGATCCGCAGCCACGCATTCGGCTGCCCGCCCGCGGCGGATCCCAAGGGCTTCTTCCGGCCACAGCCCGGCAGCGCCAGGCCGATGACGAGTCCGCCGCCCGCGAGCGCCGACAGCTTGAGGAAGTCCCGGCGGCCGGCATCGGTTGCGACCGCGTTCATGACGCACCTCCCTCGCGCGCCAGCTCGGCGGCACGGTGGATCGCCTTGCGGATGCGCGGATAGGTGCCGCAGCGGCAGATGTTGCCGGCCATGGCGGCGTCGATGTCCGCGTCGGTTGGCGACGGGTTGGCGGCGATCAGCGCGACCGCCGACATGATCTGTCCCGACTGGCAGTAGCCGCACTGCGGCACGTCGAGCTCCAGCCAGGCGCGCTGCACGGCATGGCTGCGGTCCGGCGACAGGCCCTCGATCGTCGTCACACGCCGGCCCTCCGCGGCGGAGGCGGGTGTCACGCAGGAACGGATCGGCACGCCGTCCAGGTGCACGGTGCAGGCGCCGCAGAGCGCAGCGCCGCAGCCGAACTTGGTGCCCGTCAGGTTGAGGTGGTCGCGCAGCACCCACAACAGCGGCGTTTCGGGTGCGGCATCGGTGTCCAGATCGCGGCCATTGACGTTGAGCTTCATCGGCGTCCCTCCCGCAGGGTCCGGCCCTGCGCATTATTGCGCCGCGCATGGCCGGGCGCACTAATATTGCCGTATGGACGCGCTCGTCTTCGTCATCGACTCGGTGCTGACCTTCCTGGTCTACGCCTTCCTGCTGCGCGTCCTGCTGCCGCTGGTGCGCGCCGATTTCCGCAATCCCCTGTCGCAGGCCATCCTGGCGCTGACCAGCTGGCTGGTGCACCCGCTGCGGCGCGTCCTGCCGCCCGCGGGGCGGCTGGACACCGCCTCGGTCGTGGCCCTGCTCGCCGTCCAGGTCGTGGCCACCCTGGTCCTGTTCCGGCTGCAGGCGGGCGTGCTGCCGCCCCTGGTGCCGCTGGTGCTGGCCGCCCTGCGCTCGCTCGTGCTGTCGGTGCTGCTGCTCTACACCGTGCTGATCTTCATTTACGCGCTGCTGTCCTTCGTGGCGCCCGGCGTGCGCAGCCCCGCCACCGCACTGCTCGCGTCGCTGTGCGAACCGCTGCTGATGCCGCTGCGCCGCCTGCTGCCGATCGTCGGGGGCCTCGATTTCTCGCCGCTGGTCGCGATCGTCGCGCTGCAGGCGTTGCGCCTGCTCATCACCTGAGTGGCCGCGAGCTGGTGGCGGCGGGAGCCGTCGGGACTGTCGCTCGCGATCCGCATCGTGCCGCGCGCCGGCTCGGATCGCGTCTGTGGCGTCCAGGCCGGCCGCCTCAAGGTGCGTGTCGCGGCCGCGCCGGTGGAAGGCGCCGCCAACCGGCGCCTGTGCCGCTTCGTGGCGGAACTGTTCGGGCTGCCGCCCTCCGCCGTGCGCCTGCTGCAGGGCGCAAGATCGCGCGACAAGCGGCTCGCGGTAGACGGAGTCTCGACCCTGCCCCCTGCCCTGGCGACCCATGCCGACGAGCCGGGTTGACGGCGCGCGCGGTGGCGCCGCGGCCTGCGCCATGCTGCTGCTCGCGGCCTGCGGCCCGGGCGATGCGCCGCCGCCGGCCGCGCAGCCCTACACCGATCCGGGCTACGTGGACGCGGGCGACTACCGCCTGCACTACGCCATGACCCCGACCACCGACCTGCCCTCAGAGATTGCAGGCAGTTACGGCATTGTGCAGAGACGCAATCTAGCTCTGCTCACGATCGCGCTTGGCACCCGCGACGGCAGACTCACGGAAGCCGCCGGCCTCGAGGCGGCCGCGGTCTCGCTGACGGGACTGCGCCAGCCGCTCGTGCTCGCGCGCCACGACACCGTCACGGGCCCCACCTGGCTCGCGATGGTCGGCATCCGCGATCGCGAAGCCGTCACGATCGAGATCCTGGCACGCGCACCGGGCACGGGTCCGGAAATCAAGGCCCGCTTCACGCGCGCGTTCCATCTCGAATAAGCGTGCCGGCACGCCGCGCATGCCGTAAAATCCCGCGCGAAATCGTCGTCCGCCTCTTATGCCGCGGGTTTTTCCGTGGTATCGTGCGCGCCGACATCGACTCTGGCGGGCTCGCCCCGCTCGTGACAAACCACAGGAGATAGCTCAATGGCGAAAAAGAATGCGGCTCCGACGAAGTCGCAGATCGTTGCGGCGGTGGCGGGGCAGACCGACCTCAGCAAGAAGCAGGTCGGCGGCGTGCTCGAGGCACTGACCGGCCAGATGAAGAAGGCGCTGAAGGGCGCGGGCGTGTTCACGCTTCCGGGCGTGTGCAAGATGCGCGTCGTGAAGAAGCCCGCCACCAAGGCGCGCGAAGGCGTCAACCCCTTCACGGGCGAGAAG
>DATBMQ010000194.1:0-4907 GCA_036554765.1 Steroidobacteraceae bacterium | reverse complement strand
ACGCGCGACGACCGCTGCATCGCATAGTTAGGCAACAGCCAGCCATGGTTGCTCCAAACACCCCAGGCACCGGAGCTCAGCCTGCTTGTCAGCGCCACTTAGCATATCGCTGTTGAGGCGTTCCAACTAAGAACAATCAATCGAAAGGCCTGAGTGCCAGCCATTTTGGACATCAATACTTGATGCCAAAAGCCTCGTGCAGTTTCTCTAGGGCTTGCTTCTCGCACTCAACTGCAACCGCAACTCTAACCCTAATAGCTGTCGGGCCGGGAGACATCGAGTGAGGACGAAAAGTCCCAATTGAGACAAACAAATCACCTGTCCATCCATGTGCGGCATCTGGGGCATATGTGCGTACGGAATCGTGGATAGGTTGATGATCATTAGGCGCACGCTTTGGAATCTCTTCCAGAATTTCGATCTCATGCTTGATGTAGTTGCAGCCCTTTGGAAAACGAAAACCGCGCCTCTCCCAATACCAGCTTCCAGGGGGAGCCACTGACCGTTCGGCAGCAAACTCCGTAGTTAGGACCTCCACGCGACGGTCGGCTGAATCCGCGACACATATGCAGCTCGCCACCATTAGGCAGCAAGCTGCGATCCATTTCATTGCGCCTGTTTGCACTGCGCGCTCATATGGCAGCTATTGCGAAATCCTAGATACAGCATATGAATCAACCAAAATCTGCTCCAGCTTGTCTAGCTGTTGCCTAACTCACTGCCGATGAACGGCGAGCGCGAAGCGCTCGACCGTTCCATCGGCTAGTTCTATGGAAGCCCCGTGACCCCAGGTGAATTCGTACAACGAAGGCACGAGGCTAGGCTGAATCCATGGCAGCGCGGGGCGGCGGCGTTCTTTGCCACGGTCGGTCAGCGAAGCATCTTCGCTTACGATACCAAGCTCGCTTGTATCGAAGCGAAGATGCTTCGCTGAATACCATGAAAAATCGCGACTCACCAGTGGTTCATTCCTTGCGTAGTTACAGAAATTCTCAATGGGGCCTCAGGGCTGCCCACAGAACTACAATTAGGTATGAAAACCGACATCTAACTTCCCCTCGCCACCTGATATACCACCGCCGCCCCCGGAAGCAAGAAAGGCCCTCCTCTCGGAGAGCCTTTCACCTCGCAATTGGCGCGCCCGGCGGGAGTCGAACCCACGACCTACGGCTTCGGAGACCGTCACTCTATCCAGCTGAGCTACGGGCGCATTTCGGGCCGGCATCGGCGGCATCCTTGACCACCAGCAAACCATCCGGGCCGCGATTCTAGCGGTCCCGGCGCCCGAGCGTCCAATGCCAGCCACCGGCGGTCACGGATAGAGGTTCGAGCGCTCCGCGATCCTGTTGTCCGACTCCACGGTCTCGGTAATGGCTTCCTCGGCGTCCGCGTAAATTACCAGCCCGAAACGCACGGGACGCGATGCGCCAATTGGCATCTGGACCTGCGCGACGCTGATGCCCCCCGCCCCGGCGGCAAGTCCCGGGAGCTCGACTTCCTCGGCCATGGGCAAGGTACCCGGCTTCACGATACCGACCACCTCGCTGGCATCCACATTTCCATTCAGGCGCGGCACGTCGTCGCGTTTGACCAGTCGACCGTCTTTCAGCAACACGTCGATTTCGAGTTCCGCGAGATCGTCCGAATCCACGTCAGTCCGCACACTGTCGTTGGCCAGGCTGAGCAGGAGCCGGTACGCCACGAATTCGATCTTGAAGGCACCGGCGTCCTCCGCGCCCGTATTGCCCACGACTGCATCGAAGTCCAGCACATTGTTGGTCACTGAATCGGCCGCGCCCTCGGCCACGAGGTTGACGTTGCGCGCGATCCTGAACGGCTGCATCGCGGCGTAGTTGCACTTGTCATTCGTTGACCCGGTGCAGGCGCCGACCGTCCAGCCCGCGACGCGCGCGAAATCGGACGGCGGAATTGCCGATGGCAGGGCGTACGTATAGCGATACGGCTTGTCGAGCCACGGATACTGGGGCACGTACAGCGTCACCACCCCGGGCGGCACGGTGACCGGCGTGCGCGGAACGCTCGTGACCGCGACCGTGGAGACATGCATCGGCGTCGCGGGATCTCCCGCCGGGAATGTGCCCGGCAATGCGCATTGCTGCCCGGCGGCGAGTACGCAGACGACGAATCGCGACGCGCGACGCGGTTGCGGGTTGTTCGTGGTGCCGAAGCCGTGCCGCCAGGTGAGGGTCGGGGTGGCGCCGGTTGCCGTGCCGTGTACGACTGCGCCGGCGGCGGGCGTCTCGAGGATGGGCGCATTGGTCGGATTCAGTTGCAGATAGTAGTAGCCCGCTGCCAAGGCGCCGGCGGTCAGCAGCGCGATCAATGTGGCGGATCGCCGGCTGATGCCGGACTGTCTCCGGCGGCTGGAGATGTTCATGACATCGGCCTCCCTTGCGGCGCGCGCTGGCGATGGGTTCGCAGGCGTGTCGCCAGTCGCGCGTATCTGACGCCTGCGGCCGGCAAAAGGAAAGCCCCTGCATCCGGCCGGCGCGCGGCCGGCTATAATCTGCGCTTCCAGGACGCCCACGCGAGACCAGCAGAATGGCCAAGCCCGACCGGCATTTCATGAACGTTTTCAGTGCCGTGCTCGGCATCCTGGTCGCGATCTCGCTGGTGCTGATCGGCGTTTCCCGCTTCGCGGACAGCGGTCCCAAGGGGGCGCGCGACACCGCCGATCCTCTCATGCAGGCCCAGGCTCACGAGCGCATCAAGCCCTTCGGCCAGGTGGCGGTGGCGGGACAGGACAACTCGGCCCTCGCGGTCGCACCGGCGCCGGCTCCCGGCGGTGGCCCGGCCGCGCCTGCGGAGCCCGCGGCAGGCAAGCCCGTGGACGCCAGGATGATCTACGAGACCGCCTGCATGGCTTGCCACGGCATGGGCCTCGCGGGTGCGCCCAAGACCGGCGACAAGGGCGCCTGGGGACCGCGTATCGCGGCGGGCAAGGCGACGCTTTACCAGCACGCGATCGAAGGCTTCCAGGGCTCGGTCGGGTTCATGCCTGCCAAGGGCGGCCGCGCGGACCTGTCGGACGATGCCGTGAAGGCGACCGTGGACTACATGGTCTCGCAGGTCCCGTAAGCGCGACTCATCCCGCCGCCGCCTGCGGCTCGCGATCGAGCCGCCGGTAACCGACCGCCTCCGAGAGCTCCGCGACTCCCACGCGCTCGACGCCCGCAAGGTCGGCGATCGTGCGTGCCACGCGCTGGATCCGATGGCAGGCGCGCGCCGAGAGCCCGAGCCGGCGCGTGGCGGAATCCAGCAAGGCATGTTCGCGGATCCCGAGCCCGCAGGCGCGCGCGAGCGCCGCGGGCTCGAGCGCCACGTTCAGCGCGCCGCGATGCATCTGCCGCCCACGTGCAGCAGCGACGCGCTCCGCCACCACGGCGCTGCCCTCGCCGGCCGGCGCGTTCGCGCGCAACACGGAGTACTCCTGCCGCGCCACCTCGACGTGCAGGTCGATGCGATCGAGCAACGGTCCCGAGATCTTCGCGCGGTAACGCCGGATCAGCGTCTCGGTGCAGCGGCAGCGGCCGCTCGGGTCACCCGCGTAGCCGCAGGGGCAGGGATTCATGGCCGCGACCAGCTGGAACCGCGCCGGGAACTGCCCGCGCCAGGCCGCGCGTGCGAGGCTCACGAAGCCGGTCTCCAGCGGCTCGCGCAGCGCCTCGAGAACGTCACGGCGGTACTCCGGCAGTTCGTCCAGGAACAGCACGCCGCGATGCGCAAGCGAGATCTCGCCGGGCCGCAGGCGGCCGCCGCCGCCGATGACGGCCGCGGCCGAGGTCCCGTGATGCGGGGCGCGAAATGGCCGCCGCCGCCATTCCGCGACCGGCGGCAATGGGCGCACCAGCGAATGCAGCATCGCGCACTCGAGCGCTTCCGCATCGGACAGCGCCGGCAGTATTCCCGGCAGCCGCTGCGCCAGCATGCTCTTGCCTGCGCCGGGCGGGCCGATCAGCAGGATGCTGTGGCCACCGGCCGCGGCGATCTCGAGCGCACGCCTGGGCGCGAGTTGCCCGCGCACGTCGGCGAGATCCGGCGACGCGGGCAGGCAATCGGGTAGCGGCGTTCCAGCGGCGAACTCCAGCCCGCAGCCGTCCTGCAACGCATGGCGCACGGCGTCCAGCGAATCCGCACCCGCGACCTGCGCGCCCCGCGCCGCGCGTGCTTCGTCCAGGTTCGCGCGCGGGATCACGACGCGGTGCCCGTCGCGCGCCGCATGCACGCTCGCCGCCAATGCGCCGCGGATCGTGCGCAGCTCGCCCGCCAGCGAGAGTTCGCCGTAGAACTCGGTGCCGCCCAGGCGCTCGCCGGGCAGCCGTCCCGCGGCCGCCAGGATGCCGAGCGCGATCGGCAGGTCGAAGCGCCCGCCTTCCTTGGGCAGGTCGGCCGGCGCAAGGCTCACCGTGATGCGGCCACTGGGGAAATCCGCGCCGTCCTTCACGATCGCGGCGCGCACCCGCTCGCGGCTCTCGCGCACGGCGACTTCCGCGAGCCCGACGACGGTCAGTTGCGGCAGCCCGCCGCCGCAGTGGACTTCCACGCGCACCAGCGGCGCATCCAGCCCGAACTGCGCCCGCGACAGCACGGTCGCGGGGTTCACGGCGCGCGCCCGCGCGCCGCCGAGTTCAGCCCTTCGGCTTGCCCCGCTCGAGTGCGGTGAGGCGCTTTTCGAGTTCTTCGAGGCGCTCGCGGCTGCGGCGCAGCACGCCCGCCTGGATGTCGAATTCCTGCCTCGTCACGAGGTCGAGCTTGGTGAGGCCGCTCTGCAGCACGGCCTTGAAGTTCTGCTCGAGGTCGCTCTTGAGGGCGGCGAGGCCGGGCGGCACCGCGTCCGCCAGCTTGCGGGCGAGTTCGTCGAGCGACTTCGGATCGAATGCCATGCG
>DATBMQ010000173.1:0-2312 GCA_036554765.1 Steroidobacteraceae bacterium | reverse complement strand
GGTGTGGCTGCTGGTGCGCGGCGGGCTGGCCGTGCTGCCCGCGACCGCGGCCGGCGCGGGCCTGGTGTTCGCGATCGAGCTGCTGCAGACCTGGCTGCCCGGGCACACGGCCGAGATCACGGATCCGCTGCTCGCGATCGCTGCGGGCGGCCTGATCGCCGTGTTCGAGCGCGCGGGCGGCGGCCGGTGAAATCGTGCGCCGCCGGCACCGGGAACACGTCTCCTGCAGCGTGGTCTATGGTGCTGCCATGACGCCACTGGTCGCATCGCTGTTGCTCTGGGCCGCCGCCGAGTCGCCCGCCCAGGAGCCGCAGTCCCCGCCCGCCGGGACGGCGGCCGGGCAGAGCGCGCAGGCTGAGCCGCCGACGGCTGCGGCCGGGCCGCCGGTGTCGCGATTCGAGGCCTACGAGCGGTTCCGCGCGCTGTACGACACCGGGCGTTTCGAGGAGGCGCTGCCACTCGCCCGCCAGGTCGTGGAACTTTCCGGGCAGGACGGCGCCCGCGATTACGAACTGCCGATCGCCTACAACAACCTGGGCGCGACTCAGCTGCAGCTCGCCGACTTCAAGGCCGCGGAGGAGAGCTACCGCAAGTCGCTCGAACTGCTCGAGGCGACCCAGGGCATCTCGTCGCGCCGGCTGATCGTGCCGCTGGCCGGCCTCGGCGCCGCGTACGCGGCCCAGGACCAGCACGACTTGGCGGTCCAGTTCCTGGCGCGCGCGCTCGCCGTCAGCCGCCGTGCCGAAGGGCTGTTCAACCTCGCGCAGCTGCCGCTGGTCGAGCAGCTGGCCGACAGCCTCTACGCGCTCGCGGATTACGGCGGCGCCGAGCGCGAGCGCATGTATGCACTCAGGATCGCGGAGCAGAACTACGGCTACGGCGACCTGCGCACGCTGCCGGCGCTGAACGGCCTGGCGCGGTTCTACGAGGGCCTGCACGAATACTCGTCCGCGCGCACGATGTACATGCGCATCCGCGACGCGGCTGGCAAGGAGAGCGGCGGCTACAGCCCCGAGTCGATCCGGGCCCTGCTCGGCATCGCGCGCACCCACCGGCTGCAGTACATGGTGAATCCGGAGTCGGTCGAATCGCAGCTGCCGGAGCGCGACGACTACATGACCGATCCCATGGACACCATCTTCAGGGAACCGCGCGTGCTGACGCCGGTCACGGAGCGCAGCGGGCTGCGCGCGGCCAGGATCGCGCTCGAGCTGCTGCGCGCGGCATCCGACCCGCCGCCGCAGCTCATGATCGACGCGCTCACCGAGCTCGGCGACTGGTACCAGACGACTTCCCGCCAGGCCCTCGCCAATCCCTGCTACCAGGAAGCGCTCGCCGTCATCGCGGCCCACCCGGACCGGGCGCTGGTCAACCCGCTGGCCGCGCCGCGCATGGTCTTCTACCGGCCGCCGCTCTCGGCATCGCGCCGGCTCAACGCCGTGAGCGGCGAATACCGCATCCGCAGGACGGTGTTCGAGTTCACCGTGGCGGCCAGCGGCGCGCCCGAGAACATCACGATCGTCGAATCGGACATGACCGACGGCCAGATGGTGCAGTCGCGGCGCGCGCTCGGGCGCGCGATCTACTCGCCCCGCTTCGAGGACGGCAAGCCGGCCGCCAGCGACGGCGTGCGATTCACCAGCGAGTGGAGCGAGCTGGTCCAGGCCGAGGACGCCGCTGCCGTGCCGCCGGCAGCGGCGGAAAAGGGCTAGGCGGGCGGTTCCACCGGCGGTGGCGCCGCGCCGGGCTGCTCCACGGCGGGCGCCGCGGCCGGCGCATCCGGCGCGGCGGGCCCGCGCAGCAGCAGCCGGACCGCGTCCTGGTCCGGCAGTTCCACGGCGACCTTGGCGCCGGCGTCGCGCATCGCGCGCTGGGTCGCGATCTGCAGCGGCTCCTTGTTCGCGAGCGCGCGCCCGTCCTCGCGGCCGTAGCCGGTGTACGTGAAGGCGTCCACGCGCGCGCCGCCGCCGTCGTAGACGGTCAGCAGGTAGCGGATCGTGACGATGAAGGCCTCGCCGGCGACGTCCTTGGGCGTCAGGAACGAATACTCCTCGAAGCGCGGCTCCAGCACCAGCGCCAGCGGCGGCGTCACCTCGCCCGCCCGGGTCGGGTCCTCCACCGGCACGACCTCGGCGAACATCGCCTTCAGCAGCCAGTCGAGGTTGATGACGTGCGCCGGGCCGAGCGTGACCTCGTAGTCGACCTGGCCGCGCGTCTCCTTGTGCACGTACTCGCGGAACTCCTTCGAGTAGTACACGCCGACCCGCACCGGCTGCCGCTCGACCAGGGGCGGCGGCAGCTGCGCCTGCGTG
>DATBMQ010000171.1:0-1594 GCA_036554765.1 Steroidobacteraceae bacterium | reverse complement strand
TCTTGGCAAACGTGCCTGGGATGTACATGGGCGACTCAGAGCTCGTCCGCCTTCAACCCCAGCTTCTCCAGCCGCCGGTACATCGCACTTCTCGACAGCCCCAGCGCCTCCGCCGCCGCCGGCACGCTGCCGCCGTTGCGCCGGATCGCCGAGCGGATCAACGCGCGCTCGGCGTCCTCGAGGCTCATTTCCTCGAGCGAGGGCGGGCCTGCCTTTGCGGCGGACAGGCGCAGGTCCGCCACGCCGATTTCAGGTCCCGCCGCCAGCAGCACGCTGCGCTCCACGACGCTGTTCAACTCGCGCACGTTGCCGGGCCAGGCGTACTGCTGCAGCGCCGAGGTTGCCGCGGCATCGAAGCCGCGCACCGGCCTGCCGTACTGCGCTGCCTTGCGCGCGAGCTGCGCGGCCGCGAGTTCCAGGATCTCCTCGCGCCGCTCGCGCAGCGGCGGCAGGCGGATCTCGACGGTATTGATGCGAAACAGCAGGTCCTCGCGGAAGCGGCCGTCGCGGATCATGGCCTGCAGGTCCGCGTTGGTCGCAGAGATCACGCGCACGTTCGCGCGCTGCGTGCGCGAGGAGCCGACGCGCTCGAACTCGCCGGTCTCGAGCGCCCGCAGCAAACGCGCCTGCTGCGCCGGCGGCACGTTGCCGATCTCGTCCAGGAACAGCGTGCCGCCGTCCGCCAGCTCGAAGCGCCCGGCGCGGTCCGACTTCGCGTCCGTGAACGCGCCCTTCACGTGGCCGAACATCTCGCTCTCGAACACGGTCTCGGGCAGGCCGCCGGCGTTCACCGAGATGAACGACTTCTCCGCACGCGCGGACCAGTCGTGCATGAGCTTCGCCAGCAGGCTCTTGCCGGTGCCCGGCTCGCCGGTGATCAGCACGCTGGCGTCGGAGGGCGCCACCTGCCGCGCGAGGCGGACGACCTCCTGCATCGGCCGCGAGCTGGCGATCAGCGTGCCGTCGTCGCCGGCGCGCAGGATCGCGTTCTCGTCGGCGAGCCGGCGGCCGCGCAGGCGCGCTTCCGCGAGCTTCACCTGGTTGCCGAGCAGCGACAGCAGCCGCTGGTTGTTCCAGGGCTTCTCGAGGAAGTCGTTGGCGCCGTGGCGCATGGCGCGCACCGCGACTTCGACGCTCGCCCAGGCGGTCATGACGACGATCGGCAGTTCGGGGTGCAGCCGGTGCAGCTGCTCGACCAGCGCGAGGCCTTCCTCGCCGGAGGTGGTGTCGCGGGTGTAGTTGAGGTCCACCAGCGCGACGTCCACGTGCTCGCGCGCGGCGACGTCGAGCACCCCGGCGGGCGAGGTGGCGGAAGCCACGTCGTACCCCTCGCGCTTCAGCAGCAGCTTCAGCGCCGAGAGGATGTCGGCCTGGTCGTCGGCGATCAGGATGCGCGGCTGCATGAGCCGCGATCCTGCCCCGCCCTCACTCGTAACGCAATGCCGCCGCCGGGTCCACCTTGAGCGCCCGCCGGGTCGGCGTGAGCGTGGCCGCGATCGCGACCGCGATCATCATGCCGACGACCATGCCGTAGATGCCCGGGTCGTAGGGACTGACATCGCCCAGGATGTCGCCGAGCGCGCGGCCCATGAGC
>DATBMQ010000023.1:0-12515 GCA_036554765.1 Steroidobacteraceae bacterium | reverse complement strand
GGTCGAGGTCTGCTCGAACTGCCATCCTTTCTATACGGGCAAGCAGAAGATCGTGGACTCGGGTGGCCGCGTCGACCGCTTCCGCAAGAAGTACGGCCTCAAGTAAGCGTCCGCGGGCCCGTCCCGCCGTCAACTTTCACGCCGGGTCCGGGTCCAAGCCGCGACGGGTTACGCTGGTAGCCTGATCCGGAGGTGCCGGTGCGCACACAGCCAGGGATCCTGCTGAGCCTGCTTGCAGTCGCGGCACTCGCCGCCGGCGCGGTTGCGCCCGCCTTTGCCGTGGAAGACCCGCCGGAGAAGGAGGAGATCAAGAAGGAGAAGCCGAAGAAGGACTCGAAGGAAGTCCGCCTCGGCAAGCAGCTGCACGTCCAGATCACGCAGCAGATGGGCGTACACGACGACCTGGAACTGCAGGAGTACATCCAGCGCATCGGCCAGAAACTGGCCGCGGTCAGCGAACGGCCGGAACTCGAGTGGAAGTTCACCGTGGTCGACACCGACGACGTGAACGCCTTCGCGACCTCGGGCGGTTACGTCTACGTCTCGCGCGGGATCCTGCCCTACCTGCAGAACGAGGCACAGCTCGCCGCCGTGATCGGCCACGAGATCGGCCACATCACGGCGCGGCATCTCCAGTCACGCAACACCAAGTCCACGCTCGCGGGGCTCGCGAGCGCCGCGACCGCGATCTTCACCGGGATGCCGGCCCTCGCCGAGCTCACGAACGTCGCCGGGCAGGCCCTCGTGATGGGTTACGGCCGCGAGGCGGAGCTGGAGGCGGACCGCCTCGGCGCCGAGTACCTCGCCAAGGCGGGCTACGAGCCGGACGCGATCATCGACGTGGTCGGGGTCCTCAAGAACCAGGAGCTGTTCGAGCGCGAACGCGCGCGGCTGGAGAAGCGGCAGGCGCGCGTGTACCACGGCGTATTCGCGAGCCACCCCGGCGCCGATACGCGTCTGCAGCAGGCCATCGCCACTGCCGGCAAGACGCAGCTCGGCACGACCGGCAACATTTCGAACCGCGAGGGTTACCTCAGCGCGATCAAGGGCCTGCCGGTCGGTTCGAGCCGCCGCCAGGGCATGCTGCGCGGCAACCGCTTCTATCACGCCGACATGCAGTTCACGGTCGCGTTCCCGCGCGGCTGGGAGGTCGTGAATGCGCCGACGCACCTGCTGGCGATCGGCCCGAACCGTGAACACGTCATGGAGGTGCGCACGCAGGTTCCGCCGTCGGACCTGACCGATCCGCGCGATTTCGCAATGCGCGGCCTCGGCAACCGCCGGCTCGACCGCGTCGAGACGCTCGAGATCAACGGCTTGAAGGCCTGGACGGCGATCGTCCGCAACGATCCCTCGCCTTTCGGCCAGTCCACGAGCGTGCGCTACGTCGTCATCTACTACGACAGCGTGATGTGGGTGTTCAAGGGCGCGAGCCGCTCGAACGCGGCGGTGCCCGCGGGCGATTCGCTGTTCCTCTCGACCGCGCGCACCTTCCGGCGTCTGCGTTCCGACGAGTTCCAGCTCGCCGAGCCTTATCGCCTGCAGGTCGTCCGCGCGACCGAGGGAACGACCATCGACCAGCTGGCGCAGACCGCGAAGATCGAGAAGTACCCGGCGCAGGAACTGCGCCTGTACAACGACCTCTACCCGAAGGGCGAGCCGAAGCCGGGCGATCTGGTCAAGACCGTCCAGTAAGAGGCTGGGAAAAGCCAGGCAAAAGAAAAAGGAGGCAGGCACCTTTTCCGCAGTTCAGAAAAGGTGCCTGCCTCCTTTTTTTCACCAGCCGGCGGCGCGCATGCGCAAGGCGAGCTCGGCCAGCGCCTGCCCGCGATGGCTCACGCGGTTCTTCTCCTGCGCCGGCATCTCGGCCGCCGTGCGTCCGTCCGCAGTGACGAAATACGGGTCGTAGCCGAATCCGCCGCTTCCCTTCGGTTCGAGGCCGATGCGGCCGGCCCAGGCAGCTTCCGCGATGATGGGATCCGGGTCGTCGGCGCCGCGCACGAAGACCATCGCGCAACGGTAGCGGGCGCCGCGTCGTTGCGCCGGGACACCCGCGAGTTCCGCGAGCAGCCGTTCGTTGTTGGCGCGGTCGTCGGCGGGTTGACCCGCGTAACGGGCCGAGTGCAGGCCCGGACGGCCGTCGAGCGCGTCCACCTCCAGGCCGGAGTCGTCCGCGATGGCGGCCAGCCCCGAGGCCGCGGCCGCGTGGCGCGCCTTGATGAGCGCATTCGCCGCGAAACTGTCGCCGTCCTCCGCCGGCGGCGCAACCCCCAGGTCGGACTGCGGCACGATCACCAAGTCGTGGCCGGCGAGGATCGCGCGCATTTCGCGCAGCTTGCCGGCATTGCCGGTGGCGAGCACCACGCGGCGCATCAGGCGCGGCGCGCCTCGAGCTGCAGCTCGAACAGCCTGGCGATGCCGGAGGCCGCCAGGTTCAGCATCGCGTCCAGCTCCTCGCGACGGAACGCGTGGCCCTCGGCGGTGCCCTGCACCTCGATGAAACCGCCGCCCGAGTTCATCACCACGTTCATGTCGGTCTCGGCCTCGACGTCCTCGGCGTAGTCGAGGTCGAGCAGCGGGACACCCTTGACGATGCCGACCGAGACCGCGGCGATCTGCCCGTGCAGCGGGTTGGACGCGATCACGCGGCGCTTCAGCAACGTGTCCACCGCATCCGCAAGCGCGACGTAGCCGCCGGTGATCGCCGCGGTGCGGGTGCCGCCGTCCGCCTGCAGCACGTCGCAGTCGATGGTGATCGTGCGCTCGCCGATCGCGCCCAGATCGATGCAGGCGCGCAGCGACCGCCCGATCAGGCGCTGGATTTCCTGCGTGCGGCCGGCCTGGCGGCCCTTGGCCGCCTCGCGCGCGGTGCGCGTGTGGGTCGCGCGCGGCAGCATGCCGTACTCGGCCGTGAGCCAGCCGCGGCCGCTGTTGCGCAGGAAGGCGGGCACGCCGTTCTCGATGCTGGCGGTGCAGACGACGCGGGTCGCGCCGGATTCCGCGAGCACGGAGCCCTCCGCGTGCGCCGTGTAGCCGCAGGTGAACTTCACGGGCCGCAGTTGGTCGGCCGCGCGGCCGCCGCTTCGGGTCATGGGATCCGCCTCAGTGCCGCCAGACCAGCCCGGCGGCCGAGGCATTGTCGCTGTGCGGCGCGGAGGCGGCCACCGCTTTCTCGGCGAGCGCGGCGAGCGCTTCCCGGCAACTGCCGTTGCCGGGCTTCAAGACCGAAGCGATGTCCGGGTCCTTCAGGTTCGACCAGATGCCGTCGGAGCAGACCAGCAGCACGTCGCCGTCCGCGAGCGGCTGCCGTCCGGAGACCGTCATGTCGGGCAGCGCGGCCTCGCCGCCGATGCAGCACTCGACGTAATTGCGCATCGGGTGCCCGGCCATCTCCTCCTCGCTGATCGAGCCCTCGCGCAGCAGCTGCTCCACATGGCTGTGGTCGCGCGTGCGCGCGACCACCGCGCCGCCGCGCAGGTGATAGACGCGGCTGTCACCGACATGGGCCCAGTACGCCTCGTCGCGCTGCACCAGGCAGACCGCGCAGGTCGCGCGCGGGCGCAGGTCGATCGCGAGCTTGGTGCCGAGGGCGACCACCGCGTCGTGCGCGCGCCCGAGGCTGAGGTGCAGGAAGCCGAGCGGATCGAACAGCGGCTTCGAGGCCTTGCGGAACTGTTCCACCAGGATCTTGCAGCCGGTCTCGGCGGCGCGTGCGCCCCAGGCGTGGCCGCCCATGCCGTCCATCACGACCAGCATCGCCGCGCCGTCGCCCGCGGCGACCGCGACGCGGTCCTGGTTGTCCTCGCGGTCGCCGGTCAGGCTGACTTCGGCGAACTCGACTTTCAAGCGTGCCCCCGGCGGCCGGTGCCGCCGCCCCCTGCTAGACTGTCGCGCAGCTTACATCAGCGGCTTCCGACCTACCCGGGGACCTCGCGGAATGCTCAGGAGCATGACAGGCTTCGCGCGCGCCGAGCGCACGACGGCGGCGGGCCTGCTCGCCTGGGAGATCCGCGGCGTCAATCACCGCTACCTCGAACTCAGCCTGCGGCTGCCCGAGGAGCTGCGCGCCTTCGAGGCCGGCTTCCGGCGCACGATCGGCGCCGCTGCGCGGCGCGGCAAGGTGGACGCGGCGCTGTGGCTGCGTCCCGGGACGGCCCCGTCCCGCGACCTGCTGGTGGACGAATCGCTGGTCGACCGGTTGATCGATGCCTCGCAGGCGATCCAGCGCCGGCTCGGCGCCGCCGGCCGCATCGACGCGGCGGACCTGCTGCGCTGGCCCGGGGTGGTGCGCGATCCCGAGCGCGATCCCGGCCCGCTCGCACAGGCGGCCGAAGCGCTGCTCGGCGAGGCGCTGGCCGCGTTCACCGCTTCCCGTGCGGGCGAGGGCGAGCGCATCGCGGAAATGCTGCGCTCGCGCGCGCTCGCCGTGCGCCGGATCGTGGACTCCGTGGCCGCGCGGTTGCCGGACGTGCAGGCGCGCATTCGCGCGAAGATGAAGGAGCGCCTCGCCGCGCTCGGCGCCGAGGGCAACCCGGAACGGCTCGAGCAGGAGATCGCAATCCTGGTGCAGAAGATGGATGTCGCCGAGGAGCTCGACCGGCTCGGCAGTCACGTCACGGAACTGCAGGCCACGCTCGCGGCCGACGACGCGGTCGGCCGCAAGCTCGATTTCCTGATGCAGGAATTCAACCGCGAGGCGAACACGCTGTCTTCGAAATCGCAGGACATCGAGACCACGCGCAGCGCGATGGAGCTCAAGGTCCTGATCGAGCAGATGCGCGAGCAGGTGCAGAACGTCGAGTAAGCCGCGCTAGCGCGCGTGGCGCGCCGCGAACGACCAGGCCTCTTCGGAGGCGTTGACGAGGATCGTGTCGGGGCCGAGCAGGCGGCGCATCATCGGGCGCCCACGCGATCCCGGCCAGCCGTGGCCGACACCCGAAAGCCGCAGGTGCTCCACGTTGCCTCCTGGCCCGCATCCTTCATATGCCAGCCGCGTCGCTGACTGGCCGCGGTCGCGGCCGCTGCCGCGCCGAGTCTCTCCGGGAGCCGCCGGCAACCGGCAGCCATTCTGACGCGCCCAGCGATCGAGGCCCGCCATCACCGGCTGGTGCTCGACGCGCGTCTCGGTGCCCGGGAACGCCGGGCCCAGGCCGCCTTCGTACAATGCGCGCGGATCGTCCACGCTGGGGATGTGCAGCACGGCGACCGGCCGCGACGGCCTGAACTCGCGCAGGTCCATCGCGCCGCCGACAGGGATGATGGCGGTCACGAGGTCCGCGCGCTCCGCCGCGAACCGGTAGGCCATCATGGCGCCGTTGGAGTGGCCCGTAACGTAGACCCGCCGCGCGTCGAAGTCGGCTCTCCGTGCCAGATCGGCGACGAGCGCGGCGAGGAATCCCACGTCGTCCACCTTGTGCTCGAGCGCCCAGCCGCAGCAGTGCGCGCCGGCATTCCACGTCAGCAGGCGGCCATCGAGGCGGCCCGAGCCGTCGGGATAGACCGCGAGGAATCCATGGCGGTCCGCGACCGCGTCGAGCCCGTTCTCGCGCTGGAACTGCGCGCCATGACCGCCGCCGCCGTGCAGCGCAATCATGACCGGCGCCGGGCGCCCGGCCGGCAGCGACTGCGGCACGTGCACGATGTAGCGTCGCGTTGCGCCGGCGTGCGCGAGCGTGAGCGCATGGTCGCCCGCCGGCAACCGCGAGCGCGGCGCCGGCGGCGGTGCCGCGCAGGCGCAGACCAGCGCAACGATGAGGACCATGAGCCCCGGAATGCGCATGAGCGAGATCGCTTGCATGACGATGCCTCCCGTCAGCGCCGCACGCGGTGCCAGTTGCGCGTCGGCGCCTCGCGCCTGCTCCAGCCCCGGTACGGATGCCGCTCGAGCAGCCGGGGATTGCGGAACACGAACACCAGGATCGCGCCCGCGACGAAGCCGCCTGCGTGCGCCCAGAACGCAACGCCGCCGCCCTGCATGCCGAGCGTGCCCCAGCCGCTCAGGAGCTGCAGCAGGAACCAGTAGCCGAGCATCAGGAAGGCGGGCACCGCGATCGTATTGACGTAGAAGCCGAGCACGATGAGCAGGTGCACGTGCACGCGCGGATACAGCAGCACGTAGGCGCCCATCACGCCGCCGATCGCGCCGGAGGCCCCGACCATCGGAATCCCGGAACGCGGGTCGGCCGCGACCTGCGCCAGCGCGGCCGCCACGCCGCACAGCAGGTAGAACACGACGAAGCGGAAGTGGCCCATCGCGTCCTCGACGTTGTTGCCGAAGATCCAGAGGAACCACATGTTGCCGATCAGGTGCAGCCAGCCGCCGTGCAGGAACATCGAGGTGAGGACGGAGTGCCAGGAGGCATCCGCGGGCACCAGGCCGAGCCCGAGCACCGATGCGGAGAGCGCGGGCTCGGTGCCGAGGCCCTGCAGCAGCAGCCAGGAAAGCACGTTCGCGGCGATCAGTCCGATCGTCGCGAACGGCGTCAGGAAATGCGGATTGTCATCCCGGATCGGGAACATCCGCCCGATTGTACGGGCGGTCCCGGCGGGATGCCGGGGCGCGGATTCGGGGATTCGCCGCCAGTGCCGGTGCGTCGGGGGGAGGACGCTGCGACCGGTTCAGGCGACAGTGGCGGCGAATCTCCGAATCCGCGACCCGGCATCGTTCCGGCGGCTCACGTCTCGAGACGCCGGGCCGTGACCACGACCTCGGGCAGGACGTATGCGGCTTCGAAGCCCAGGATGTCCCGCTCGTACACCACGCGCTGGTCAAGCGCGAGTCCGTTGCTGACCAGGGTGGCGAGCGTGGCGACCAGCACCGCCGCGAGCCCCGTGTTGCGAAAGATCGAATACGCCTTCATTGCCTTGCTCCTTTGCTTGCGTGTTGCGGAAGGCCCCATGCCCTCCATCAATGCTCGGATGAGACTCTGGGCTGCGCCGCCGCCTCGAACAAACGGGCTTTCTGATGCCCCGTTAAGGGAAACTTGATCACCCTGGCGGGGGCCGGCACCGGCTGCAGCGCCGGCTCGAAGCGCCGGCCGGCGATCAGCTCGGCATGGCGCCGCTCGCCTTCCGCCAGCAGGTCCAGAAACCCCAGGAAACCCTGCAGATGTCCGCTCATGATTTTTCCTCCGTCGCTACGGGGACGGGCACCGCGCCAGTCCTTCCGTGGGCTAGACTCTGCGGCTGCGGCGTCTGGCGAACAAATGCATAAACTCAACCTCGATTAAGGGAAACTTTCGTGCCTGCCTCGGCCTATGGACGCTTGCCGCTCAATGCCTTGAGGGTGTTCGAGGCGGTGGCCACGCGCCTGTCGTTTGCGGAGGCGGCCGAGGCCCTGAACGTCACGCCGGCGGCCGTCTCGCAGCAAATCAAGGCGCTCGAGGAATACCTGCAGATCCCGGTGCTGCGCCGCAGCGGCCGCAAGGTCGAGCTGACGCCGGAGGGCGCGAAATTGCTGCCCGGCGTGCAGGCCGGACTGGATTCGCTGGTCGCGGTGCTGCGCGAGACGCGCCTGATGCGCGCCGGCGGCATCGTCAACGTCAGCACGCTGTCCTCGCTGATGCAGAAGTGGCTGACGCCGCGGCTGCACCGCCTGCATGCGAAGTTCCCGGACCTGCAGGTGGACTGGCACACCTCGCGCGAGGCCGTGGATTTCGGGCGCAGCGATTTCCACGCGGCCGTGCGCCTCGGGGAGAACGTGCTGCCCGGCCTCGAGTACGAGCACCTGATGGACGAGTGGCTGGTCGTGGTCGCCTCGCCGGCGCTCTACAAGAAGCACGGCTCGATTGACGAGCGCGACACGCTCAAGGGCATCCCGATGCTGCAGGCGCGGGACGAGCCCTGGTCGCGGTTCGAGAAGAGCGCGGCGCCGACGCCCTGGCCCGCGGGACCGACCATCATCGACGACTCGGTGAGCGTGCTCACCGCCGTGCTGGAAGGGCTGGGCTACGCACCCGCACGCTGGTCCATCGCCGCGCACGACCTGCTCGCCGGGCGCCTGGTTCTCGGCAGCCGCACGATCGTGCCGTCGCGCTTCCGCTACTCCTTCGTCTGCCCGCCCGCCTACTCGGAACTGCCCAAGGTCTGCGCGCTGCGCTCCTGGCTCAAGGAAGAGGCCGCGAACTTCCCGACGCCCGACGCCTGGCTGGCCAGCCGCTAAACAAGGTGCCTGCCTCCTTTTTGTAAGTCCTTGATGCCGCAGGGCGCGGCATTTCACACCACCGTCATGCGCCTGTCACAGGCGCGCCATGCGCGACCGCGACAATGGCGCCGCACCCTGGCGGTGCCTTATGAGAATTGCAGTCGTCACAGAGACGTATCCGCCCGAAGTCAACGGTGTCGCGTTGACGGTGCATGCGCTCGTCTCGCAGATGGCGGCCGGCGGTCACGACATCACGCTGGTGCGCCCGCGCCAGCCGGGCGTGTCGGCGCTGCCGCAGCCGCGGCCGATCGAGGAACTGCTGGTGGCGGGCGCCGCGCTGCCGAAGTACCCGGGCCTGCGTTTCGGTTTTCCGGCAGGCCGGATGCTCGCCCGCAACTTCGGTGCGCGGCGCCCGGACGCGGTGTACGTGGCGACGGAAGGCCCGCTGGGCTGGTCCGCGGTGCGCGCGGCGCGGAAGCTCGGCATCCCGGTCGCGACCGGCTTCCACACGCGGTTCGACGCCTACGCGGGCGCCTACGGGCTCGGGCCGCTGACGCCGCTCGTGCGCGCCTGGCTGCGGCGCATGCACAACGCCTCGGGCGCCACGGTCGTGCCGACCGAGGAACTGCGCGGCTGGCTCGAGCAGCGCGGCTTCGAGCGCGTGCGCGTCGTGGCGCGCGGCGTGGACACCGCGCTCTTCGACCCGGCGCGGCGCGACGCCAGGCTGCGCGCGCGCTGGGGCGTCGGCCCAGGCGGCCTCGCCGTCATCTATGTCGGGCGCATCGCGCCCGAGAAGAACCTGGAACTTGCGATCGATGCCTTCCACGCGATCCGGCAGCGGCGTGCCGATGCGCGTTTCGTGTGGGTCGGCAACGGGCCGCTCGCGGATCGTCTCAAGCGCGAGCACCCGGACTTCGTTTTCACGGGTCTGCGGCTCGGCGAGGATCTCGCCGGGCATTTCGCCTCCGCCGACCTGTTTCTTTTTCCAAGCCTCACCGAGACCTTTGGCAACGTGACGCTCGAGGCCATGGCGGCGGGCGTGGCGACGGTCGCGTTCGACTACGGCGCCGCGCACGCGCACCTGAAGGACCGGGTCCACGGGCGCACCGTGGCCTGCGAGGATGCGGCTGGATTCATCGCGGCCGCGGTCGAGACCGCCGTCGACGAGGCCACCCGGCGCGAGATGGGCCGCGCCGCGCGCCGCACCGCGCTCGCGCTGTCGCCCGAGCGGGTGACGCGCGAGTTCGTCGACCTGCTGGCGAGCCTGCCCGCGGGAGCGCCGGCATGACCGCCACCGAGCTGCCGCTCTGCCTGGCGCTGAACCGCTGGGGTTCGCGCAGCTTCGTGCATGGCTTCTTCGCGACCATCAGCCGGCTGGGCGACGGCATCTTCTGGTACGCGCTGATGGCCGGACTGGCCGTCCTGGGCGGCGAACGCGGCGCCTGCGCGGCCCTGCACATGGCGATCACGGGACTTGCGGCGCTCGCGCTCTACAACGGACTCAAGCGCCACATCCGCCGGCCGCGTCCCTGCGCGGCGGGCCGTGGCGTGGTCGCCCTGGTCGCGCCGCTCGACCAGTTCAGCTTCCCGTCCGGCCACACGCTGCATGCGGTCGTCTTCACCGCGGTGGCCTGCGCCTGGTTCCCGGCGCTCGCGATCCCGCTGGCGCCGTTCGCGGTGCTGGTCGCCCTGTCGCGCGTCGTCCTCGGCCTGCATTACCCGAGCGACGTCCTCGCCGCCATCGCCATCGGCCTCGCCCTCGCCGCCGTCTCGCTCAGCCTCGTCTGAAAAGGTGTCAGGCACCTTTTTGGCGGTGCCGAAAAGGTGCCTGACACCTTTTCCAACTAGAATTGGCGGGTGGGGAAGCGCGGCAAGCTGTACGTGATCGCGGCGCCATCGGGCGGCGGCAAGACCAGCCTGCTGCAGGCGCTGATGGCGAAGCGCCCGGGGCTGGAGTTCTCCGTGTCCTGCACCACCCGCAAGCCGCGCGCGCACGAGCGTGACGGGCGCGATTACCACTTCATCACGCGCGCGGAATTCGAGCGGCTCGTCGGCGCCGGCGAGTTCATCGAGCATGCCGAGGTGTTCGGCAACCTCTACGGCACGCGCCGGAGCGTGGTCGAGGCCGCGCTCGCGGCGGGCCGCGACCTGATCCTCGACATCGACTGGCAGGGCGCGCGGCAGGTGCGCGAGCGCTTGCCGGAGGCGGTGCAGGTCTTCATCCTGCCGCCGTCGCGCGCCGAACTCGAGCGGCGGCTGCGCGGCCGTGGCACCGACAGCGAAGAGGTCATCGCGCGGCGCCTCGCCGAGTCGACCCTCGAGATGTCGCACTGGCAGGACTTCGACTACGTGATCGTGAACCAGGACTTCGACCGGGCGCTGGAGGAACTCGAGGCCGTCTTCGATGGCCGCGGCGAAGCCTCGCGCAGCGGCCGCGCGGGCCTGGCCACGCTGGCCGGCAGCCTGTTGCGCGCCTGATGCGGAGATTCGCTAGCATGGACGACAGATAGGGGCAGGACCCGATGGCTGACAAGGACCCGGGCGGCAACAGACCCAAGTCGGACCGTCGCTGGCACGCGGTGTCGGTGAAGCCCGGGTCGGGCGCCTGCGAGGCGGCAAAATCCGGGAAGGCCCAGCGCTGGCTGTCGCGCGAAGCGCCGCAGCTGCCCCTTCCGGCCTGCAGCTGGCCCAGCCAATGCCGTTGCACCTACCAGCACCACGAGGATCGCCGCAGCGGCGGCCGGCGCGCGGAGGACCTGGACGCGTTTGCCAGGCCCGTCGGTGTCGCGACCGAGCGCCGCAAACGGCGGGACCGCCGGGAACCGAAGGACTAGCTCCGGACCGGAACCATTGCTGGCCGGGGCACCCCCCGCTCGGGTATGATGATCGGTCCAATTCCCTGAAATTACGGTCTTTTCCATGGCCCGCATCACCGTCGAAGACTGCCTGCATACCGTCGACAACCTGTTCGACCTGGTCCTGCTCGCCGCCAAGCGCGCGCGCCGGCTCACGAACGGCGCCGAGGCGCTGGTCGAATGGGAGAACGACAAGCCCACGGTGGTGGCGCTGCGCGAGATCGCGGAGGGCAAGGTCACCGTCGACCTGCTGTCCGAGCCGGATCCCGAGCCGGAGCCGGAGCTGATTCCGGAGAACCCGCTCGATCTCGGCGTGGATTTCCGCGCACCGCAGCTCGGCCTGGGGGACTGACCGCGGGGCGCCCGGGCCCATGAGCTACGCGTCTTCCATCCTCGGGCTGCTGCCGGGCGGAAGACGCGCTCCCGGGATCGCCCAGCTCATTGCGAAGATCGAGGGTTACCTCGCGCCCGAGCAGGTCGAGCACGTGCGCGAGGCCTTCGACTACGCCGAGATCGCGCACCAGGGCCAGAAGCGCCAGTCCGGCGAGGCCTACATCACCCACCCGGTCGCGGTCGCCGACATCCTGGCCGACCTGCACCTCGACGGCCCGACGCTGACCGCCGCCATCCTGCACGACGTGGTCGAGGACACGCCCTCCTCGATGGCCGAGGTCGAGCAGAAGTTCGGCAAGGAAGTCGCCGAGCTTGTCGATGGAGTGACGAAGCTGGATCAGGTCCAGTTCAAGAGCCGCAAGGAAGCGCAGGCCGAGAGCTTCCGCAAGATGATCCTGGCGATGGTGCGCGACATCCGCGTGATCATGGTCAAGCTCGCCGACCGCACCCACAACATGCGCACGATCGCGGCAATGCCGCCCGAGAAGCGCCGCTCGGTCGCGCGCGAGACGCTCGACATCTACGCGCCGATCGCGAACCGGCTCGGCATCCACTCGCTGAAGCTCGAGCTCGAGGAGCTCGGCTTCCGCACGCTCTACCCGCAGCGCTACCGCGTGATCGAGCGCGAGCTCAAGCGCGCGCGCGGCAACCAGAAGGAGTTCCTGCCGAAGATCGTCAAGGCCTTGCGCCAGACGCTCGCCAACGCCGGCGTGAACGGCCGCGTGGAGGCGCGCGAGAAGCACCTGTACAGCGTCTACATGAAGATGCGCCGCAAGCGGCTGCCGCTGGCGCAGGTCGTGGACGTGTTCGGCGTGCGCATCGTCGTCGGCACGGTGGACGAGTGCTACCGCACGCTCGGCCTGGTGCACGGCCTGTACCGGCCGACGCCCGGGCGCTTCAAGGACTACATCGCGATCCCGCGCGTGAACGGCTACCAGTCGCTGCACACCACGCTGTTCGGCCCGAACGGCATCCCGCTGGAAGTGCAGATCCGCACCGAGGACATGAACCGCATGGCGGAGTCCGGCATCGCCGCGCACTGGCAGTACAAGACCGGCGACGAGGACGGCGCGGCCCAGCAGCTGCGCGCGCGCGAGTGGCTGAAGGGCGTCATGGAGCTGCAC